>NZ_JBSYGH010000001.1:0-118213 GCF_054121495.1 Salegentibacter haimaensis
GTGAGTAGGAACATCCTATTAACTTTTAACCCATAACGAATAACGAAAACAATAACATTGTAAAACTGCCTAAAGCACGAATAAAAAAAGACCGTCTAAAAATAGCTTTTAAGACGGCCTCTTTTTATTTCCGTTCATTGCTATTGTTTTGTATCGCTTAACTGAGCTTCTACCCCAGCCAACATTTCTTTTACCAGGCTGTCCAGATCAAAGTTATGCTCCCAACCCCAATCTTCACGGGCCCGGGAATCATCGATACTCGAAGGCCAGGAATCGGCAATTTTTTGCCTGAAATCTGGTGCATAATCTATTTTAAAATCAGGGATATTTTTCTGAATGGCTTCAGCCAGATTCCCTGGTGTAAAACTCAAAGCCGAAAGATTATAAGAAGACCGCACCTTTACTTTCTCTGAGTCGGCCTGCATTAAATCTACGGTCGCTTTTATAGCATCATCCATATACATCATTGGCAACCCGGTGTCTTCAGATAAAAAACTGGTATAAGCTTTATTTTTAAGGGCTTCGTGAAAAATTTCGATAGCATAATCGGTAGTACCGCCGCCGGGTAGGGTCTTGTAACTAATAATCCCGGGATAGCGTAAACTTCTTACATCTACGCCATATTTATCGTGAAAATATTCACACCATCTTTCGCCGGTTTGTTTGCTTATTCCATACACGGTAGATGGTTCCATAATCGTAGTTTGCGGGGTATTCTGCTTTGGAGTGGTAGGTCCAAAAACCGCAATACTTGAGGGCCAGAATACCTTTTCAATCTTTTTATCCTTTGCAAAATTCAGAATATGAAAAAGAGAATCCATATTTAAATTCCAGGCTTTCATAGGAGCTTTCTCGGCGGTTGCACTAAGCATAGCAGCCATAAGATAAACCTCGCTTATCTCATATTGCTCGATTAAACTCTCAATGCGGGCGGCATCTTTAGCATCGGCCAGTTCAAATGGTCCCGATTCCATCAGCTCTTCACTGCCTTCCCGAATATCGCTGGCAATGACATTGTCGTTGCCATAAAGTTCGCGCAGTTTCAGGCTAAGTTCAGTTCCAATTTGTCCGCAAGCACCAATGATTAAAATTTTACCGGCCATAAGATTGATTTTTCCGCAAATATATTTAAATCTGTAAAGGTATTCGCAAGATTAGAGGGCAAAGACGGGTTTCGGTTAAAAAAAATTCAGCCCAGCAACTTAAATTGTTTGGCTTAAGATTTAGACTAACTTTGTGAACATGAAAAAAATCATTTTCATCCTATTGGGTTTAGTTGTCATTGGCTGCCAGGACAAAAATTCCGGGCAGGATACGACAGAACAAATAGACAGTACCGGCTTTAACAAGCAAATCGAATTGCCGGCCGAGCAGGTTATCCTGGTGCCTGAAGCCCGAAAATATGCGATTGAATGGCTGGCTTATATCACCGCACAGAATGAAATAGATAATTTTCGTGGAGCCGATGTGAATTACATTAAGGAGAACTCAAAACCCCTGGTGCAGATCATGCAAAATTTAAAATCCAGCCTGCCAGATTCTTTGAAGTCTAAGGCTGTAGAGTCCCGAATTAATGTGTTACTTACCAAAACCAGGATACTGGACCAGGTTTCGAGTATGAGAAACCCCAATCCAGATCATATTGTCGAAGCTGCCGGGGATATACCGGGAGAATGGAATAATTTTAAACTTCAGCTAAACGAACTTTTCCTGAAAACGCTCGAAGATTTTGAACGGGAGCTGGATGAAATTGAAAACCAGCGTCGAAATCAAAGCCGGGACAGTTTGGAGCTACCTGAAATTTCTATCTAAAAGCTTACCTTAGATTAAAATTTTAAAGATGAAACAATTCTTAATTTTAATACTCACCTGTCTTTTAGTTTCCTGCAATTCTGAAGCTGAATCCCGCAAGAATTCAGCCCTGCATAATCCCGACCGGTCAGATTCTGAAATAAAAGAGCGAATAGATTCCCGGCTTGATGAATGGCACCAGGCCGCAGCCGAAGCAAATTTCGAAACCTACTTTGACCTAATGAGCAAAGACGGAATCTTCCTGGGCACCGATGCCACCGAAAACTGGCAAAACGAGGAATTTAAAGAATTTTCAAAACCTTATTTCGACCAGGGAAAGGCCTGGAATTTTACTGCCATAGAGCGCAATATTTATATTGGAGAATCCAAACAATATGCCTGGTTCGATGAAATTCTGGACACTCAAATGGGCCTTTGTCGCGGTTCGGGAGTGATGGAAAGAAAAGGGAACCAATGGAAGGTAAAACACTATGTACTTTCTATACTTATTCCAAACGACAATGTGGAAGAAGTCACCCAAATTAAGAAAGAATTCGACTCGGGATTTCTGGACGGCTTTAAGGACAATTAAAATTTTATTTGCCGCGGCAGGAGAAAAATAACTTCAGCCAGCAAATAATAAGATTAATCCAGCCTAATCACTTTTGCTGTGAAATGCATTCCTTTTTAGTATTTTAGCCTAAATTTTTTAATTAATCACACCACACATGAAAAGAATAAGCAATGTGCTGATGTATTCATTCTTAGGAGCTGCGGTTCTTACCGGCTGTAAAGATGATGACAAACGCACTGTGGAAAAAGAAGAAATCCACGGAATTAATTTGGCTTATATGGATACTACCGTAAGCCCTCAAGATGACTTTTTCAGGTATGTAAACGGGAAATGGGTAGACTCTACCGAGATCCCCGGAGACCAAACCACCTGGGGTAGTTTTATGGAATTGCGCCAACGCACCGATGCCGATGCCCTGGCTCTTTTAAATGCCGCTTCAAAAAACGACAGCCTTGATCCTTCCAGCGACCAGGCTAAAGCGGTTTATCTTTACAAAACCATTATGGATACCGTAGCCCGTAACGAAAGGGGTGTAGAGCCGGTAAGACCATATTTGGCCAAGGTAGATTCTATTCAGAATAAAGAAGACCTGCAGGCTTATCTAACTGAAATGCAGCAATACGGGGGCGGCGGATTTTTCTCTTTCGGAGTACGCTCTGATGCCAAAAACAGCAATATGAATGCGGCCTACCTTTACCCTGCCGGACTTGGACTTCCTGATAGAGATTATTATGTAGCCGACGATTCAGATTCTAAAGAGAAAAGAGAGAAATACAAAGAGCATATCGCAAGAATGCTTCAGTACATAGACTATTCTGAAGAAGAAGCTCAAAATGCTGCTGAAAGAATTTTAGCCTTTGAAACTTCTTTAGCCCAACCTCAACTGGATAAGGTAGAGCGTAGAGATGCCAGAAAAACCTATAATCCAATGACGGTTAAGGAACTTCAGAATAAGGTTTCAGCCATTAACTGGAATGAATATTTTGAAGGAATTGGTGCCAATGACCTGGACACTATCATCGTTTCCCAGCCAAAGTATATGGAAGCACTTCAAAAGACCTTCGCTGCCAACTCGGTTGAAGACTGGAAAGAATACCTAAAATGGAGCCTTTTTAATGATGCTGCCTCTACCCTTTCTACTGAAATCGAAACTGCGAACTGGGAATTTTATAATCAAACCCTACAGGGAGCCCAGGAGCAACGCCCACGTGACGAGCGTGCGCTTATGACAGTAAACCGTACTCTTGGAGAAGCATTAGGTAAACTTTATGTAGAAGAACATTTCCCGGCTGAAGCCAAAGAAAAAGCTCAGGAAATGATTTCCAATATCGTAAAGGCTTTTGAAACCAGAATCAATAACCTTAGCTGGATGAGCGAAGACACCAAGAAAAAAGCTCAGGAAAAACTAAGCACTACGGTAGTAAAAGTAGGATATCCAGACGAGTGGAAAGATTACAGCGATCTTGAAATCAAAGATGTGGAAGATGAGGGCTCCTATTTCGAAAATATGATGAATGCAAGAAAATGGAGTGTTGCCGATAATATGGCCGATCTTGGCAAGCCGGTAGATAAAACCGAATGGTTTATGCCTCCACAAACGGTGAATGCATATTACAACCCTAGTTATAACGAGATTGTATTCCCTGCAGCTATTTTGCAACCCCCATTCTACGATTATAAAGCCGATGCTGCTGTAAACTATGGCGGAATTGGTGCTGTGATAGGTCACGAAATCTCTCACGGATTTGATGACAGCGGTTCAAGATTTGATTCGGAAGGAAACCTTAACAACTGGTGGACCGATGAAGATTTGAAACAATTTGAAACCCTGGGTAACGATTTAGCCGAGCAGTATTCAGCTATCGAAGTTTTGGACAGCGTATATATTAACGGAAAATTCACTCTGGGTGAAAACATTGGAGACCTTGGTGGGGTAAATGCAGCCTATGACGGGCTTCAAATTCACCTGGAAGAAAACGGGCATCCCGGAGAAATCGACGGATTTACTCCAGAGCAGCGTTTCTTTATGAGCTGGGCAACGGTTTGGAGAACCAAAATGCGCGATGAGGCTTTGAAAAACAAAATTAAAACCGACCCGCATTCACCAGGAATGTACAGGGCTTACGTACCCCTGCAAAACATCGATGCTTTTTACGAAGCATTTAATGTAGAGGAAGGTGATAAAATGTATGTAGCGCCAGAAGATCGTGTGAGAATCTGGTAAGCAATAATTGCTATAATTTTAAGTAGGCTGTCTTTTCAAGGCAGCCTATTTTTTTACCCAAAATGATAAAAAGCATCGGGTAAATGTTCAATTCGGGTGCCGGCATTATTAATGATCACAGCAATAATATCAAAGCGAACTTCTTCTTCAATATTATTTTCAGTTAAAAAATAATCGGCGGCTTTTACCATTTGCCTTATTTGTTTAGGCTTCACAAAATCCTGCGGATTCCCAAAATCGGGGGTGCTGCGGGTTTTAACCTCTACGATCACGACGGTATCGCCTGTTCTGGCAATTATATCTACCTCTGCTTTTAAATATGTGTAGTTCTCGGCCAGAATCTCATACCCGCTATTGCGCAGAAATTCTACCGCAAGCCGTTCCCCCTTTTTGCCAAGCGCATTGTGTTTTGCCAATTCAAATTGCTTTGTTCAAAAATTAGGGATTCTAAAGAAAAAATTTACTGGGGGAATTTTTCTATTTTAAGTACATAATAGTTTTTACCCTTAAGTTCAGGGCTTCAATTTCTTCGGGGGTGGCATCTACCAAATGATCTCCATAAAACTTATTAGCGGGGTCATTTGCTGGTTCCAGAAAAACCTGCACATTGGTGCTTTCTAGATCACCATTATTCCACATCACAGCACCACCATAATCCCAGCCGAATCCGTAGAAAGAAATCTCCCGTCCGTTTAGGCGCTCCAACTCTTCGTAGGTGGTTCCTACTTTGATGCCGGTAGCAGAATGCCATTTTCCGTTTCCTGAAAAGGTGATATCATGAATTTCGGTGCGGGCTGCATCATTCCAGGTGATCTGAATTTCATCGGGCGTGCCCCGGTATAATACGGTATACGGCCTTTCAATAGTACCCTCTTCAAACAGGCCGGTATCTTCGTAGATATTGGCATCGGCATAGTTTGCGGCCAGTTGGGCAGAAGTCGCATTGGCCAGGTTTTCCAGCAAATATTTATCTTCAGGAGCAGTACTTATTTTCTTAGCTCCTCCACAGGCAGCTAAAAGCACTGCGCTAAAAAGCACAAAAATCTTCTTCATATTGGTTAAAGTTGTTTCTGAAGGAATTTCCGCAGAAAACTTCAGAAAAAAAATTCAAAACTAAATTAGAAACAATGCCTGAAGCCGCCTTGTCTTTTACAAGAATTTAACGCCTTTTCTGGAAAGTTGCTTACCTTTACGGCTTCGAAAAATCAAGCAGAATAATGAGCGAATCTACACAGCGATATACTATTACAGCAGCTTTACCCTACACCAACGGCCCAATTCATATAGGACATTTGGCAGGCGTTTACGTGCCAGCCGATATTTATGCCCGCTACCTGAGAATGCAGGGCAGGGATGTAGCCTTTGTTTGCGGCAGTGATGAGCACGGGGTGCCAATTACTATCAAAGCAAAAAAAGAAGGTGTGAGCCCGCAGGATATCGTAGATAAATACAATGCCATCATCAAGCAATCTTTTGTAGATTTTGGCATTTCGTTCGATAATTATTCGCGTACCTCGGCCCAGGTGCATCACGAAACCGCTTCAGAATTTTTCAAAAAAATGTATGAAGACGGGAAGTTTATCGAAGAAACCACCAAACAGCTATATGACGAAAAAGCCGGCCAATTCCTGGCCGATCGCTTCGTGACCGGGACCTGTCCCAAATGCGGTAACGAGGAAGCCTATGGTGACCAATGTGAAAGCTGCGGAAGTTCTCTTAACGCCACAGATTTGATCAACCCGAAATCGGCCATAACCGGGGAGGTGCCAACTTTAAAAGAAACCAAACACTGGTTTCTACCATTAGATCAATACCAGGACTGGCTTCAAAAATGGATAGTGGAAGGACACGCCCACGACTGGAAAAGCAATGTACACGGGCAGGTGAAATCCTGGCTAAACGATGGGCTTCGGGCGCGTGCCGTTACCCGTGATCTCGACTGGGGAATCCCTGTACCTGTAGAAGGCGCCGACGGCAAAGTGCTGTATGTTTGGTTTGATGCCCCAATTGGCTACATTTCTTCAACCAAAGAATGGGCAGAGCGCGAAGGCAAAGACTGGGAGCCCTACTGGAAAGATGAAAATACCAAACTCATCCACTTTATCGGGAAAGATAATATCGTTTTCCATTGTATCATTTTCCCGGTAATGCTGAAGGCCCACGGCGATTATATTTTACCTGAAAATGTGCCCGCCAATGAATTTTTAAACCTGGAGGGGAAGAAATTATCAACCTCCAAAAACTGGGCAGTTTGGTTGCACGAATACCTGGAAGATTTTGAAGGCCAGCAGGATGTCTTGCGTTATGCGTTAACCGCAAACGCCCCCGAAACCAAGGATAATGATTTTACCTGGAAAGATTTCCAGGCCAGAAATAATAATGAACTGGTAGCGATCTTCGGAAATTTCATCAATCGCGTTGTGGTACTCACCAACAAATATTATAATGGAGAAGTGCCGCAACCGGGAGCATATACTGAAGTTGATTCGCAAACTTTGGCCGAGTTGAAGGCATATCCGGCCGTGATTGCCAGTTCTATTGAAAAATACAGATTTCGTGAGGCCCAGGCCGAGCTTATGAATTTAGCGCGTTTAGGAAACAAATACCTGGCAGATGAAGAACCCTGGAAGCTGATTAAAACCGAGGAGGAGCGCGTTAAAACCATTATGTATGTGGCATTGCAAATCGCCTCTGCTCTGGCGACTCTTAGCGAACCTTTTTTACCTTTTACTTCAGGAAAACTGAAGAAAATGCTTCAGTTTTCAGCTGCGGAAAATGAGCTAACGGGAGCGGAGATTTCACAGTGGGAAAAGATCGCGACCCGGGAAGCTTTATTGCCTGCCGGGCATACTATAGGAAAAGCCGAATTGCTTTTCAGCAAAATTGAAGACGAACAAATCCAGAAACAATTGGACAAACTTGAAGCCACAAAATCTGCTAACGCAGCTGAAGCCGCCGAAGCCGAACCACAAAAAGAAACCGCCACTTTCGAAGATTTCACTAAAATGGATCTAAGGGTGGGCACCATCATCGAAGCTCACAAAATGCCAAAAACCAAGAAATTGATGGTTTTAAAGGTCGATACCGGGCTGGACCAGCGTACGGTGGTTTCAGGAATCGCCGAACATTTTAAAGCCGAAGAGATCATTGGCAAAAAAGTGACGGTTCTGGTAAACCTTGCCCCCAGAAAACTTCGCGGCGTGGAAAGCCAGGGAATGATTCTTATGACTGAAAACCCCCAGGGAAAACTGGTATTTGTAAACCCCGATGAAGAGGGAGTGAAGCCGGGAACGACTATTAATTAGTTTTCGGCCTATACCCACATTTTTTAGGATAAAAGCGATATAAAAGTCAGATGTCACCCTAAGCGTAGTCGAGGGGAACTGTGGTGCCTAAATTTTTTAAAAAATTGTTCAAAGTTGCCTACCACCCTATTTACAAACATCCCCTCCCCGAGGGACATAGATTCCCGATGGAGAAATATGAATTGCTGCCCAGGCAGCTGCTTCACGAAGGTACCTGCGTGGAAACCGATTTTTTCGAACCTTCGTTTCCGGCTCAGGAAGATATTTTAAAGGCTCACGATCCTGAATATTTTCACAAATTAATCGGTTTGGAACTGAGGCAGAAAGAAATTAGGCGCAGTGGCTTTCCACTTTCCCGGGAACTTATAAATAGGGAGCTCATCATTGCCGATGGCACGATTAAAGCCGCGAAATTTGCTTTGGACGACGGGATTGCTTTTAATATTGCCGGGGGCACCCACCACGCCTATTCCAACCGGGCCGAAGCCTTTTGCCTTTTAAATGACCAGGCTATCGCCGCCAGATACCTTCAGCAAAATAAACTGGCTGAGAAAATCCTAATCATCGATTTAGACGTGCACCAGGGCAACGGTACCGCCGAAATTTTTGAGAATGATAATTCAGTCTTCACCTTTTCGATGCACGGGAAGAATAATTATCCGTTTAAGAAAGAGAAATCAGATCTGGATATAGAGATAGATGATGGCACCGAAGATGAAGCCTACTTAAAAATTTTAAAGCAAACACTCCCCAGGCTTCTCGAAGAACAACAACCAGATTTCATTTTTTATTTATGCGGGGTTGATATTTTAAAAGGTGACAAACTGGGAAGACTGGCCTGCAGTTTAAACGGATGCAAAGAACGCGACAGATTTGTGTTACAAACCTGCCACGATCTTGCGATTCCGGTTCAATGCAGTATGGGCGGTGGCTATTCTCCCGATATCAAAATTATTATCGAGGCTCACGCCAATACCTACAGGCTCGCCAGGGAAATTTTTTCCTAATCTCCCCGGCCGCCTGATTTCTATTTATTTCCCATCAGCAATAATTCATTGCACACCACCTCGGTAATATAGTGTTTATTGCCTTCCTTATCGTCCCAGCTACGACTGGTTAGTTTTCCTTCGATTCCTACTTCTTTGCCCTTATTTACATATTTTTCAATCAGTTCGGCGGTTTTTCCCCAGGCTATAATATTATGCCATTGGGTGTCTTTCACCTTCTCCCCATTGTTGTTTTTGTAATTCTCACTGGTGGCCAGAGAGAATTTTGCCAGCTTTTTACCCGATTCCAGGTTTACGATTTCAGGTTCTCTACCTACATTCCCGATCAACTGTACTTTGTTTCTTAAAGTGCTCATAACTTTTAAATTTAATTAGCTGAAAATCGTTCGTTCATTTCAACACAACAAACTTAGATTGGAACGCAAATATTAATCGGTTGGAAAGCATTTGTTTTCGTTTACAGCCGTTTGTAAACGTTTGTACACAGCTAAAAACTCGCATTAATTTCGTATAATTAAAGCTAAAATCATCTTGCTACAATGACTGAAAAACAAAAAATGCTGGGCGGGGAGCTGTACAATGCCACCGATAAAGTTCTGGCTAACGACAGGCGCATCGCACGACTCAAATTTCAAAAAATCAACTCCCTGGGGGAAGAACATTCTGCTGAACGCAAAAAGATCTTCAAAGAACTTTTTGGCCAATCGGGGAAAAATTTATGGATCGAACCTCCCTTTTTTTGTGATTATGGCTATAATATAAAATTGGGCAAAAACGTCTTTATGAATTTCAATTGTTGTATCCTCGATGTTTGCGAGGTGAAAATTGGCAATAACGTTTTTATGGGCCCCAACGTGCAAATTTATACCGCCACCCATCCGCTTGATGCTAAAACCCGAAATTCATTACTGGAGTCGGGAAAACCTATATCTATTGGCAATAGCGTTTGGATTGGCGGGAATGCTGTTATATGTCCAGGGGTGAAGATTGGTGACGGCGCAGTAATTGCAGCCGGTGCCGTGGTGGTTAAAGATGTTCCTTCCAATGTGCTGGTGGGAGGAAATCCTGCCCGAATCATCAAGGAAATCAATAATAATTGATTAAAACCTATTCAATTTATGAATGAAACAAAGAATTCACGAGATTCTTCGGGTCTCCAATAAACGCTATGACCTTAGCTGGTTTGTCGATTTTTTCACTATTAGTCTTATTGTGCTTAATGTTATTGCTCTAATCCTCGAAACCATAGAGCCGGTTAGGGAAAAATACCTGGAGTTTTTTCAGCTATTCCAGCTTTTTTCGGTGCTTATCTTCAGCATTGAATATGTGTTGCGGGTATGGACCGCCAATTTAAAACCCGGGTTTAAGACCCCGGTTTGGGGCAACCTAAAATACACCACTACCCCACTGGCCATCGTCGATTTGCTCGCTATTTTACCTTTCTATCTTCCGTTTTTGGGGGTAGATCTCAGGTTATTCAGAATGTTCCGCATTTTCAGGTTATTTCGTTTGTTTAAAATTGCGAGATATCTCACCGCGCTGGCTCTTATCAACAGGGTAATCAAACAGAAAAAGGAAGAATTATTTATCTCTCTTGTCTTTACCACTTTTCTCTTGCTCATCACCTCAACCCTGATGTATTATGTTGAAAACAAAGAACTGAGTTAAAAAACAAGTTCTTTAAGCTAATTTCGAGACAAATTTTTCATCATAAGGCAATCCTGATTTTGCGATAGCGAATGCTTGTTTTAGGAGTTTATTACACACTGCGATTAAGGCCAGTTTTTTGCTTTTTCCCTTTGCTATAATTCGTTCATAAATTTCCCTGCAGGCCTTGTTGTGTTTACTGGCTGAAAAACTACACATAAATAAGAGGTGTCTAAGCTTTGCATTGCCCATTTTAGTGATCCGGCTTCGGCCTCTCACGCTAGTTCCTGACTGGCGTAGCGTAGGAGTGATTCCGGCATAACTGCAGAGTTGCCGGGAGTTTTCAAAATTTGAAAATCCATCAGTTAAAACGATCAACATAATAGCAGTTTTGTTTCCTAAACCGGGAATGCTTTTTACTAGAGTTAATTGTTTTTGTTGCTCTTCTTTTACGATCTCTGTCAGGCGATCCTCCAGGATTTTGATTTCTTTCTGAACAGCCTTTAACGATCGGTTTAGTGAATGGTATACTGTCTTGGAGGGTTTGCCCAGGGTTTTCTCTCCATGCAGCTTGTTCTTCAAGGCAGTGCTTTGTTTCAAATAAATGTCAATCAGGCGTACAAGTTGTAAACATTCCGCCTGGTTCTTGTCTTTTGCAGTATAGGGTGGAACTTCATTTACAGTGGCATACTCACAAATTGCTTTTGCATCAGATTTATCTGTTTTACCTTAGAAAGTTTCATCTGAATAAACCTTTTGACTGATAAGGGATTCACTACAGAGACATTTACATTGTTTTCATAAAGGAACTGTGCCAACCGGTAGTGATAATACCCTGTAGCTTCCATTGCTACTAAAGCGTCTGTAGGAAGAGTTTTTAGAAAAGCTTTAAAACCGTTACCATCGTTCTTGAATTGAGAATGATTTCCATTGGAATCTGCAACATCAAATACATTCTTACTGATGTCTACTCCATAAATTTGTTTACATTTATTCATAGATAACTGATTAGGAAAGGACGCCTACTTTGTTTTCACCATCTTAAAAACGAGATCAAAGTCTCATAGAACTGAACGAAATTGAAGTAGAAAAGAGAGGGGGTTTTCAATGTTTACGGAATCTAAATATTCCTATGCTCAAAATAACCTTACTCCTCTCTTTTGTTCTTTCTGATTAGTACGTAAAAGTTAAGAAATCAAACTTAAGATGCTCAACCCGAACATTTTTCAAGTATTCCCGAGACTATGTGGTGGGGCATTGCCACTTTAACCACCGTGGGCTATGGAGACGTATATCCTATCACCCCGCTGGGCAAATTGCTTGGAGGTGGAATTGCCGTAATAGGGATCGGACTTTTTGCCCTTCCCACCGGAATCCTGGCTTCAGGATTTTCTGAAGAGCTGGCCCGCAAAAAGTTAAACTTTGAGAGTTGTCCCACCTGCGGACAGGAAATCTCGGAAAATTCAGAAAATTAAATATGTCAAAAAATAGAGATAAAGTTTGGTATGCCTGCTATGGGTCTAACCTTCAGCAGGAGCGTTTTCGCTGTTATATTAGTGGCGGGCAGCCTCCCAACGCCAAACGGGTATATCCCGGTTGCAGCAATAAGGTTTTTCCGAAGAAAAATAAAGCCCTGCAAATTCCGGGAGAACTCTATTTCGCCAAAAGCTCTAAAACCTGGAGCGGCGGCGGTGCAGCTTTCATCAAATATGAACCCGGCTCTGCTCAAAAAGTTTTGGGCCGAATGTACCTCATCACCCGCGAACAGTTCATCGAACTGGTACAGCAGGAAATAAAATTTACTGGGAAGTTTGATATAGACCTGGAACAGGTAAAAGAAAAAAACCATCTCGATATGCAAAATGGTTCCTGGTACGACCGAATTATCTACCTGGGGGAAGAAGAATCGTACCCAATCTTTAGTTTTACCAATGAAAAATTCCTGGCTTCAGAGATAAATTCTCCCCACGAATTTTACCTGAACATCATCATAGCCGGTCTACGGGAGACCTATAATTTATCTTCTGAAGAAATTCGAAATTATTTAAAAGACAAGAAAGGAATTGCCGGCACCCCTATCGAGAAAAAATTAAATGAATTAAGCGAAAAATAACCTCCCGAAAATCCAAATTCTATGCAAGCCGCCAATGTGAGTCAGTTAAAAAAAGAGCTTCAGTTTCGCTCCCGGGAGGAACTTTTGGAAATCTGTTTAAGACTGTCGAAATTCAAAAAAGAAAATAAAGAACTCCTCACTTATCTGCTGTTTGAAAGCGAAGATGAGATGGGCTATGTAGGTAGTGTAAAACGGGAGATCGATGTTGAATTTGACGCCATCAATACCAAAACCTGGTATTTCATCAAAAAAAGCATCAGGAAGATTTTGCGCAATCTTAAAAAGTTTATCCGTTATTCGGGCAAAAAGGAAACCGAGGTAGAATTGCTGCTGTATTTCTGTGAAAAACTCAAGGAATTCCCCAAAGATATTCGGCAAAACAAAACCCTGGCAAATCTTTACGAACGACAACTCGCCCTGGCGCAAAAGAAAATGCTGGGCCTTCACGAAGATTTACAGCACGATTTTAGAATACAGATCGAAGAATTAAATTTGTAGGCTTACAAAAAATAGATTTTTATTAAAAATTACCAGTTTTCCCCTGTAGGAAGAAATTGGGCCTTTTTTGTAATATTTCGTTATGGAAAAAGCCTGTTTAGAATGCGGAGAGAAAATCATAGGCCGCACCGATAAGAAATTCTGCAGCGATTACTGCCGAAATGCGTGGCATAACACGCAAAACAAGGATAATCGCAATTTGATAAGAAATGTGAATAACCGGCTTCGGAAGAATTATCGCATCCTGGAAGAATGCAATCCTTCAGAAAAAACCACCATAAGCCGAAACCGTTTACTGGCCAAGGGCTTTAGTTTCGATTACTTTACCAGCATCTACACCACAAAAACAGGCAAAAGGTATTATTTTGTGTATGACCAGGGCTATTTGCCATTAGAAAATGACATCTTTGCCCTGGTAAGAAGAAATTAGTGTTGCCAGGTATAACCTTTTAATCCACAGGCAGCTCGTAGCACATCACTCTGGCTAATCTGGCCAATAAGTTTTCCGTTATCGACTATAGGAAATCTTCTATGTTTTCTCTCTATAAATATTTTGGCAGCATCCATCACGTTCATATTCCCGTCTATAGTTTCCACATTGCAGGTCATACGTTTACCAACAGTGGAATCTTCCAGGGGCATATTATAATACTGGCTGTCTGAGATATGCTTCATACAATCCCCTTCAGAGATGATTCCTTTTAAGTTATTATGCTCATCTACCACGCAAGCTCCAGAAATCTTATGTTCGAGAAACTTTTCGGCTACCTTCATAATATTATCGTCTTCCCTAAAAGTAATTAGGGAGGTACTCATATAGTCTCTCACCAGCATAGGAGTTTCTGCCGGTTTTTCGGGCTCCGCTCTTTTTCCTTGAAAACTTTTAATTGCCATATCGGTTTATTTTTAGGGTTAATCTTCTAAATATAAGAAATTTAAAAGGATTTATAAAGAGGCTTCTCCCGGGCTGGAAAACCATTATATCTTGAGTATATTTATTTGCTGAAATTTCAAGCCATTTTTTATGCTGAAAAATTTACCTCCAATTTTCTCTATTCTTCTCCTTGGAGTGGCCTTCTGGTTCACCAATAACAGCAGCCAACCCCGATTTAAAAACGATCTGGATGCACCTGAAATTGAATTTTCTACTCAGCGGGCATTTATTCACGTGGAGAATTTAGCCAAAGCTCCGCATTATCCCGGTACCGCCGAACATAGCCGGGTTCGAAATTATATCGTTAATGAGCTTCAAAATATGGGGCTTTTGGTGCAAACCCAGGAAGATTACAGCCTGAGCAAAAACGGAAGCCTGGTAAGACCCCAAAACATCTTAAGCCGAATTGAAGGCAGCGGCAATGGCAAAGCTTTGCTTTTAATGTCTCATTACGACTCCAACCCGCATTCATCGTTGGGTGCCAGCGATGCCGCAAGTGGGGTGGCAACTATACTTGAAGGCATAAGGGCATTTTTAGCCCAAAATGAAGATTTTGAAAATGATATTATTCTGTTGTTTACCGATGCTGAAGAACTCGGCTTAAACGGAGCTCAATTATTTGTGGAGGATCATCCCTGGGCAAAAGACGTGGGATTAGCCCTAAATTTCGAATCCAGAGGCAGCGGCGGAAATTCGTTTATGCTGCTCGAGACCAATTCAAAAAATGCAGCTTTAATCAAAGCTTTTAAGGAGGCGAATCCGCAGTATCCCGTGACAAATTCCCTGGCTTATAGCATTTATAAAATGCTGCCCAACGACACCGATCTTACAGTGCTTCGCGAACAGGCCGATATCCCGGGATTTAATTTTGCATTTATAGACGATCATTTCGATTACCACACCGCCACCGACATCCCCGAAAATTTAGATAAAGAAAGCCTCGCCCACCAGGGCAGTTACCTTATGCCTTTGCTACAGCATTTTAGCCGTGCCGACCTTTCTAACTTTTCTTCAGAAGAAGATCTTATTTATTTTAGTCTGCCCGGTGGGGAGATGATTAGCTATCCTTTTAGCTGGATCTACCCAATGCTTTTTGCAGCTATTCTTGTTTTCCTGCTGCTGCTCGCCTACGGAATATCGCTGAAAAAACTCAAGCTTAATCAAATTTTACGGGGCACACTGGCCTTTCTTCTAAGCTTTGGCCTGGCCGGCCTGCTCACCTACGGCTTATGGGAATTTTGCCTTTACATCTATCCCGAATATGCTGAAATGGAGCACGGCTTCACCTATAACGGCTATTACTATATAGCTGCATTTATATGTTTGGCCTTCAGCATTGCATTTTTCATTTATCACAAATTTCATTCGAAAGAAGACGAGGCTTCCCTTTTCGTTTTTCCGCTATTCTTTTGGCTTTTGCTTTGCGCTCTGCTGGCAGTTTATCTAAAAGGCGCGGCCTATTTCATCATCCCGGTATTTTTTGGGCTGTTGCAGTTATTTATAATGTTTCGTCAAAGCAGGCCGGTTTCTCTGCTTATGGCGTTTTTGAGCTTACCGGCCATTTTCATCCTGCTGCCGTTTATAGTATCATTTCCGGTGGCGCTGGGCTTAAAAATTCTATATGCTTCTGCCCTGCTTTGTGTGCTGCTTTTTTCATTAATGTTTCCGGTTTTTGCTTATTTCAAACGAAAAAAAGCCCTGGCCCTGCTCGGTTTTTTAGTTTTCAATATCCTGTTTTTCACGGCGCATTTCAAGTCGAAATTCAACGAAGAAAGGCCCAAGCCAAATTCCCTGGTTTACCTGTATGATGCAGACAGCCAAAGTGCCAGCTGGAGATCCTACGACCTTATGCCCGATAGCTGGACCGAAAATTTCTTCGGAAGTGAACCTGTGGTTTATCCTTCTACTGAAGCCCGCTTCAGCAGTAAATACGGTTCGGGTTTCACCTGGAAGGTGGCCGCACCCGAAATTGATTTAGCAGGACCAAACATAATATTGGATAGCCTGGAAACCTCAGAAGGCATCACCAGTTATTCTTTGCAAATCACTCCTAACCGAAAAATCAATCGCCTGGAGCTTTTTGCCCCCCGGGACCTGAATTTTGAAACTTTCAGCGTAAACCAACTTACCGCTGGCGACGTGCAACTGGGTGAAAACAGTTTTAATATCCATACCAAACGCTGGCACGACCGGTTACTCACCTGGCAGGTCTCGGGCCGGGACAGACTGCAAATAGAATTCAGCCTGGCTTCCGATCAAAACCCGGAGTTTACGCTATACGAAGCCAGTTATGATCTTTTGGAAAATCAGCAACTAAATGTACCCCAAAGGGATTCTACGATGATTCCCCGGCCATTTGTGCTCAACGATGCGATAATCTTTAAGAAAAGTATAAGTTTTGAGTAAGCCCTGGTTTCGTAGTTTTGATTAGTAATAAATGCAATATTGAATGAGAATTCTAAATTTTAAACCTTAAAGTGGAGAACAATATTACTCACCTCCCCATTGGGGAGGCCGCTCCTTGTCACCCCGAGCGCAGTCGAGGGGTCAATAATTTTAACAACCTATGATTTCAAAAAATCTCGGCATTCTGGGCTGCGGCTGGCTTGGCTTCCCTCTGGCCAAAAAACTGGTCGATGCAGGTTACCACGTTAAAGGCTCGGTTACCCGGCAGGAAAAAATGGGAAAACTGCAGGCTGCGGGCATTACCCCCTTTCAGATAAAGATCTTCACTGAAGGCGTGCAGGGTGATCTTACTTCCTTTTTAAGCGAAATAAAAACTCTGATCATCGACATCCCACCCGGACTTCGAAGCGATCCTGAAGCCGATTTTGTAGGAAAAATAGGCAGGCTTGTAAATTATATAGAGAAATCGGCTGTAGAGCAGGTGCTTTTTGTGAGTTCCAGCTCGGTTTATGAAGACCGGGAAGATTTTCCCGAATACACCGAAGAAGATGCACCCAACGGCACTTCAAAGGCAGCCAAACAACTGATTTCTGCCGAAAAAATGCTGTTGAACAATGAACATTTTCAAACCACAGTAGTGCGTTTCGGCGGACTCATAGGTCCGGGGCGTCATCCGGTCAATTTCCTGGCCGGTCGCAGTGGTATTAAAAACCCCAAAGCCCCGGTGAATTTAATAGAGCAGGAAGATTGTATAGCGATCATTCAAAAAATTTTAGAAACCAGCTCCTGGGGTGAAGTTTTCAACGCCTCGCATCCCTCCCATCCCACTAAAGAAGAATATTATACATCCCAGGCCAGGGAAAAAGGCCTCGCCTTACCCGAATTCGATAAAAGCGGAATCTCCAAAGGGAAAAAGATTAGTTCGCTAAAACTGGAAGAAGTGTTGGGGTTTGGGTTTGGAAAGACTATTTAATCAAAATAAACCTGACAGGTTTCTGAAACCTGTCAGGTTTATTGACAATTTTAATTCTTCGTGGCAAAGTCTCCGTCAAATTAAAACTTATAGCCTACACCAATCGTCAGGGTATTTACCCTACTATTGATATCAAGATTATGTTGGCGTGCGTGATCTATAGACATCTCATTATATCGATTGGTTAATTCAAGTCCATATCTGGCCTCAAAAAAGAAGTTCTCAGTAAAATGATAACCTACTCCAAAGGCGGCATCCAAACCAAACTGATTGGTCGCTGGATGATCTTCTAAAACTATAGTCCCCTGCGGACCGGCCTGCAAATAAAACCCGGAATTTTGAATATAATATTGTAAAAGAACTGGCACAGAAAGTAAATCGGAATCCACAACTTTAATATAATTTACAGAGGCTTGTAGATGCCAGTTTTCAGACATTTTAAAATCGGTTAGAAGTCCAATGTAAAATCCGGCTTCGTTTTCGGTCACCTGGGCACCCTGTTCAGTAGATTCAATATTCGTATTGGCATATCCTCCCTGAATCCCAAAATTAAATTCCTGAGCAAAAGAATTGAAGCCAATGAAAATAAATACGATTAAAGATAATTTTTTAAGCATTATAAATCGGTTTTTGTAATGAACTACAAACCTAGTTTTTATTTACCGAACCCGACAGGGATATGAGAGCTAATCCTGGAATATCTTTAGTAAAAACAGCCTAATTAAACTTCTACCAAAACAAAGACCTCACAGTCCCGATAGCCATCGGGACTGTGAGGTCTGGTTACTCAGAAATTCCCCCCTCGTGGGCTAGTGGGCCTTAAAAGCCTCCAAAACCTTTAATGCTCTATCAATAGAAGTGATCTTTTCAAAAGTGAGCAATAAACGCAGACCGTTGCGGGTTTGCTTTTCTTTCATCTTGCAGCTTTGCGGGTGGGTTTGTACGTATTGCAGTAACCGCGTAAAATTAGTGGTTTGGTAGAAACGCGATTGCTGGTCGGCGATGAAATAGCCTATCATTTTGCCTTGTTTCAGCACGATTTTCTCAAGGCCGATTTTAGAAGCGATCCACTTAATTCTTACAGAATTTAACAGATCTACTGCTTCAGCCGGAAGTTCACCAAAGCGGTCTACGAGTCGCTGTTCAAAGGCCTGCAGTTCTTCTTCGGTCTTTAGGTTATTTAATTCAGTATATAAATTAAGCCTTTCAGAAATATTATTGATATAATCATCGGGGAACAAGATCTCGAAATCGGTATCGATTTGAGTGTCTTTCACAAAAGCTTTATCCTCAATATTTTCGGTTTCGGCATAAAGGTCCTTGAACTCGTTTTCTTTCAATTCCTCAATGGCCTCATTTAAGATTTTCTGGTAGGTATCAAAACCAATTTCATTGATAAATCCGCTTTGTTCGCCGCCCAGCAAATCTCCGGCCCCGCGAATTTCCAGGTCTTTCATCGCTATATTGAAACCGCTGCCCAGCTCAGAAAACTGTTCCAGAGCCGTAATTCGTTTGCGGGCATCTTCTGTCATCGCCGAGAAAGGAGGCGTGATAAAATAACAGAAGGCCTTTTTATTGCTTCGGCCTACCCTCCCCCGCATTTGATGCAGGTCTGAAAGGCCGAAATTATTTGCATTATTGATAAAAATCGTATTGGCGTTACTCACATCAAGACCGCTTTCTACGATGGTGGTAGAGACTAAAACATCGAATTCCCCATTGATGAAATTCAGCATCAATTTTTCGAGTTTTTTGCCTTCCATCTGGCCGTGACCCACGCCAATACGGGCGTCGGGCACCAATCGCTGAATCATCCCGGCGACTTCCTTGATATTTTCTACCCGGTTATGAATAAAAAACACCTGCCCGCCCCGCTGAATTTCATAGGAAACTGCATCTCTAATGGTTTCTTCGGAAAAACGAATCACATGGCTCTCGATAGGATATCGGTTAGGTGGCGGAGTGGTGATAGTCGAAAGATCTCTTGCAGCCATCAAACTAAACTGAAGCGTACGCGGAATTGGCGTCGCCGTAAGGGTAAGCGTATCTACATTTTCCTTGATCGTCTTAAGCTTGTCTTTCACAGCCACCCCAAACTTTTGCTCCTCGTCTACGACAAGCAAACCGAGATCTTTAAATTTAACCGACTTGTTCACCAGTTGATGTGTACCAATGATGATATCTACTTTCCCGCTCTCCAAATCGGCCAGGGTTTCCCGGCGTTCTTTCGCGGTTCTGAAACGGTTTAGATAATCTACCCGCACCGGCAGGTCTTTTAAGCGTTCAGAAAAAGTTTGATGATGCTGAAATGCAAGTATAGTGGTGGGCACTAACACGGCCACCTGTTTGTTGTTATCTACCGCCTTAAAAGCGGCCCGAATCGCTACCTCGGTTTTTCCGAAGCCTACATCGCCGCAAACCAGGCGATCCATAGGCCGTTCATTTTCCATATCGGCTTTAACCGCTTCGGTGGCGGTGCTTTGATCGGGCGTGTCTTCGTAGATAAAGGACGCTTCCAGCTCGTGCTGCAGGTAAGAATCGGGCCCAAAGGCAAAACCTTTTTGCAGGCGGCGCTTGGCGTACAGTTCGATTAAGTTGTATGCGATATGCTTTACGCGGGCCTTGGTCTTATTTTTCAGGGTTTTCCAGGCACCGCTTCCAAGTTTGTATATTTTGGGAGGCTTCCCATCTTTGCCATTATACTTTGAAATCTTATGCAGCGAGTGAATGCTTAGGTACAAAATATCGCGCTCGCCATAAATGAGTTTGATAGCTTCCTGTTTTTTGCCTTCCACATCAATTTTTTGCAGGCCACCAAATTTCCCAATTCCGTGGTCGATATGGGTTACATAATCGCCTACCTCCAGATTGGTCAATTCTTTAAGTGTAATCGCCTGCTTCTTGGCATAACCGTTCTTCAGGTGAAATTTATGATAGCGTTCAAAGATCTGATGGTCGGTATAACATACATTTTTTGCGACCTCATCTATAAAACCCTGAAACAGAGAAAGCGTGATAGTCTCATATTTGACTTCCCGCTCCTGATCGTCAAAAATGTCGTGAAAGCGTTTAGCCTGTTGTTCGCTAACGCAGAAAATATAATTTTTATAGCCTTTTTCCTGGTTTTCAATAAGGTTATCGATAAGCAAATCGAATTGTTTATTGAACGAAGGCTGGGGTTTGATGGTGAACTCAATACTCACTTCAGGATTTAAATAAGCCTGATTGCTCAACTCCACCACGCTAAAATCCAAAAGTTGTTTTTTAAGCAATTCTCCGTTGCAAAAAAGCTCTTTGGGTTCGCTGTGTTTCACCTCTTCTGAAAGTTTGTCAAAAGCCTCAACGGCTTTTTTAAAGAGCTTATCGGTTTGGGCGGCGAAGAGATCGAGGTTTTTTAAAAAAACCACGGTATTGGCCGAAATGTATTTCAGAAAAGAATCCCTAACCTCATCTAAATGCTTGTTTTCAACATTAGGCATTACCGAGATTTTCTTCACCTTATCGGTAGACAGCTGGGTTTCCACATCGAAGCTGCGAATACTGTCTACCTCATCCCCAAAAAATTCAATTCGGTAAGGCTCATCGTTGCTGAAAGAAAATACATCGATAATCCCCCCACGCACCGAGAACTCTCCGGGTTCGGTCACAAAATCAACCCTTCTGAATTTATATTCGAAAAGAACCTCATTAACGAAATCCAACGAAAGTTCATCTCCCACTGAAATTTTCAAGGTGCTTTTGTCAAGCTCCTTACGCGTCACCACTTTTTCAAAAAGTGCGTCGGGATAGGTGACTATGATCGCCGGTTTTTTACGGGAGTTGATTCGGTTCAATACCTCGGCCCGCAAAAGAACATTGGCATTGTCGGTTTCCTCAATTTGGTAGGGGCGACGGTAACTGCCGGGATAAAAAAGCACATTTTTCTCCCCGATTAGTTGCTCGAGATCATTTAGATAATAAGCGGCTTCTTCCTTATCGTTAAACACCAGGAGAAAAGGTCGTTCAGCTTCTTTAAAAGCATTGGCTGCAACGAATGAAAAGGCAGAACCTACCAGGCCTTTTAGGTGAATTTTAGATTGTTTATTTGATGACGGGACAAGGGATTCCCTCAATTCCTGCTGCTGCGGGGACTGTGCAAAGCTTTGGGCAATAATAGATTTACTCATTGGCGCAAAGATAATTCGCCAATGCCGGGCGGGCAATATCTCAACAATTTTTTAACGTGGGGTTTTCTTTTCCGGGTCCTGCCAGGTATTGAATACAGAATAAACTATCACCTCATTTTCTGTGGTTTCATAAATGATAGCAAATGGAAAGCGTTTAAGTATTGCCTCTCTAAAAGGAGGTCTCTTTTCGGCAAAGTGAAGAGGGTAAGTTTTGATCCAGTTAAAATAGAAATCTAATTGTTCAAGAAAAATATCGCCAAGTCCGGGTTGTTTCTCTTCATAGTAAAGAAAAGCCGATATGATTTCAAAATCAGCTTTCTCTTGAATAATGAGCTTAAAGGCCATTATTTAAAGCCTTTTTTGCTTTTTTCTGAACTTCTTCCCAGGTATATGATTCGCTTTTCTCATTGAGGTGATCCTCTCGCCTTTGTAGCATTTCCTGATACGCCGCCTGGGAAAGCACTGAAGACTCTTTCTCATAATTCTCGGCCAGGGAAAGCATCATTTCCAATAGACGATCATCGGCCTTTTCAATATGTTTCAATACCGAGGTTTTAAGATTCATCGTTTTCATAATTATTATGAGTGTTATCTGTTTTTCAACATTTCACAGTATAAATGAGAATCAAATTCCTCATCAATCCCACTATCTATGCCCTCCTGAATCGCCTGCCGAAGTGCTTTTAATTTTTCAGATTCTTCCAGCATTTTTAAACCTGCATTTACGACTTCGCTTACCGAATCATATTTTCCTGCAGTTATTTCATTCCTGATAAACTCCTCGAAGTAAGGATCTAATTGAATCTTAGTTTTCCTCGTCATAACTCAAAAATTTCATCTAAATATACTAAAAATCAGCCCATTTAATTCTCAAAAATAAGATTTACCATTTCCCTAACAGCCTTTCTCCCGGGCTATCCCTAATTTAAAATCTCAATTAGAATTTATGGCTTTCGAACATTTTGATGTTTTCGTAATTGGCACCGGAACTGCCGGAAAAAGGGTAGCCTATGCCTGTGTGGAAGAAGGGCTAAATGTGGCTATTGCCGATAACCGCGAGTATGGCGGCACCTGTGCCAATAGAGGTTGTGACCCTAAGAAAGTGCTTACTTCTTTTGGTGAACTCCTGGACCGAAATCGAAAAATGGAGAATAAAGGCATTTCCCGTCAACCCGAATATTCCTGGGACGATTTAATGGCATTTAAAAAGACTTTCGTAGATGCCGTTCCTGCTGCCACCGAAAAAAAACTTGAGAAGCTGGGCATTAAAATGTATCACCAATCGCCCCGATTCCTTGATGAAAATACACTTTCGGTGGAAGGAAAAACCATTACGGCCGACAAATTTATCATCGCCACCGGACTCAAACCCCTGGAACTGTACATTCCAGGGCGGGATCACGCCCTGGTAAGCGATGATTTCCTCAATTTGGAACATCTCCCCGTAACTATGCTGTTTATAGGCGCAGGGTATATTGGGATGGAATTCGCTCATATCGCAGCCAGAATGGGTGCAAAAGTAACTATGGTAGATGTCGCGCCCAGGCCGCTCACCAATTTCGATGAGGATATGGTGAAATACCTTCAGCAGTATTCTGAAGAAGAACTTGGCATCGAATTTATTTTCAATGCTGAAGTAATCGAAATCGAGAAGCTGCGGAAGAACTTCAGAATTAAAGCCTTGCAAAACGGAAAGGAAATTTCAGCCAAAGCAGAGGTGGTCTTTAACACGGCCGGGAGAGTGCCTTCTATCGATGAGCTCGACCTTGAAAAAGCCAATATAGCTTTCAGCAGAAAAGGGATAGAGGTAAATGAATTTCTGCAAAGCCCCACCAATAAAAACGTATATGCCTGCGGAGATGTGTCAGACAGTGAAGGTTTGCCGCTCACTCCCCTGTCGTCGCAGGAAGCAAGAGTAGTGGTCGCTAATTTATTAGGTAAGGGAAAACCCGAAAAGGCGAAATATCCGCCGCAGCCTACTGCGGTTTATACCAATCCAAAACTCGCATCGGTAGGCTTACAGGAAGAAGAAGCCCGAAAAAAAGGCCTGGATTTTAAGGTAAAACAAAAACTGGCATCAGACTGGTTTAACGCTAAACACATCAATGAAAAATTATATGCCTATAAAACCTTAATCGATAACAAAACCGGTGAGGTTTTAGGCGCCCACCTCATAGGTCCTGAAGCTCCCGAAATGATCAATATGTTCGTGATGATCATGTGCGGAAAGCTGAATTGCGAAGACGTGAAAAAGATGATTTTTGCCTATCCCAGCTGGGGAAATGATATCAAGGGGATGCTTTAAAATCCTCCCCCCTCCCGATAGCTATCGGGACCCTCCGAAGGAGGGGGTGGGGATTAATCTTTATTTATAAGCTTATACATAGGATTGGTTTTTCGGTTCATCCAGCCGTGATAGGTGATATTAGAAAAGATGATCACCGCAGTAATCAGAGCGGTGTAGGAAATAAGCGGAATTTCATCGAAATGCCTAAAGTAGATCGCAATTAGCGCCCACACCCCTACCGCGGCGAATTCACGCATATTTCGGGTATAAATTATAGCGATATTTACTATCCCTGCGACAATGATCATTATCACAGTCCAGATCTCTTCGGAAAAAAATGGCGCAATCCAGCCAATTTTCACCAGATAAGCCGAAACATTCGCGATACTGGCCACGGCAATCCAACCCGAATACAGGCAGATGGGCCACCAGCTAAACGCGATGATCTTTAAAGGTGCATCCCAGCGCTCCATATTGGTGTTTAGAATTACTTTTATCAGTGAAATTAAGATGAGGAACATCAATAAAACCGATAATCCTGTAAATTCATTTAGCCAGGCGAAAACCCAGGCGACATTAGCCATATTGGCAATAAAAAACCAATACCCCGATTTTTGCAAAAATTCGAGATCCTTACGAGCCTTAAAGGCCTGATACAATTGATAGCCGGAAAAAGCGAGCAAAGCCAAAAAAATAACCCCCCATATAGCAAAAGCATACGAAGCCGGGGTGAATAAATTATAATAATCGGCGCTTAGGCTACCCATAGTATTGCCGTTGATGATTCCGGTTTGGGAGATATAGCTCACCGCGATCACCAGCACTACCGAAATTGCATTTAAAACTGCCAGTCGTTTTTCCATATTTTCTATTTGCTTATCAAGATAACCTCTTTTTGGGTAATGGCATAGGCCATTTCGCCCTGCTCTAAATCCATCATATAATTGCCGGTAAATTCACCAAAGGCAGGTAGAATCATTTGATTCCTTTTGCGAAAAAAACAAGGCAATTTCAGGCTTTGACGGCCTTTTCCGTTAAGTTGGTAGCCCGGGTGAATATGCCCGCAGAGATTAAAAAAACCGGCTCTCTCCTCGGGATGATGAGTGAGCAGAAAATCACCAAGAATCCATTCAGAATGAATATGCACCCCGGCTGCTTCATATTTTAGCGGAGAAATTATGTCGTGATTCCCGGCTACAAGCACCACTTCAGCCTGCACAAAATTCAGCCAGTTTTCAAAAAGTTTCCATTCATTATTGAGACTGCTATGAAAAAGGTCTCCCAGAAAACAAATGATTTTAGGTTGGAATTTCCCAACTACCTCGCTAAGTCTTAGAAAATTAGCATTGATAGCCTTGTGTGGTACCGCGCTGCCAAATTTTCGGAAATGAGAAATTTTCCCCAAATGCACGTCGCTAATAAGCAAGATCTCGCGATTTTCCCAATAGGCGGCCCCACTGGGATGAAGTTCAAAATTTTGATTTTGGAGGTTTATTTTCATTGCTTCACTTTTAGACCTGACAGGTTTTAGAAACCTGTCAGGTCTATTCCTAAAACCCTACACGTCTTCGAGACCTGTGAGGTTTAATCCCGGGATGTTGAGATTTAATTATAATTTATGTAAAATTTCTGCCGCCTTCTCTAAAGTTTCATCGGTTTTGGCGAAACAGAAACGCAGCTGTTTATTATCCTTTCCATCGATATTAAATACCGATACAGGGATGCTGGCCAAGCCAAACTCGGTTACCAGTCTTTTGGCAAATTCCACATCGGCCTCATCGGTGATTTCAGAAAAATCGAGCAGCTGGAAATAAGTGCCTTTCGATACATCTGCTTTAAATCTGGTATCTTCGATTAACTTCAGGAATTTATCTCTTTTTTGCTGATAAAATTCGCCAAGTTCGAGATAATGTTTTGGTTCTTTTAAATATTCAGCAAAAGCCCGCTGCATTGGGTGATTGACACAAAATACCGTTGCCTGGTGGAATTTTATAATTTCCTTCATCAAGGCTTCAGGAGCGACGCAATAACCCATTTTCCAACCGGTATTATGAAAAGTTTTTCCGAAGGAAGCACAAACGATGGCTCTTTCAGCTAAACCGGGAAATTTCGAGGCGCTTTGGTGTTTCTCCCCGTCAAAGATCAAATGCTCATACACCTCGTCGCTTAGCAGGATGATATTTGTGTTTTTCAGAAGGCCTTCCAGCCTGCGCATATCAGACTCTTCCAAAATGGTACCCGTAGGATTATGAGGCGTATTGATCACGATCATTCGGGTTTTTGAATTGATCTTCTTTTCCAGGTCTTCCCAATCAATTTTGAAATCCTTCCCCTTTAACTGAACAAAAACCGGCTGCCCGCCGGCCAATTTGATATCGGGTTCATAGGAATCGTAGGCCGGTTTAAAAACAATGACTTCATCTCCCTTGTGCACCAGCGCACTTATGGCACAATACAGAGCCTGGGTAGCGCCGGCGGTAAAAATAATTTCTTTATCGGCATCGTATTTCTTGCCGTACAAATTTTCAATTTTCTGAATCACCTGCTGCCTCAGCTCTGGAATTCCATTCATTGGAGGATATTGATTGTGTCCTTCTTTCATCGCCTCATATACCAAATCCTTCAACCGGGCATCGGTTTCAAAATTTGGAAAACCCTGAGACATATCTATAGCCTGATGTTTTCGGGCCAATTGACTCATTATCGAGAAAATACTGGTCTTTCCGCCGGGGAGTTTTGAAGGCAAATTATGGAAAAGGGACATAAACGCGGTTTTTAATCAAGTTCAAAAAAAAATCCCGGAACTCAAAGTCCGGGATCTGGATTATCATTTATTTAACCGGCGTTTATTTCACGCTGGCCTTCAGATATTCTCTGTTCATACGGGCGATATTCTCCAGGGAAATTCCTTTTGGACATTCGATCTCGCAGGCGCCGGTATTGGTACAGTTTCCAAAACCTTCGGCATCCATTTGCTCGACCATGGCAAGCACTCTTCGGGTAGCCTCAACTTTTCCCTGCGGTAGCAAAGCATACTGGCTCACTTTTGCTGAAGTAAACAGCATCGCACTGGCATTTTTACAGGCGGCAACACAGGCTCCACAACCAATACAGGTGGCAGCATTAAAAGAAAGATCGGCGCTTTCCTTATCTACCGGAATCGAGTTAGCATCCTGGGTGTTTCCTGAAGTATTCACCGAAATATATCCCCCGGCTTGTTGAATACGGTCAAAAGACGAACGGTCTACCACCAAATCTTTAATCACCGGAAAAGCAGCAGCTCTAAAGGGCTCTATAGTGATGGTATCTCCATCCTTAAAGCTCCTCATATGCAACTGGCAGGTTGTGATCTCACGATCTGGCCCGTGTGGTTCTCCATTAATCTGTAAGCTACAGGCACCACAAATTCCTTCACGGCAATCGTGATCAAAAACCACCGGTTCCTCGCCCTTCTCTACCAAACCTTCGTTAAGAACATCCAGCATTTCGAGAAATGACATATCGGGTGAAACATCGGCCAACTGATAGGTCTGTATCTTTCCCTTCGCCTCAGCGTTCTTTTGACGCCATATTTTTAAGGTCAGTTTCATAGTATAAATGTTATGCGTTAGAGGTTATGGGTTATGAGTTCCACATCCTAACTATTTTTGGCATTCTTTAAATAATTGATATAACCATTTAATATAGCTTTGGTGTTATTGAATTTACTTCTAAATTCTTCCAAAGTTTCAATATCTATATAATCTTCGTCTACAGCGGTAATCATTTGATTTAATGCTTCACAAAGAGAACCGCGCGCCACTCTGCAAGCCTGAATATTTTCCTGGTAGTTATATCTTCCAAAACCTTCGGCAATATTATCACCAACCGATCTTGAAGATCTTCAAAGTTGACTGGTTAAAGCATATTTTTCTATTTCAGGAAACTTAGGAAGTACATTTTTAGAGACAAATATTCTCAAAGCTCTTGATGCCTTCCAACATTCCAAATCTTGAAAAGAATTAATGTTTCCCATATAAATCAACACTTAACTCTTAACCAATAACCCTTAACTTTTAATATTTGAAGATTTGCCAATTTTCAAATTGACTAAATTTCAAATTTTCAAATTATTTATAGCTACGCGTTTTTACTTCGATATTTTCATAAACCAGGTCTTCCTTATGCAGTACGGCATCGCCGGGTTTCCCGGTGTATTCCCAGGCCGCTACATACATAAAGTTTTCGTCATCCCTTAGGGCTTCTCCTTCTTCGGTTTGATATTCCTCGCGGAAGTGACCTCCACAAGATTCATTTCTATGCAGGGCATCTTTGGCAAAAAGCTCTCCCAGTTCAAGGAAGTCGGCTACACGACCGGCTTTTTCCAGCTCTGCATTCATCTCGTTCATTTCGCCAGGAATGCGAACATCTTTCCAGAATTCTTCGCGAAGCTGGCGGATTTCCTCCTGAGCTTCCTGCAATCCCTGGGCGTTTCGGGACATTCCAACCTTATCCCACATAATTTTCCCTAATCGCTTATGGAAGTGGTCTACAGATTTGGTCCCTTTATTATTGATAAGTCTTTCAAGTTGAGAACGCACTGCATTCTCTGCCTCTTCAAACTCTTTTGTTTCAGTTGAAATCGGGCCGGTTCTAATGTCGTCGGCCAGGTAATTTCCTATGGTATAAGGCAATACGAAATATCCATCGGCCAGACCCTGCATTAAAGCTGAAGCTCCCAGACGGTTAGCACCGTGATCTGAGAAGTTCGCCTCTCCGGCTGCGAAACATCCGGGAATAGTGGTTTGCAGGTCGTAATCTACCCAGATTCCACCCATAGTATAATGCACTGCAGGATAGATCATCATAGGAGTTTCATACGGATTCTGGTCTACGATCTTTTCGTACATCTGGAACAGGTTCCCGTATTTGGCTTCCACCACGGCTTTTCCTAATTCCAGGATCTTTTCATCGGTTGCATTTTCGATATGCTGAGAGATCGCGGCTTCTTTTCCGTAACGCATAAATGCACTGCTAAAATCAAGAAAAACAGCCTCTCCGGTTCGGTTTACTCCGTATCCGGCATCGCATCGCTCTTTAGCAGCTCTGGACGCCACATCGCGCGGCACCAGGTTACCAAATGCAGGATATCTTCGCTCGAGATAATAATCCCGGTCTTCTTCTTTAATATCGGTAGGCTTCAGTTTGCCTGCGCGAACCGCTTCAGCATCTTCTTTTTTCTTCGGAACCCAGATTCTACCATCATTCCGAAGAGATTCAGACATCAGCGTTAATTTAGACTGATGGTCTCCCGAAACCGGAATACAGGTAGGGTGAATTTGCGTAAAACAAGGGTTGGCGAAAAAAGCTCCTTTTTTATGAATTTTCCAGGAAGCAGTTACGTTGCTTCCCATCGCATTGGTAGAAAGGAAAAACACATTCCCGTATCCTCCTGAAGCGATTACCACGGCATGAGCCGAGTGTCTTTCAAGTTTTCCTGTCACCAAATCCCGGGCTATAATCCCGCGGGCTTTTCCATTCACGATTACTAAATCCAGCATTTCGTGACGATTGAAAGACTGAATCTTCCCACGGTTAATCTGTCGGTTCATCGCTGAATAAGCTCCAAGCAATAATTGCTGCCCGGTTTGACCTTTGGCATAGAAAGTCCTGGAAACCAAAACCCCACCAAAAGAGCGGTTGTCAAGAAGTCCGCCATATTCGCGGGCAAATGGCACCCCCTGGGCTACACACTGGTCGATAATATTAGCTGAAACCTCAGCAAGACGGTACACGTTAGATTCACGCGCACGATAATCGCCTCCTTTTACGGTATCGTAAAAAAGCCGATAGTTTGAATCTCCGTCGCCCTGGTAATTTTTTGCTGCATTGATCCCTCCCTGAGCCGCAATAGAGTGCGCTCTACGAGGAGAATCCTGGTAACAAAAGGTCTTTACATTATATCCAAGTTCGGCAAGAGTTGCGGCAGCACTACCCCCGGCAAGACCGGTTCCCACAACAATTACGTCTATATTTCTTTTATTCGCGGGATTAACAAGGTTAATCTCGTTTTTATGATTGGTCCACTTTTCTGCCAATGGGCCTTTTGGTGTTTTAGAGTCTAATATTCCCATAGCTTATATTTTTTCAAGTCCGAAGTGAATGTAAATTGGGATAATGGCAAAGGCCAGCGGAATAAGGATAGCGAAAGCATAGCCAAATTTTCTTATAAATCCATTGTATTTTGGATGGTTCACTCCCAGCGATTGGAAACCGCTGGCAAAGCCGTGCAATAGATGGAAAGCAATGGCCAGCATTGAGAGCACATACACTCCTACCCAAATAAGACCATACTCGGGGTCCTGAAATGATTGAATAGTTAAGGTATAAAGGTCCTTTACCTGCGCTCCTGAAGCCGTGGTGTAGATGGTATCATCCAGCCCGCCAAATTTCATCTGTGCCCAGAACATCTGCATATGTATGATGATAAACACCAGGATAATGGTTCCTAAAAAAGCCATATTCCTAGATTGCCATTTGGTGTTGGCCGAAGGTTTAAAGTTTACATATTTCTGCGGGCGCGCTTTTCTATTCTGAATAGTAAGCACAATCCCATCTATAGCGTGAAAAATGATACTGAGATAAGTAACATAAGATAAGACCATCACCGCGGGGTTAGTGGTCATAAACAAGGCATATTCGTTAAATTGATCCCTTGCAGCATCGCCCATTGGCTGTAGCAGTTGCAAATTTCCTAAAAGATGTCCTACTAAAAACGTGCAAAGGAAGAGGCCCGTGAAAGCCATCCAGTACTTTTTTGCCAGAGATGACTTTAATAGCGCAGATTTTGCCATAAATTTCTTGATTGTTTGATAAAGTGCTAGCAAAAATACACCTCATAATAATTTTTGACAAACTTTAACAGCGATATTCAACTCTATTTAGAATTAATTTAAAGTATGTTGAAGCCGGAGTTCTAACGATTTCGCCAAACTACTGGTTTTGACCTGCTTTTTTGAAAAGCTTAACGCAATCCGGGCGTGATTTTTAGTAATTTTCAGAGCATTCAATAAACATCTTATTTCCTGAAAATGGAATTCATCGACTACTACAAATTACTGGAACTGGATAAATCGGCCAGCCAGGCCGATATCAAGAAGGCCTATCGCAGGCTTGCCAGAAAGTTTCATCCCGACCTTAATCCTAACGATAAGGCGGCGCAGGCAAGGTTTCAACAAATCAATGAAGCCAATGAAGTTTTAAGCGATCCAGAAAAACGCAAAAAGTACGATAAATATGGCAAAGACTGGCAACACGCCGAACAGTATGAAGAAGCCCGAAGGCAACAACAGGCATCGGGTGGGGCCTATCGTGGCAGTGCACAGGATTTTGGCGGATTTGGAGGCCAGGGCGGATATAGCTATTCGGGGAATTTTGATGAAGATACTTTTTCAGACTTTTTTGAAGAGATGTTTGGAAGCCGCGCAAGATCCCAGGGAGCTGGCCGCGGCAGGCATTTTAAAGGCCAGGATTACAATGCTGAATTGCAATTAAATTTAAGCGATGTATATCGCAGCCATAAACAAACCCTCACCGTAAACGGGAAAAATATTCGATTGACTATTCCGGCGGGAGTGGAGAATGGCCAAACCATAAAAATTAAAGGTCACGGCGGGCCAGGAGTGCAGGGCGGGCCAAAAGGCGATTTGTATATCACCTTTAATATTCACAATGACACCCACTTTCGCAGAGAAAAAGAGAATTTATATACCCAGATAGAGGTAGATTTTTACACCGCTTTGCTGGGCGGGGAGGTAACCGTGAATACTTTTGAGGGAAAAGCCAAACTGAAAGTAAAACCCGAAACCCAACCCGGCACCAAAGTTAAACTGAAGGGCAAAGGATTTCCGAAGTATAAAAAAGAAGGTCAATTTGGTGACCTGTATATCACCTATAACGTGAAATTGCCTACCGGGCTCACCGAAAAAGAAAAAGATTTATTCAGGCAACTACAAAAACTACGCTCATGAGAATTGAAGACCTGGTAACCACCGATGAAATTTGCGCAAAATATAAAGTGGAGAATACTTTTATTAGTAATCTGCACGAGAGTGGCCTTATAGAAATTGTAACCGTTGAACAAACGCAGTATATACATTGCGATAAAATGGCCGACCTCGAAAGATTTATGAGGCTGCATTATGATTTGAACATCAACCTGGAAGGCCTGGAAGCTATTTCACATTTATTAAAACAGCTGCAAAAACTTCAAAAGAAAAACCAGGAACTCAAAAACCGCCTGGGCCTTTATGAATAGTAAGGGATATTAATACCTTTGCAAAGCCCATCAAAAAATTAAGGGCAAAAATTTCAGAAATTATAATTATGAGATACGATCAAATCGACAAAGAATTATTTATAAAAAACCGTAAAAACTTTATGGCTGGCATGAAGCCTAATAGTTTGGCGGTATTCAATGCCAATGATATTTATCCTATTGGAGCCGACAGTACTATGCCTTTTCAGCAAAACCGCGATCTTTTTTATTTAAGCGGGGTAGACCAGGAAGAGGCGATTTTGGTGCTTTTTCCCGATGCTCCAAAACCCGAACACCGGGAGATTCTTTTCCTAACCGAGACCAACGCTCATATCGCAGTTTGGGAAGGCGAAAAACTCACCAAAGACAAAGCTTTTGAGGTTAGCGGGGTGAAAACCGTGATCTGGCTTCAGGATTTTGAGAAGGTGTTTTTTGAATTGATGAGCCAGTGCGAGACTGTATATTTCAATACCAACGAACATTACCGGGCCAATGTACAAACCCAAACCCGCGATGACCGATTTATAAAATGGTGTAAGGAGAAATACCCGGCCCACCAGGTGGCCAAAAGCAATCCTATTTTGCAAAGACTTCGCTCAGTAAAAGATCCCATCGAGCTGGACCTTATGCAAAAAGCCTGTGATATTACTGAAAAAGCCTTCCGCAGAACATTAAAATTCGTAAAACCCGGAGTTTGGGAGCACGAAATCGAGGCAGAATACTGGCACGAAATGATACGCAACCGCAGCCGTGGTTTTGCCTACACTCCTATAATCGCCAGTGGTAACAACGCTAATGTTTTGCACTATACCGAGAACAATCAGCAGTGTAAAGAAGGCGAACTCATCCTTCTGGATACCGGGGCAGAATATGCTAATTATTCGAGCGATATGACCAGAACCATCCCGGTTTCGGGGCGTTTTAACGACAGACAAAAACAAATCTACAACGCGGTTAACCGCGTAAAAAATGAAGCGACCAGCTGGTTGGTGCCTGGAACTATTTGGGCAGAATACCATAAAGAAGTTGGGAAGTTGATGACTTCAGAATTATTGGATCTTGGGCTACTGGACAAAGCCGATGTGCAGAATGAAGATCCCAACTGGCCGGCTTACAAGAAATATTTTATGCACGGCACCGCGCACAATATTGGTCTTGATACTCACGATTACGGAATTCTAACCGAGCCTATGAAAGCCAATCAGGTTTTTACCGTAGAACCGGGAATTTATCTGCCCGATGAAGGCTTCGGAATTCGCCTGGAAGACGATGTGGTAATTCAAGAGAAAGGTGAACCCTTTAACCTGATGAGAAATATTCCGATAGAAATAGAGGAAATTGAAGAAATTATGAATTCTTAACTCTGTTTGTTTCCTCTAAAAATACCAGATGGCCGGAAGAAAAATTTTATTGGTTGAAGATGACGCCAGGGTTTGTGAATTCGTCAACCAGGGTTTAACCGAAGCCGGCTTTGAGGTAACCATAGCATTCGAGGGAAACCAGGGCCTCAAGATGGCCCTGGACCCCGGGTTGCATTTCGATCTTTTGATTCTCGATATTATGCTTCCGGGGAAAAACGGCATAGAGATTTGTAAAGAAGTGCGCCAGAAAGATCAGGCTGTACCCATACTCTTTTTGACCGCCCTGGGAAGTTCAGAAAATGTGGCCGTGGGATTGGATAGCGGGGGTGACGATTATCTCACCAAACCCTTTAAATTTATAGAACTCATCGCCCGAATCAACAGCCTGATGAGAAGATCTAAAAGCCCAATTCTCGAAAATAATAATCCGAATTTATATCGTTTTGCGGGATTGAGCGTAGACGACCTCACCAAAACCTTAAAAGTTAACGGCACACCGGTTAAGCTCACCTATACAGAGTATAAATTATTGCTGAATTTTATTAAATCTCCCTTACGGGTTTTTTCCCAGGCTGAACTCCTGGAGAAGGTTTGGGGAATGGATTATGATATTGGCACCAATGTAGTAAATGTCTACGTAAATTATCTTCGCAAGAAAATTGAAAACGCCGGAAGCCCCCGTTTGATACAAACGGTGATAGGAATGGGATATGTATTAAAGGAAAACGATGAAGACACAAACTAAGATAATCTTTTTCCTTACCAGCGTTTTTATCATTTACCTGCTGTTATTTAGTGGGTTTGTATACTATGCGTTAAATAACTATGCCTATTCCGATTTTTATAAGCGCCTGGAAATTCGGGCGGCCACCGCTGCTAAAATCGAGCTTGAAAACAGAGCCGATATTGATGCGGTTAGGGAAATTCAGCAGGAATTTTTAGAAGAATTACCCGAAGAACAAATAATCATCATCGATCCCGATGATTATTTAGGCGATAATTATGATAGCTGGGAATTCCCGCGGGATTTTTATGAAGAAATTCTCGAGAACCAAAGCGCCACCTACAATAACGGCAATATCTATTACTCCGGAATTCTTTATTCAGCCGGCAATAAGAACTATGTGGTAATAGCCAGCGCCGAAAATTATTACAGCACACACCACGCTTTGTATTTAAGAAATATCCTCCTGTTGGGGCTGGTAGCCTCTGTGCTCATAATTTTACTGATTAGCTGGATGTTCTCCCGAAAAGTCTTAAAACCAATCGAGAATATTGTGAAGCGAATGCAAGGCATAAGTACCGAAAGTTTAAATCGCAGGCTTCCTACCCCAAGAAATGAAGAACTGGCTTCTATCACCACCTCCTTTAATGAAATGCTAAACAGGCTGGAGACCTCATTCGAAACCCAGAAAAATTTTATTAGCAATGCCTCGCACGAACTTAACACGCCACTCACCTCTATTATAGGACAGGCCGAAATCGCCATCTCGCAGGCACGCTCCCAGGAATACTATCAAAAAACCCTTAGCGATATTCTCGAAGACGCCGAAAATCTGAAGAGCAAAATCGAAGCCTTGCTCTCTTTTGCGCAAACCAGTTATACGGCAAATCGCCAAATGTTTGAAGAAATTAGAATCGATGAGCTGCTCATCGATGTGAAAGATAATTTGCTTAAACTCTACCCTGAAGCCAAAATTCATATCGATTTTAGTTTGATTCCCGATAATCCCGACAAATTGAAATTTAAAGGAAACAGGCAGCTATTAAACCTGGCTTTCTTTAATATATTGATGAATGCCAGTAAATATTCTCAACATCAAAAAGTAAAAGTGGCCATTGGAGTTTCGAATCAAAACATTGTAGTAGTGGTTAAAGATCAGGGAATCGGCATCCCGCCCGACGAGCTAAAACATATTTACGACCCGTTTTTTAGAGCTTCCAACACCCATCCTTTTAAAGGCTACGGAATAGGCCTTCCCCTAAGCCGCAATATCTTTAAAATACACCAGGGAAAACTTCTGGTAAGCTCAGACGGGAAAAACGGAACTACAGTTGAAGTGCGCATTCCCATCAATTTGGCATAATCTTAACTTTTACTTATCTAATTCTTATCTCAGTCTAAGTTGGTTATAAAAGGCCGGGGATAGCTTTGCCCCGAACAAAAAAAAGCTATCATGAAAAATATTCTGATCCCAACCGATTTTACTGTAGAATCTCTTGAAATCTTAAAAACCGCCTTACGCGAAGAAGAAGCCGAAAAAGTAAATATCACCCTGGTTTATGGCGCAAATATTTCAACTTCAATAAGCGATTTATTGTTTTTCTCAAAATCGGCCTGTATTAGCAAATTACGGGAAGACGATTTTTGCGAAGCCCTGGCCATCATCGAAAATAAATTTTCCGAAAAAATTCACCACTTGGATACCGATATTTTTACCGGCGGGACAAAATCGGCTTTTATAAATTTTCTGGAAGCCAATCAGATCGAAAAAGTATATGTACCCCGGGAAAACAATGCTTTAAGCATTAACAGGAAAAACGGATTCAACCTTGTGCCTTATCTGAAAAAATCTAACCTGGAAAGCTGCGAGGTAGATTACACCAGCAGCCAGGAGCCTGCAAAGGGATTTCAGTTATCAAGACTTTTAATGCCCTAAGATGAAGAACAGCTATTTATTAAGGTTAATTCTTTGTTTTTGCGGGGTTCTTATTGTCTTTAGTCTTCTGCTTTCAACTACCACCGATCGTAATGATAAATTAATCGGAAAATGGGAAGCAGTAGAATGGGCATATGAAAAATCACCTCAAAGAAATCAAAAGGAAATAAGCCGGGCCGAAAAAGATTCGCTTACCGAAGACCTGAGTATTCATAAGGCTGAAAGATGGGATTTTTTACCCAACGGGAAACTGGTGCTCCATAAGAATCCTGTGAATTCGCAGGAAATGGAATGGACTTTAAAAGGTCGGGGGAATATCTTAAAAGTAAATGAAGGCTCCCAGGCTGAACATTACAACCTCTATTATGTGAACGAAGATGAGCTGGTGTTGTATTTCCACACCGAGATTCAGGCGAAAGGCATCGTAAGGTTAAAATTTAAAAAAATAGAAGAAATCACCTATGCTGAGAAAACATAATAATTACCGGTCTTTAAAAGATAATATACAACTTGGAGGTTTAACAGCATTTTCGGCCGGGATGGTCAATGTCACCTCGGTGATCATATTTTTTGCCTTTACCTCGAATGTTACCGGGCACTATGCAATCATGGCCGAAGAAATCGCCAAGGGAAACTGGCACGAAGCCCTCATCGTTTTTGGGTGGATCTTTATGTTTTTCTTCGGAAATTTCACCTCGAATTATATCGTGATCAATTTCGATCGAAAAAACCGCTACCTGGCACATTCCCTGCCCCTATTTATTGAAATTTTATGCCTTTTCGCAGTGGGCACCTACGGCTACCTGTACTATGCCGAAACCCTTGCTGAAACAGAACTTATGGTAGCAATTATGCTGTTTGCAATGGGTATCCAAAACGGACTTACTGCCAGCATTTCGAATTTCGCGGTAAAAACAACCCACCTTACGGGGCTTACTACCGATATTGGTCTTTTGGCCTCTATGTTTACACAAAAACGCTTTAGAGAAAATAAAGCTTTACGGGCCAAGAAAAATATTTTGCTCACCATTGCCACAGCCTATTTATCGGGAGGGATCTTTGCAGGATTGATCTACCTGAAAATCGGGTTCCTGGTATTTCACGTAGCCTGCCTGGTTATAGGGCTCATTATCGCATATGAATATTATAAATTAAAGGTGAAACGACTCATCAGAAAAAGAAAACAGGTTCAGTTAAACTTTAGAACAATAGCTTCAGAGTAAAAACCATTCTGTTTGAATTGCTGCCCCTTCCAGGATTTATTTTGGAAGGGGTTTTTTATATTCACGAAATATCAAAAGCTATGATGTTACAATTTCAGAACACAAGAATTCATTATACCACTAAAGGAGAGGGAAATACGCTTATCCTGCTGCACGGATTTTTGGAAAGCCTGGAGATTTGGGAAAAATTCCAGCAAGAATTATCAAAACACCGGCAGGTGGTGTGTATAGACCTGCCCGGGCACGGCAAATCGGGCAGCAACGGGGAACTGCATACAATGGAATTTATGGCGCAATGCGTGAGAGCAGTAATGGATGAATTACAGATAGAACAGGCCAGCCTGGCGGGACACTCGATGGGAGGCTATGTAAGTTTGGAATTTCAAAAGAATTTTAATAGCATGTGCAAGGCTATTGTTTTAATCAATTCTACGCCTGCTGCCGATAGTGAAGAGCGGCAGGAAAACAGAGATCGGGCCAGCGCCCTGGTTCGAAAAAACAAAAAGGCCTTTGTAAGTATGGCGATAGGCAACTTACTGGGACCCGAAAATTCTGAAAAATTCAAAGACGAACTTGAAATTTTAAAACAAAAAGCCCATAATATGGAGTCAAAAGCAATTATCGCTGCACTTCAAGGTATGAAAATTCGTACAGACAATTCGATGAGCTTAAAGCGATTTACCGGTAAAAAAATTATCATCGCCGGAGAAAGTGATCCGGTTTTAGAATTTTTGGAAGTAAAAGAGCTCGCATCCCAATGTGGATGTGCACTTTTTAGCTATCCCGGTGAGCACCTGGCCTTTATAGAAGAGCCGGAGAAACTAATGAAAATATTGCATTTCATCGATTAATTAACGCTGTTTGTCGATTGTTTAACTTTTTTTTATACTTTAGTGCATCTATTAACCAAAACGTCAAACCTTTATGAGAAAAAAGGACCCTACAATTTTAGTGTTCGGAAAGGTTTTATGCAGCATTCTCGGACACAAATTCACGGTTTCAAAAAATGTAACCGATCACATTCATGAATATCGCTGCAAGAATTGCGGAATGGAAATGACCGATACCGCAAACGGTCTTTTAGCCCGCCTAACCCCAAAGTTTAAAGAAACCAACGAATACCTGGCTAAAATTCATAAAAAGCGAAAGGAACGTTGCTTTGCTGAAGTTTCTTAATCTTCAGAATCTTTCTTCTCTTTATCCTCCATCGCATTCCATCCCCTGGCGATTAGCGGGATTTTGGTATTTGCCCGGGTTATAAGGTGCATACCTTCTTCTTTCCCGGTCATATAACCAATTACGCTAAGATGCGGATTCCCCTTTATCTTATCGTAATCTTTTTGTGCCACGGTAAAGAGCAATTCGTAATCCTCTCCCCCGCTTAGGGCAATGGTAGTGCTGTCTATTTTAAATTCCTCACATACAGAAATCACAGCCGGGTCGAGCGGAATTTTATCTTCAAAAAGGTTCACGCCCACTTCCGAATTTTTACAAAGATGAATTACTTCAGAAGAAAGCCCATCAGAAATATCGATCATCGAAGTGGGTCTTACTTCGAGTTGTTTCAGCAATGGCGGAATGTCTTTTCGGGCTTCAGGTTTAAGTTGCCTTTCAATGAGGTAAGTATAGGCGTCGAGATCGGGCTGGGCGTTGGGGTTGGCTTTAAAAACCTGTTTTTCTCTTTCTAAAATCTGAAGGCCCATATAGGCCGCTCCCAGATCTCCTGAAACCACCAGCAAATCATTGGCTTTGGCTCCGCTCCTGTAAACCACATCTTCTTTGGCAGCATAACCTAGAGCTGTTATGCTAATGAGCAAGCCCGAAGTTGAGGAGGTGGTATCGCCACCTACCACATCGATATTGTAAATTTTGGCGGCCAGTTCAATACCGGCATATAATTCTTCCAAAGCCTCTACAGGAAACCGGTTGGATACCGCAATAGAAACTGTGATCTGACTGGGAGTGGCATTCATCGCATACACATCGCTGGCATTCACCATCACCGCCTTATAGCCTAAATGCTTTAATGGCGTATAGGCCAAATCGAAATGCACTCCCTCTACCAAAAGATCGGTAGTAACTACGGTTTGCTTATCCTTAAACTCCAGAACAGCTGCATCATCGCCTATGGCCCGAATTGTAGTTTCCTGCTTGGGACTAAAGTTACGGGTAAGATGTTCGATGAGACCAAATTCACCTAATTCTGAAAGGTTTGTGCGCATATCCTGACTATCCTGAAACATAAGCTTTAATTTTAAATGCAAAAATAACTGAATATTATACAATCACATATAAAACCGGGGAGTTCCTTATAGGATTCGGTTAAAATAATTTGTTTGAAATTAAGGCACAAAAATTCAAAAATCAGCAATAAAAATGGCATTGACAGGAGCTATGAAAGCATTCCTAAAACATATACAGGTTCTATGGTTAACCGCTGCTTTTGTAGTATATTTGTGCCCAATTTGGAATTAATCTTTTTAGGTTATGATTAAAGTAAGCGAAGATGCTAAAAAGAAGATAGCAGCCCTAATGAGCGAAGAAGGTTATGACAGCCGTCAGGACTATGTTCGCGTGGGGGTAAAGAGTGGAGGTTGCTCTGGCTTGTCTTATGAACTTAAGTTCGACAAATCTCAGGCAGAAAGCGATAAATTATTTGAAGACAACGATGTAAAAATCGTGGTAGACAAACGCAGCGTGCTTTACCTGGCCGGGACCATTCTGGAATATTCGGGTGGTTTGAACGGCAAGGGTTTTGTGTTTAACAATCCCAATGCGCAACGCACCTGCGGCTGTGGCGAAAGTTTTTCGCTATAGGGAAATTTAAGATTTAAGTTCAAGATTCAAGATTATGGGAACGATAAAACAATTTGAAGACCTTGAAATTTGGCAATTAGCCAGAGAGGTTTGCAATGTTGTTTTTGAAATTAGGGAGAATACTGGACTAAAAACAGATTATAAGCTATATGACCAACTAAATGGATCTTCAGGATCTTTAATGGACAATATAGCTGAAGGTTTTGAACGAAACGGAAACCGGGAATTTATTCAATTTCTATCGGTTGCTAAATCTTCTTGTGGAGAAACCCGTTCCCAGTTCTATCGGGTTTTTGATAGAAAATATATAAGCGAAGAGGAATTCAATCAATATAAAGACCAGGTTTTTTCGCTTAGCAAACAAATTGGTGCTTTTATGCGCTATTTACAAAACAGTGAATTTAAGGGTTCAAAATTCAAAAATTAGACTTTGAATTTTGAATTTTGAACCTTGAATAATTTTTGAATAAAAATTATATGGCATATACTGAAGACGATTTAAAGAAAGAGCTCGAAACCAAGGAGTATGAGTACGGATTTTATACCGATATAGAATCTGATACCTTCCCTGTAGGGCTCAATGAAGATATTGTAAGGGCTATTTCGAAGAAAAAAGAGGAGCCCGAATGGATGACCGAATGGCGACTTGAAGCCTTTAGAGTTTGGGAAAAAATGGAAGAGCCAGATTGGGCCAATGTGCATTATGAAAAACCCAATTTTCAAAATATTTCATACTATTCTGCTCCCAATAAAAAACCTAAATACGAGAGCCTTGATGAGGTAGATCCAGAATTGCTGGACACCTTTAAACGTCTTGGGATTTCTTTAGACGAACAGAAAAAACTGGCAGGGGTAGCTGTAGACGTGGTGATGGATTCGGTTTCGGTAACCACGACCTTCAAGAAAACTCTGGCCGAAAAAGGAATTATTTTCTGCTCTATTTCTGAAGCGATTCAGGAGCATCCCGAGTTGGTGAAAAAATACCTGGGAACGGTAGTTCCTAAAACCGATAATTTCTATGCAGCCTTGAATTCTGCAGTATTTAGTGATGGTTCATTTTGTTACATCCCGAAAGGAGTACGTTGCCCAATGGAGCTTTCTACTTATTTCAGAATTAATCAGGCAGGAACCGGACAATTTGAAAGAACCCTGGTAGTGGCTGATGAAAGCAGCTATGTGAGTTACCTGGAAGGTTGTACCGCACCGAGCCGCGATGAAAATCAGCTGCACGCAGCGGTGGTAGAACTTATTGCCTTAGATGATGCTGAAATCAAATACAGCACCGTGCAAAACTGGTTCCCCGGAAATAAAGAAGGTAAAGGTGGGGTATACAACTTCGTAACCAAAAGAGGTCTATGCGAGAAAAATTCAAAAATCTCCTGGACCCAGGTAGAAACAGGCTCTGCAGTAACCTGGAAGTATCCTTCCTGTATTTTAAAGGGAGACAATTCAATTGGAGAATTCTATTCTATCGCTGTTACCAATAACTTTCAGCAGGCCGATACCGGGACCAAGATGGTTCACCTGGGAAAAAACACCAAAAGCACGATCATCTCCAAAGGAATTTCAGCAGGAAAATCTCAAAACTCCTACCGCGGGCTTGTACAAATCAATTCCCGGGCAGAGAATGCGAGAAACTTTTCGCAATGTGATTCGCTGTTAATGGGGAATAAGTGTGGCGCCCATACTTTCCCGTATATCGAGGTAAAAAATAAGACAGGACAGGTAGAACACGAAGCTACCACCAGTAAAATTGGTGAAGACCAGATTTTCTACTGCAATCAACGCGGGATCGATACCGAAAAGGCTATTGCACTTATCGTAAATGGGTTCAGCAAGGAAGTTTTGAATAAACTGCCTATGGAATTTGCTGTGGAAGCCCAGAAACTACTGGAGATTTCTCTTGAAGGATCGGTAGGATAAATCAAAGCTTAGACCCGTGAAAAGACTTTTTGCAATCATAGTGCTACTTTGGGGAATGCTGGCCTGCCAGGATGAAGCCCGGCAGGAGCTTATGCAGCCTGAAGAAACCGATACCGTGCAGGATAGTATTCCTACTTTGGTGGGGGAATTCATCTATGTTGCCGATGCGGCAGTGTTTAGAGGCAATAATTTTATCTATGGGGTGACTATAGATTCTATGTCTCAGGAACTGGCCAACCGGGTGCAACCATATAAGAAAGAAGATTTCGATATGGTGAAGGTTAAAATTAAAGGAAAAATAGTTCCGAATACGCAGCAGGAAGGCTGGGAAGAGAATATCGAAATTCGGGAAATTTTAGAAATACTGGAGGAGAAAGATCCTTCAGCTAATACTAATCAGGAATAAATAATCTGTCCCGGGTAAAACGGGATGTATATCGAGAATTTATGCTTAAAATAAATAATTTACACGCCAGTATAGACGAAACAGAAATTCTGAAAGGAATTAATCTGGAAATAAAGCCAGGAGAGGTTCACGCCATAATGGGCCCTAACGGTTCAGGAAAAAGTACGCTTTCTTCGGTTATTGCCGGGAAAGAAGAATTTGACGTAACCCAGGGAGAGATCGTTTTTGAAGGAGAAGACCTGGGAGAGCTGGATCCTGAAGAAAGAGCTCACAAGGGTATTTTTCTTTCTTTCCAATATCCGGTTGAGATTCCCGGGGTTTCAGTAACCAATTTTATGAAGGCTGCTATCAACGCCCATCGTAAAGCCCAGGGTCTTGAAGATATGCCGGCCAACGAAATGCTGAAGCTAATTCGCGAAAAAGCTCAAATGCTGGAAATAGACCGCAATTTTCTTTCCCGTTCTTTAAATGAAGGCTTTTCGGGGGGAGAGAAAAAGCGTAACGAAATTTTTCAAATGGCGATGTTGAATCCAAAACTTTCGATTTTGGATGAAACCGATTCCGGTTTGGATATCGATGCGCTTAAAGTGGTGGCCAACGGTGTAAACAAACTTCGAAACAGCGACAATGCTGTATTAGTGATTACTCACTACCAAAGATTGCTAAATTATATTCAACCCGATAAAGTTCACGTATTGGTTGACGGAAAGATCGTGAAATCGGGTGGAAAAGAACTTGCATTAGAGCTCGAAGAAAAAGGTTACGACTGGCTTAAAGCTGAAAAGGTTTAAGAATTATGGTGGCAGGTTCGATAAAATGCGAGCCTGATACAATAAGGTCAAAAAGTTTAAAATTCTTCTTTTTTAGAAGAATATAAAAACCCATAGAATGGATTTAAAAGAAAAACTGGTTTCATCATTTCTAACTTTCGAAGAGGTATATGCAGGAGATAATGATGAGCTACATACCATAAGAAATCAGGCGATCAAAGATTTTGAAAGCCTGGGTTTTCCCGGGAAAAAAGAAGAAGCCTGGAAATATACTTCGCTTAATGCTTTGCTTAAGCATGATTACGATTTCTTCCCAAAGAGAAACGATAGCATCGAGTATCGTGATATCAAAGAATATCTTATCGACGATGTAGATACTTACGATTTGGTTTTTGTTGATGGAGTGTATTCCTCTCATCTTTCTGAAACCACTCACGATAAGATTGACGTTTGCCTGATGTCTTCGGCCTTAAGCAAGGCTCCCTATAAGGAAGTAATCGATAAATATTTCAATAAAATCGCACCTAAAACCGGGCTTAATGCTCTAAATACGGCTTATACCCGCGAAGGCGCTTTTATACATATTCCGAAGAATAAGATCGCCGATAAACCGGTGCATATTCTGAATCTTTCTACAGGGAAAGAAGTAGCACAATTGTTACAACCCCGAAATTTGGTGGTTGTAGGCGAAAATGCTCAGGTACAAATTATCGAAACGCATCAAAGTCTAACCAGCCAGCCTGTTTTAACCAATTCGGTAACCGAAATTTTTGTGGGGAAACATGCTATAGTAGACTATTATAAAATTCAGAATGATGCCGCTACGGCTTCACTCATCGACAATACCTTTATTGAGCAGCAAGGCGAGAGTTTCTGCTCGGTGCATACTTTCTCCATGGGAGGTAAACTTACCAGGAACAACCTCAATTATTACCAAAAAGGGGAGCGCATAGATTCTACGCTTAAAGGAATTACCATCATTGAAGGCAAGCAACACGTAGATCATAATACCTTAGTTCACCATATCGAACCAAACTGCGAAAGCCACCAGGATTATAAAGGAATTTTCGACGGAAGTTCTACCGGTGTTTTCAACGGGAAAGTTGTTGTGGAAAAAGAAGCGCAAAAAACCAATGCCTACCAGTCGAATAACAACGTATTGTTAGACGACAAGGCCACTATCAATTCAAAGCCGCAGCTTGAGATCTTTGCCGATGATGTAAAGTGTAGTCACGGTTGTACCATTGGTCAATTAGACGAAGACTCTTTATTTTACCTAAGGTCACGCGGAATTCCCAAAAAAGAGGCGCAGGCTTTAATGATGTATGCTTTTGCCAACAATGTACTCGAAAGCGTAAAAATTCCTGAACTCAAGAAAAGGATCAATAAACTTATTGCCCAGAAACTGGGTGTGGAAGTAGGCTTTAGCCTTTAACAGCATATTTGGCTAGCCACTTTACTTCCTGAAATTTAAAACAGAACCTATGAGCCTGGCTACTGAAAATATAGCTTTTGATGTCGAAAAAATCAGGGAAGATTTTCCTATTCTCAAGAGAAAGGTGAATAACTATCCGCTGGTGTATTTCGACAATGCAGCTACATCCCAAACTCCGCAGCAGGTAATCGATGTGATTGTAGATTATTACTCCAATTACAATGCAAATATTCACCGCGGGGTACATAGTCTTTCTCAGGAAGCCACCGATAAATACGAGCAGGCCAGGATTAAAATTCAGCAGCATTTCAATGCGGCGAAAGCTTATGAAATTCTGTTTACTTCGGGCACCACTCACGGGATTAACCTCGTAGCCAGCGGATTTGCAAGCCTTTTAAAAAAGGGCGATGAAATCCTGGTGTCAGCTTTGGAGCATCACTCCAATATCGTTCCCTGGCAAATGCTTTGCGAAAAAACGGGGGCGGTTTTAAAAGTGGTTCCTATGAACCAAAACGGAGAGCTTATTTTTGAAGAATTTGAGAATCTGCTTTCAGAAAAAACAAAACTTGTTTTTCTAAATCACGTTTCCAACGCTCTGGGAACGGTGAATCCTATCAAAAAAATTATTGATACTGCTCATAAGGTGGGTGCAGCGGTCCTTATTGACGGGGCTCAGGCCGCACCGCATATCAAGGCCGATGTGCAGGCCCTGGATGTTGACTTCTACGTGGTTTCAGCACATAAAATGTGCGGCCCAACCGGAATTGGTATTCTCTACGGAAAAGAGGAGTGGTTGGAAAAATTACCTCCATACCAGGGTGGTGGTGAGATGATCGAAACCGTTACTTTTGAAAAAACAACCTATGCCGGGCTTCCGCATAAATTTGAAGCCGGAACTCCCAATATTTGTGGCGGGATTGCTTTTGGAGCGGCCCTGGATTATATGAACAAAATAGGTTTTGGTAAAATCGCAGCCTATGAGCAGGAGTTGTTGGATTATGCCACGAAAAAACTGCTGGAAATCGAAGGGATGAAAATCTACGGAGTCTCAAAAGAGAAAACCGCAGTGATCTCTTTCAATATCGAAGGTCTGCATCCATACGACATAGGCACTTTACTGGATAAAATGGGAATTGCCGTTCGCACAGGTCACCATTGTGCCCAGCCAATTATGGATTTCTATAAAATTCCGGGGACGGTGAGGGCATCTTTTGCCTTTTACAATACCAAAGAGGAAATAGATCGTTTTATTGAAGGGGTGAAAAAAGCAAAAATGATGTTGTCTTAGATGAAAAGATCAGTTTTTATAATAGTTCTTGCCCTGATGGCTTTTTCCTGCGGAAATAATTCTGAAAAATCTTCAGAAGAAATAAGGGAATTGGAAGACGGCAATTATAAAGTCCTGGAGTTTGAGGGCGAAAATATTTCGGCTGAAGATTACAGGCTTCAGGTAGATGCCGAAGAAAAAAGACTGGCAGGAAATTTGGGCTGTAATAATTTCTCGACCAGGTACGAATTTACAGATGAGGGAATTCGATTTAAACCTGGGATTGGAACTAAAATGTATTGCGAAGGAAAAATGCAATATGAAGACCGACTGGGAGAAATTTTACCGGAAATAAGCAAGCTCGTGAAAAATGGAGAAGATTTGATATTTTTATCGGAAACCGAAGAAGAGCTTCTCAAAATCACAAAAATCGACTAAAGTGAGTAATATTAAAGAGATACAGCAAGATATAGTAGAGGAATTCGCAATGTTCGAAGACTGGATGCAGCGCTATGAATATATGATCGAACTGGGAAAATCCCTGCCACTTATTGAGGAAAAATATAAAATAGACGAAAATCTTATAAAAGGTTGCCAGAGCAAGGTGTGGGTTCACGCAGAGCTGGAAGGCGACAAACTGGTTTTCACGGCCGATAGTGATGCGATAATCACCAAGGGAATCGTTGCGATTTTAATTCGTGCTTTTTCCAATCAGCATCCCGCCGATATCATCGAAGCCGATACGAAATTCATTGATGAAATTGGGCTTAAGGAGCATCTCTCCCCTACCCGGGCCAATGGATTGGTGAGTATGATTAAACAACTAAAAATGTATGCCGTGGCATACCAAACTCAATTGAATTAAGATGGAACAGGAAATAGACACTCAGGAATTGGGCGAAAAAATCGTTAAGGTGCTTAAAACCATCTACGATCCCGAGATCCCGGTAGATATTTACGAGCTGGGACTTATTTACGACGTAATGGTAAATACCGATTATGAAGTAAAGATCCTAATGACTCTCACCACGCCAAACTGCCCGGTAGCCGAAAGTCTTCCGCAGGAGGTGCAGGATAAGGTAAAATCGCTGGATACCGTAAAAGATGCCGAGGTAGAGATCACCTTCGATCCGCCCTGGACGCAAGATCTTATGAGCGAAGAAGCCAAATTGGAATTAGGCCTTTTATAATTTCACTTCAAACCTCTAACTTTTAACTTCTCACTTTAAAATGGCTGAAGAAATCATAAATCGCGTTGCACAAAGCAAGTTAATTACTTTTAACCTGGAAGACTATTACCTGCCGGGAGAACGTATATTGTTTGATGTGAAAGATTGGCTGCTGGAAGGGTTTGTGCTTCGGGAAAAAGATTTCAGGGAACAGGCAAATGCTCACGATTGGAGCCGCTATGAAGGAAAGTATGTAGCGCTGTTTTGCTCCAGCGATGCGATAATTCCGGCCTGGGCTTATATGTTTCTGGCGACAAAACTTCAGCCTTTTGCAAAGAAAGTAGTGACCGGCGACCTGGAACTTTTAGAAACTGTTTTATATGCAGAGCAAATTCAGAAAATGGATTTAAGCGAATTGAAGGATAAACCGGTTATCGTAAAAGGCTGTTCGAACCGCCCGGTGCCTCCCAATGCATATTTACTGCTAATAGAAAAACTACAGCCGGTTGTAAAAAGCCTGATGTATGGAGAAGCCTGCTCCTCTGTACCTCTCTATAAAAAACCAAAATCCTAAGCCTTTAAAAAAGGCTTTTTTTAATACACTAACCCGGGGGTATTCCCACCAAAAATTTAAAAATGAAAAAACTACTACTTGGTCTTGCTCTCTTCGGAAGCATTTTCACAGGCTGGTCTCAGGAAGCAGAAGAGGAAGAACAAAAACAGGGATGGACTACAGAAGGTAATTTCTCTCTTATGTTTAATCAATCGGCCTTTAATGAGCAATGGACGGGGGGCGGATCTTCAAACATTGCCGGGAATCTGCTATTAAATTATGATTTCAATTACCTGAGAGATGACTTTACCTGGGATAACAAATTCATTCTTGATTATGGTTTAACCCGGCAGCGAGGCGATGAATTCACCAGAAAAACCAGTGACCGTCTCGAATTGAATTCTATAGCCGGCAAACAGATCAATGAATCTAACTGGTATTATTCCATGTTTCTGAATTTCAGAACTCAAATCACCAAGGGTTATAAATATTCTGAAGATCCCGATACCGGGGCAACTATTCGTGACGAATTTACCAACTTTCTTTCTCCTGCTTACCTACAGTTTGGTCCCGGGCTTATGTGGAAAAAAACCGACAATCTCTATTTTAACCTCTCCCCTGCTGCCGGAAGAGTAATTCTGGTAGACAGAGCCTTTACCAGTGGCCCAAACTATGTAGACGGCGATTATTTTGGCGTGGATGCAGGAAAATCGGCTCGTTGGGAGTTAGGCGCAGCTCTTTCGGGATACGCAAAATTCAACCTGTTTGAAAATGTGAGTATGGAAAACCTGCTAAATCTTTATTCAAACTATTTTGAAGATCCGCAGAATGTAGACATAGATTACACGATGAATCTTAATATGAAGATCAACGATTTTCTTTCTGCCAATCTTATTTTTCAGGCCATTTATGATGATAATGCCGTGAAAGGATTTCAAATTAGAGAGGTTTTTGGCGTAGGTTTCAACTATAAATTTTAGAAAAACCAAAATTTATTGATTTAAACCTGCAGTTTCGGCTGTGGGTTTTTCTGAATATAACAGCCAGGCTTAGTTAAATTTTTGTTGAATCTGTGAGCTTCAAAAAACTGGCTGTATTCTATTGCTTAACTTTGCTTTTATGATTGAAAAAACCGATTTAACCCACGAAAAAGCAGTTTTAATAGGGATAGTTACCCAGAGCCAGGACGAAGAAAAGCTCAGGGAATATCTAGACGAACTGGAATTTCTCACCTATACCGCCGGCGGGGAAGTGGCAGGCCGCTTTACCCAAAAACTGGATTCCCCCAACCCCAAAACCTTTATAGGAACTGGTAAGATGGAGGAGGTTAGACAATTTGTGGAGGAAAACGAAATCGGGACCGCCATCTTTGATGATGAACTTTCGCCTGCTCAGCAAAAAAATATCGAACGAATTTTAAAATGTAAGGTGCTTGACCGTACAACCCTTATCCTCGATATTTTTGCCCAACGTGCTCAAACCAGCAACGCCCGCACCCAGGTAGAGCTGGCGCAATATGAATATTTGCTTCCGCGTCTTGCAGGGATGTGGACTCACCTGGAACGCCAGCGAGGGGGAATTGGAATGCGAGGACCCGGGGAAACCGAGATCGAAACCGACCGCCGTATTGTTAGAGATAAAATTGCACTACTCAAGAAAAAACTGGCTACCATAGATAAACAAATGGAAGTACAGCGCGGTAACCGCGGGCAAATGGTAAGGGTTGCCCTGGTGGGTTATACTAACGTGGGGAAATCTACTTTGATGAATGTAATTAGCAAAAGCGAGGTTTTTGCTGAAAACAAATTATTTGCTACCCTCGATACCACCGTGCGAAAAGTGGTAATTCGAAATTTGCCATTTTTGCTTACCGATACCGTAGGTTTTATTAGAAAACTTCCCACCCAGCTGGTAGAATCTTTTAAATCTACGCTAGACGAGGTTAGGGAAGCCGATTTGCTTTTACATGTGGTAGATATCTCCCATCCTAATTTTGAGGAGCATATAGAATCGGTAAATCAGATTCTAAGCGAAATTAAAAGCAATGATAAACCCACGCTTATGGTCTTCAACAAAATAGACCAGTACAAAGCCGAGAAAATTGCTGAAGACGATTTGATCACCGAAAAAACCACTGCCCATTATACTTTGCAGGAATGGCAACGTACCTGGATGAACCGGTTGGGAGAAAATGTGCTGTTTATTTCTGCTCTCAATAAAGAAAATATGGAAGAGTTCAGAAAGAAAGTTTACGAGGCCGTGCGTGAAATTCACATCACCCGCTTCCCCTACAACAATTTCCTATATCCCGAATACGACGAATATGGCGAGGAGCAGGAGTAGCTTACAACAACAGTTTTCAAAGCATAGTTTTCAATTAGCTTAAAAAAATTGAATTGATTTTTAAATAAAACCCTGGTTCTTCTTAAATTTAAGGGAATCAATAATTTAAAAAAATGAAAAGATCAATTCTAATAGCCGCCTTATTCCTTTGCGGAATTGTAAGCGCACAAAGTCTCGATGGTGCCTGGAAACTTATTGAAATGGATGGTGAAAAAATTACCGACAGGGAAGTAGTTCGAATTTATCAGGATGGATATTTTGCTCACGGATCTAAAAAAATCGGCAATAACGAATTTTTAGGAGCTGCCGGGGGAGAATTTGTAATTTCAGACGAGGAAACCCTTACCGAAACCCGCGATTTCGACACACAGGATCCCGATGAAATTGGCATAGAACACGAATACAATATAAGCTGGGAAGGTGATAATATAATTGAAATTTCTGATGGTAATAAAACTAAGGTCTGGGAACGCATTTCTGAAAATACAGATGATCTAACCCGCAATTGGGTTATCACAGGACGTGAAAGAAATGGAGAGATGAATACGATGACCCCCGGTGATCGCAGAACAATAAAAATTTTAAGTGGCGGTCGTTTTCAATGGGTAGCATTCCATTCGGCCACCAAAGAGTTTAGCGGCACCGGTGGTGGCACTTATACCGCCGAGGATGGGAAGTACACCGAAAATATTGAATTTTTCTCCCGTGATAATAGTCGTGTTGGTGCCAGCTTAAGTTTCGATTATGAAGTGAAAGATGGCAAATGGCATCACAAAGGAAAGTCTTCTAAAGGTGATCCCATTTATGAGATCTGGTCTCCATACCAGGAGGCATATAAAAAGTAATAAAAAATGGCTGCAGAATTTGCAGCCATTTTTTGTTAACGTATAAAGAAAGCCTCCCTGGGAAATAAATATTCCCCGGGTGGTTTCTGTGTGATTTTAAACCGAAGGTTTTGCTGCAGCGGATTATATTGTAAACGCAATCTTGCAGGCACAGAATTTAGGCGGCTCTCTATGGTGCCATCAAAAATGTTTTCGGCGATTCGAATAAGGTTTATGGTGTATTGATTTTCATCTTTGCGGCAATCTCTTATTTCACCCCGCTCAAACGAAGCACAATACTTCCCTTTGATATTTCGGGGAGAATCGTACTCTAAAATCAATTCGAGATTGGTATTCCCGTCCTGGGACACCCATTGCCAGCTCCCTGCCATATCCTGGCTGTGCTGCCCAAAAACCTGAATTCCGATAAGGAAGATCAGGCTACATAAAAATTTTGTCATCAAGTAAAGGTTTAGATCATAGTACCGCTAATAATTAAGTTGAAAAGTACGATAAAAAATCAATTCCCCGTTAGCCTGATGTTGTCGATATCATAGGTTGTTGTTTTATCGGGCGGGGCACCCAGATATTGAAATGCGATTCTTACTTTTCCGAAAATGCAGGAAATATCGAGTTCGGTTCGGGTGTAAGTACTGCCATATCGGTTCGAAGGTCCCGGCTGTATTTGAGCGTCCAGCTCATTCCAGTGAGTGGTTTTTGGATCGCCGGTAAAATCGTTGGTAACAAAGACCTTTAAAATACTCGCATTATCATAGGAAGCCATAAGATCGAAACTTAAAGTTGCTTCGGAAGTTTGGTCCAGGTTTATTTCAGGAGAAATTAACCAAACCTCCAACGGGTTTTCTGTGACATTAAAACCTGAAATTCTCACATACCGATTCCCGCTGAAGCTTCCGGGTTCAAATTTTTTATTTCCGCCATTCACATTTAGGTTGAGCCAGCCCTTGCTCGCCAGCCCGGCCACGGTGGCGATTGCTTCAAAATTTTCTTCGAAAATAAGCCGCGAAGTATTCCCTGTGGTTGTATTACATTCCAAAAATTCCGGGTCGCAACGCGGGCCGTTAAATTCGAGATCTTCCGGTGAGTTAAGCTCGATGATATAAAAATCATCATAGAAATTTCGGGAAAGCACTCCTTTCACTTTTCCCGAACCAACAGGTAGGCTCAAAGCCCTGAATCTGGAATAGGTGCTGGTACTCAAAGTGGTGAATGCACCGGTTTTACAGCTTTCGAGTTGTCGCTCTCCATCATAGGCGTCGAAATTTTCAGCAGCAAAACTCATCACCCTGTTTTCACGTACAAGATTCCGGTTAAATTGCACGGCCTCTAATTGGATAAATAAGTTTAAAAATTCAGGTTTAAAATTGTTGATCTCAAGCGGGAGCGGTACAATTTCCGACTTTTGAGGGGTCCTTATAATATGCTCATCGATTAAGTAATTGGGAATGGCCACCACATCTCCACGGTTCTGGATACCAAGCTTTATTAACCCGTTATTGAATCCCAGGCTTAGCCCATCGAGTTTTACATAGATTTTTCTTCCGAAGTCAAAAGTTTCGTGAAGCGAGTTGTCGTCTATCAATAAAAGAATCCCGGCGGTTGGATTTTGTGCTTTATCCTGCAAAACCAGTTCTTTATAAAAATTCCCGCCTTCGTCGGTAGAGATCACGAAAGCTTCCATATAAAGGCCCGTATCGCGAAAAGTATAGATTTGGCCGGTACTTACATTAAAGTGATTTTTAACGACTGCCACAGCTGTTATTTGGCCATCCAGGTTAAATTCTACTTCATTCACTGCAGGCAATTCGAAATCATCGCTATTCACACAAGCTGCTAAGAGTATAATCACCCCAAGGCCCCAAAATTTCTTCATCTTAAAAATTTTAAAATCGCAGGTAAAAGTTCATATAATAGGTAGCCCCGGTACCATACCAATACCTGGGACTAAAAAGGGGCAACTCCCGCTCACGGTCTTCTTTGAGTGAGCGATAATTCACATTTCGGGACTGTTCAAAACCACCGGTTTTATAAATCACATCCAAAATATTATTCAGGCTAATAAAGAATCCCAGGTACTTCCCTTTCACCAGCCAGGATTTGCCACCTATGGCGTTGAGCAGAAAATAATCCTTAAATTCTTCCTGCCTAAGCAATTCTCTGGCTAGCCTGGGATCATAATCCAGTAAAGGCTGCCCATCGGTATCTTTACTAAAATTTTCGGTTCGGGTAATGGGACTAATATTTATAAAAGCCTTATCGAAATAATTTAAACTCATCCCAAACCACCAAAAATTGGGGTCTCTGTATTCAAATCCTACCTGTGCGGCGGTTTGCGGCCCGCCAGCAAGTCTGTAATTTTTGAGATAGGAAGTACCCAGGTCTACCGCTTCATTAAAATCGTTGGAAGTTAAATACAGCGACGGATTATTACTATAGGTGAATTGCCCCAATGCTGCCCCGGCTTTCAGCTTTATTGTCGGGGTAATTTGCGACTCGGCACCCCATTCGACCCCAAAATGCCGCTTATCAATACCCGTGAGCACTTCCTGAACGAAGGCTGTGGTATTAAGCCTTCCCAGGCCCGAGAGCCCGTCGGCATAGTAGAATGAGATGTTGGTGGCATCCTGAAATTGTGTAAAATATCCGGTTAATCGTGTGTTAAGCCAGGCTGCTCTAAACCTGTAACTTAGATCGGCAGTATAAATACTTTCACTTTTTAAATTCCTAACCACGTGATTATTTTGCCTGATGTTAGAAAAACTGCTGCGTATATCGGGAGCTTTGGTGAGGTAAGCGGCATTTAAACTAACTAAATGCCTGCCGGTAATTTTATAGGTAAAGCCCGACTTTATGCCGAAATCGGTAAAATTGAGGGCTTCACTTTTTCCGAAGGAAGTTTCGGGGAAACTGGCATTTCGAAAAAGCCCCTCCCGTTGGTATCGGCTTTGACTTAAATTCGCCGCTGCGAAGGCTTCGATAAATTTAGAATTGAACTGCAACTGGCCAAAGGCTTCGGCCCTCCTGGCAAGAATCCTGAAATTATACTTATATGGTTCATTTTCACCCACCAACCTGTTGGGATTGTTCAAATCGTTTTGGGCTAAATTCCCTTCCTCAAAAAAATCGATATCCAGAAAATTTTCTCCTCCCAGCATATCCCGAATCGATGCGAAATTGTGTGAATTGAGATAGGTAAATCGTAAACCTGAATTAAGTTTTAGGCTTTCGCTGAAGTCGACATCTAAAAAACTGCTGTACATTAATTGGCGGTCATCATTGCGATCTTCAGAAAGTGCATAAAGGGTATACCCGGCAATTTCATTGGCCCGGTATAGACTTTCCCAGTCTAACTGCCCATTATCCTCAAACTGGTTTCGCGCGATCCAGGCGGCCTGGTAATTGGCAGTATTGGGAAACCGAAGAAAATAACCCGGCAATTTCTGATAGTAAGTGGGATCGGGGTTTACCCCACCACCCAGGAAGGTAGATTCTCCATTGAAATCTAGCTTACGTGTGCCTCCAAAATCGATTCGGGAATTGCCAATTTTCCCGAATTGATAAGCGAGATTATTATTGAAACTTATTTTTTCTGAAATTTTCCAATAATGATTTAGCATAAAAATTGGTTCGTGTATCTCCCGAACCCGGCTATTTCTAATCCTTCCGTTCTGAAGGCCCCAGTAGGAATTATAACGTTCGTCTTTCATCTCGAAAACCTCATTGGTAATCGGTGAAGTTTTTCCGCGGAGATTTGGCGTATAAAAAGCAGTGAAGTTTAAACTATGAGATGCATTGAGCTTTTTCTCCACAGAAATAAAAGCTGAATTTGCTTCATATAGGCTTCCGTCTACATAAGCTTCAACAGCAAACCTTCGGGAAAGAGAGATGGAATAAGCCCAGCCTTTGGCGTTTTCACCGCTATTCCAGGTGGCCATCAAACGGCTGTTGTAGCTTCTATTGGAAGCAGCGATTGAGATTCTTCCTCCGGGAGCATATTTTGAAGCCCTCATTAAGATATTGGTGGTCCCTGCCAGGCCACCAAAGCTCACATCGCTGGGAGTAAGTCCCAGTGAAAATTCCTGGTTGCGTTGCACATCATTAAGCCCACCCCAATTGCTCCATTGCGGCCTACCGCTATAAAGCTTGTTCATCTCAATACCATTAATGAGTACTTTTCCCTGCTCGCTGCCAAGACCACGCGGTCTAAAGAAAGTCTGACCGAAATCAAAGGCAGCAGCATTAAGAAAAACATCACGGGTAGCCTGCAGGAGGCCTGCGACATTTTCAAACCCGCCCTCCTCTTCATCGAGTTCGGCATCGGCCAGGCTAATAATATTGATTTGCATTTGCTCGCGTTTTAAATCGGGATTGAGCAAGAGCATATCCAGATTTTTAATTTCTCCGGGTTTTAGCAAAAGTGGTAAGCGAAGGCTGCGATAATTATCGCCCTTAATGAGCAATACATATTCGCCCGTAGCCAGGCCTGCGATTTCCAGCACGAATTCTCCCCGGGAATCGGTTTTGGTAGCAAAAGGGCTGCCTTCCAATTCGATTTCCAGGTCGGGAATAGGTTGATAAATGCCGGCTTCAACCACGATTCCTTTCACGATGCTTTCCTGAGATAAAACTTGTAGGGAGCAAATTCCCAGGAGAACGAGTAGTAGTAATTTCATGTATTCTTCGCTCCTTTGCTCCCTATAATTTTAAAACTTTAATCTTTAATTCTCAAAGGAATATCACGAAATAAGAAATATTTAAGATTAATGTAAGAAAATGATTACCAGACTACAAAGCCAACTTTCCGTTTATCTGTTTTTCCTGATTTTTTCTCCGGAAGTTACCTGCCAGGAGAAGAAAGACTATGAGATAGCAGGAATCGCTTTTTACAATGTAGAGAACCTTTTCGATACCGAAAACAATCCCTTTACCTTCGATGATGATCGAACCCCGGAGGGAAAAGACGCCTGGACCGAAGAAAAATATGCTGAAAAACTTCAAAATCTGGCAAGGGTAATTTCCGAAATAGGTACCGAAGTAGCCGGGTCTCCGCCTATGCTTATAGGTATTTGTGAAATCGAAAACCGAAAAGTTTTAGAAGACCTGGTAAATCAGGAAGCTCTGAAAATCTGGAATTACGACATCATACATTATGATTCCCCCGACAGGCGCGGCATAGATGTGGCTCTGCTTTACCGGAAAAACCTGTTCAGACCCATTGAGTCGCAAAGCAGGACTTTATGGCTTTATGAAAATGACAAACGGGTTTATACACGGGATCAATTAGTGGTAAGCGGAAATTTGCTGGGAGAAAAAATAAATTTAATCGTAAATCATTGGCCTTCCCGCAGTGGCGGGGAAGCAAGAAGCAGTTTTAAAAGAGAGAAAGCGGCAGCGCTGAACCGAAAAATTATAGACTCGATTTTTCAGCGTGAACCCTATGCTAAAATCATAACTATGGGTGATTTCAATGATGATCCCGGCAACCGGAGTATCAAAAAAATTCTTGGTGCTGAAGCTAACAGGGAAAATGTAAAATTTCAGGGATTTTATAATCCTATGGCAGCGATGCATAGAAAGGGCCTGGGAAGCCTGGCCTACAGAGATGGCTGGAACTTATTTGACCAGATCATCATCTCCTCAGAGTTGCTTCAGCCTAATTATGAGACTTTCAAATATTATAAAGCCGGAATTTTCAATCCTAATTACCTGCTTACTCCCACCGGTCAATTTAAAGGATATCCCTTCCGAAGTTATGGATTGACGGGCTATGAAGCCGGCTACAGCGACCATTTCCCGATATACCTGTATCTAATAAGGTACTCACAGGCTTTAGAGGTAACTACTAATTAAAACCAGGCACTCCAGGGAATTCGGCTAAGCATTAAAATCAGGGCGATAGTATAAAAAATAGCCAGGGTTTTAAACTTGGGCTTTGAAGTGAGTTTAGCTTTATGCTTTGAGTAGCCCATAGTAATTAGAACCACGGCTATGATCATTACCAGGGGATGCTCTACATTGTAGAGTCTTAAGGTTGAGTTTTTCATTACCTCTCCCATTCCCCCTTCAAAAAAGGCCTGGAAATAAGGGGCGGTGAAATAAAGTACAATTCCAATTAACAATTGAATATGAGAAGTAATAAGGGTAAACAGGGCGATTCTAAAGTTAGTGGCACCGTATTCCTTGCCGGTCGCAAAACCAATGATGGCATTAAAAGAAGCGACTAATAGTACAATAAGCACCAAATAAGCCCAGTAAGAATGAATAAATTGAACGGTTTCGTACATCCTGGTTAGTTTTAAAGCAAACCCAATTTGGGTTTTGAAAGGTTAATTAATTGAGTTGTAAATATAGGCTTTTAAATAAAAAAACGCCCCCGAAAAATCGGAGGCGTTTGTAAAGCTATTCAAGTATAAACTAGAAATTATAAGTTACTCCAGCGTTCCAGGTTCTGCCAAATCCAAAATAAACCCGGTTATTAATATTGATTCCTCTATAAGTTTCATCTCCAGGCCCAGCCATAATGTTTGTATCAGCTTCAGAAATGTACATAGTATCAAGGACATTATTTACATTCACTCTGAAATTCAGAAAATTATTTCCAAGATCCAATCTGTAGCTTGCACCAGCATCAACTAAACCAAAAGAAGGTAATTCTAAAGCATCAAAATTAGGGTTATCAAGTGCCTGGGTAGGATCAAAGTCAGCATAAAGGTTATCTACATATCTATACATTCCATCAACTTTGAAATTTCTAAATATTTCATAATTTAAACCTAAACTGGCTGTCAATTGGGCTGCATCCCCTACTTTCACTCCATCAAGATTCAATACAGCAGTTTGTGGGTTTCCATTTTCATCTAAAATCGGAGCCTGATTATTATCAAAATAATTAGCTCTTACATCACTTGCATATACCCAATCACCTACAGAGAACATACCGTTAAGTCGTAATTTATCAGATATTCTACTTGTGAAGTCTAATTCAAATCCTGTATGCACCTGTTTTATTCCAAATAAATTTGCTGTTCCTCTAACCTCCTGAGGGGTGTCCGCATTAAAAACAGCACCAGTGCTTTCAAAGCGATCAGCCCAAGAAGTTCTGTAAACATTCACGTTAGCACTAAAATATTGAGATCTAAATCCGTACCCAATTTCAGTACCAATAACTGTTTCATTTTTAAGAGCAGGATTTACTGTATTTGAGAAATTGATAAATACTGCATCAAAAAGTGGTTGTCTTGAATAATATCCTGCATTTGCGTAGAAATTATGCTTTTCATCGATATTGTAATTAAATCCACCCTTAATATTTCCTCCAAGGATGTTTTCCCATTCTGATTCTTGGTTTCCTACGGGCTCATTGAAATATTCAACCCTTTTGAAACCTTGATTAGAGATCGATCCTTGAACAAACGCGGAAAAAGTATCATCCACGTATTCCAACTGTCCAAATGTTCCCGCCCAGCGAACTAAGCCATCATTATAGTAATCAATTTTCTCCTCCTCATCAATGTCAGAAAACACCCAGAATTTAGGTTCAGCCGAATAGGTCTCCCTGTATATTGGATTGGGAGTATTATTCATATTATTAGTCTGTAAAAACGCATCTGCTCCTAATAAATCATTTACCCTTCTGTAGTGTATACCTTTATAAGATCTTAAGTCGACACCTACATCTAAAGAAAGATTATCGGTTAATTTATTACTTAGGTTTGATAATACTCCAAACCAGTTATGAGAGTTAATAGAAGCTCTTCTAGTGATGCCATTAGCAGAAGTTCTATCTCTATTGCCTTGATTCAGGTATAACCCATCGGTTTGAGTTCTGTCATCACCAAAATCCGGAACACTCTGCCCGCTATTCCAGGCTACAATATCGTCAACTCTTATTAAACCATCTTGTGTTCTGGGAAGAGCAAACTGTCTACGACCATTGATCATACCAATTTCTCCTGTTCCACCACCACGTCCAAAAGAGGCGTAAGCTGAAGTTGATAAGGTTGAAACTGTATTGATCTTGTAATCCCAGTTTAGTGACATGATCGGTTTATGATAGAAGTTTTTAGTGAAAGAAAATTCCTCACCGTTTCTAAAGCCCCAGTTCTCATTATATTTTATATTAGGTTCGCCAGAATCACTAAATTGTTGATATTGAGCAATTGAACTACTTCTACTTCTTTGATGATGCCACTGTGGTGCTCCCGTTACAGTAAATTGAAAATCATGAGTATCGTTTGGTCGGTAACCAAAAGCTAAGTAGTAATTATAACCCTGAAATTCGGTTCCATCGACATATCCATTTCCTTGAGTTTGACTAAGAAGAACACTTGATGAAAAACCGCTTTCCATAAGTCCTGTGTTATAAGAGGCTACAGTTTTTAAATAAGAATCGTTACCTGTAGTTGCAGTTACAAAACCACCTTCTTTTCTATCTGCAGATCTGGTAACAATATTTATTGTTCCTCCAACCGAAGATACTGCCAGTTTTGAAGAACCCAGTCCTCTTTGAACTTGAATCGCTGATGCTACATCACTTAATCCTGCCCAGTTACTCCAATATACCCATCCATTTTCCATGTCATTAATTGGAACACCATTAATCATTACCGCAGTATTTCTTTGATCAAATCCACGAATATTAATACGTGAATCCCCAAATCCACCACCTTGTTTCGTAGCATATACTGAAGGAGTACTATTAAGTATTTCAGGGAATTCCTGAGACCCTAATTTTTCTTGAATTTCAGCTGCTCTAATAGTAGATACTGCTACTGGAGTCTGTCTATCTTTAGCAATATCAGCCACACCAGTAATAACTACCTCTGCAAGAGCGCCAGCATCAGGATTGATATTAATTCTACCAAGATTTTGTGTAGCACCCTGGGCTACGTTAAATCTAATGGTTCTTCTTTCGTAACCTACGAAAGAAATACTTACTGTTCCCGTAGCGGAACTAACATTCAAACTAAAATTTCCGTCAAAGTCGGTTGTGGTACCATTATTGGTGCCTACCTCCATAATTGTGGCTCCCGGAAGGGGGCTGTTCAACTCAGAATCGATTACCGTACCGGTAATGGTTCCCTGAGCAAAAATTGTAGCCGAAGTTAAGAACAACGCTAACGCTAGTAATTTCCTCATGTTGTAAAGTTGTTTGTTTGAGTTTTTATTTTCTGCACAAACGAGGCTAATTCTTAAAACTAAACACTCAAAAATGTTAAGGAGTTTAACATTAGCAACTTTGTGCGCCGCAAAAGTAAAATAATTTTTTTAATCAAAACAACTTACCACAAAAGAATAAAAAGGCTGATAATAAGGACTTTAAATCCAAAAACATCGAAATTTTTATGAAATCAGCAAAGATTTTGCTCTTTTCATTATAATCTTATTTTAATTTATTGTTCCGACGAATAAAACCTAATAATCTATTCAGCTAAACCTAAACCGAGCCTTTTACAATGGCAAATCAAGATTATTTCGCTCACCGTTAAGGCCAATCATTTACATAAAACCCTTTATAAGTGGGCGTTTGTGCTTCATTTTTTTAAAATAGCATATTCTAATCCAGATTTAATTTCAAGCCCATTTTCTTAATAATAGCTTAACATCCCACTTCTAAGGCTATAGTTTCTTTGTACCCGAATCTAAAAACACGAAAATTAAAATGAAACAAATTTTACTCTTAGGTATGACGCTACTTTCACTGGGCTTATATGCACAGGGGGTCACTACCTCAAGTATGCAAGGACTGGTTGAAGATGATATGGAAACCCCATTACCCGGTGCGCACGTAGTAGCGACACACACCCCTTCTGGTACTACATACCAAACCAGTACAAATTTTGACGGAAAATTCTTTTTCCCAAACCTACGGGTCGGGGGCCCCTACCGGGTAGTAGTTAGCTTTATTGGTTTTGATGAACAAGTTTATTCTGATATAATGCTTGGATTAGGGCAAAGTTTCAACTTAAAAGTTGAGATGAAAAGCGGACAAACTTTAGATGAAATTATTATTTCTTCTAGAAGAGGAATAACAGATCCATCTAAAACCGGAGCTTCAACAAACCTTTCCAGAAAGAAAATAGATGCCTTACCAACTATAAACAGAAGTATAGACGATTTTACTCGTCTAACTCCTCAATCTAACGGAACTTCTTTTGCTGGAACTTCAAGTCGGTTCAACAATTACACGATAGATGGAAATATTTATAACAATAATTTTGGTTTAGGTAGTTCTCAATTTGCGGGTGGAAATCCTGTTTCTTTAGATGCTATTGAAGAAGTTCAGGTAAATTTAGCTCCTTTTGATGTAAGAACAGCTGGTTTTACCGGTGCGTCGGTAAATGCGGTTACCAAATCGGGAAATAATACATTCACAGGATCTGCTTACTATTTCCTTCGTAATGACCAAATGACCGGTGACTTGGTTGGGGATACTCGTCTAAACAAAGACGACGCTAGAAATGAGATTAAGGGTGTTACTTTAGGTGGTCCCATTATCAAAGACAAGCTTTTCTTCTTCGTCTCTTATGAAGAAGAGGAAGAATTAGTCCCCAGTTTTAATAAGAGAGCTCTTCGACCAGGAGAAACTCCAGATAACATTTTCATTTCTAGAGTGCCTGCAAGTTTATTACAGGATGTAAGAAGCAACATGTTGAGCCTGTATGATTATGAAACCGGAGATTTTGAAGGCTATAGTTTTGGATCGGAACAAACCCGATTCAACGCCCGTTTAGATTGGAATATCAACACCAATCATAAATTTATGGTTAGATACAATCATTTCACAAGTTTTAACGATGTCCCTACAAACGGAAACTCTATTCGTTTTATTAATACAAGATATCGCAATACCAGTAGAACAGGTATTGAAGCCATGAACTTCCGAAACACAAATTATACTAACGATAGAGAAGTAATCTCTTTAGTAGGAGAACTTACTTCTGTGTTGGGAGACAACATGTCTAACCAGTTAAATGTTGGATATACTTCTATTGCCGATCCTACTCGCGGTATTCCTGGAGGACAAACATTCCCATTTATTGAAGTATTAGAGCCAGGGCCAGCAGGAGATCCTTTATATTATTTTTCTCTTGGTAATGAATTGTATTCTGTTGGAAACCTGCTGGAAAACAGAATATTCAACATCACAAATGATCTATCTTATTTTTACAAAGATCATAAATTTACAGCCGGTGTAAATTTTGAACGCATGACTTTTGACAATGCATTTAACCCAGCATTTAATGGTTTCTATCGTTTTAACACCTATCAGGCATTCGAGGATGCAGTTATTAACAGAGTGCCGGGAGCACTACCAGATGCTTTTGCTACCAGTTATGCCTTAGACGGAAGCACTACCCCACCGACTGACGAAACAATATTTAGTCAATTGAGTTTTTACCTACAGGATGAATGGCAGGTTACCTCCGATTTAAAATTGACGGCAGGTTTGAGAATGGATTTGCCTCATTACAATACACCTATCCCAAGAAACCAATTGCTTGACAATGTAATTGATGCCAGAAGAGATCCTAATAGTGAAGATTTTATTGCTGAGAATTGGGGCTTCCAGGATAATGATGGAAATACTTTTACTCCAGATGTTAGCCAATTTCCAAAAGTAAATCCGTTATTGTCTCCAAGAGTTGGATTTAACTGGGATGTAAATGGAAAAGGAACTACTCAGTTGCGAGGTGGAACTGGAATATTTTCTGGTAGACTTCCCTTTGTGTGGCTATCAAACCAGGTTAACGGCTCAGGAGTTGTACGAGGAGGTCTAGGTTTTGAAGGAGAAGAATTAGCAAATTCCGATCTTTTTGGTCCAGATTATCAGTTTAATCCAGATGTAACTTTTGGAAATCCAGAGAATCCAGAACAAACTCTATCTAACGAATTAAACTTAACAGATAGAGATTTTAAGTTGCCACAGGTTTGGCGTTCCAATTTAGCTCTAGATCAGCAATTGCCATTGGGAATTGTTGGAACTCTCGAATTAATGTATTCTCAGGATATTACCACGCCAATAGCTTATAACTCTGTATTAAGAGATCCCGATGGCACTTTGAATGGTCCTGACCAACGTCCTTTCTGGGAAGGGAGCTACTCAAACGATCCTGATTTTAGGAATGTGTTTTTATTAACCAACGCCAATAGAAAGGCTGATTACTACTCAATAACCACTCAGTTTTCCAAAAACTTCAACAATGGTTTATCTTCTTTTGTAGCTTATACTCATTCTAGATCCAGAGATTTAGATGCTGCAGGGGGAAGTCAGGCAATTTCACTATGGGCGAGTACTGTAAAAGAAGATCGTAATAATCCAGAATTGAGCTATTCGGCATTCGATATTCCTCACCGGGTTATAGGTAACTTAGCATATAGCACAGAGAATACGACCATATCTGTTTTCTATCAAGGTAGCAATGCAGGTAGATTTAGCTATACTTACTCTGGTAACTTTGGGGACGCTTCAGATCGTCTTATCTACATTCCTAACAATGCATCAGAACTTAATTTTCAGGAGTATACTTCAATGGGTAGAACTATTACAGCACAAGAGCAAGCTACAGCTTTAGATGCCTACATCGACCAGGATACTTACTTAAGTGAGAACCGGGGTGAAATTGCTGAAAGAAATGGTGCTTTGCGCCCCTGGTTACACCGTCTTGACTTACGCTTAACCCAGGATATAGCCTTGACTAACGACAAGAAGAACAAACTTCAGTTCTCCCTGGATTTCTTGAACTTTGGGAATTTATTAAATTCAGATTGGGGAGTACCTCAATTCGCAAACCAGAGCAACCTGTTAAACTACCGGGGAAGAAATGAGCAGGGTGAACCCATTTATAGATTAAATACTATAAGTGGAACATCAGAACTTCCTACAGAAACCTTTAGAAATACTCGTAGTATTGTGGATACCTGGAGGCTTCAACTTGGAGTGAGATACTCTTTTAATTAATGCATATTTTAATCTCATACAAAGGTGGCTGTCTTTCCAGACAGCCACTTTTTTTATATCTCAGCTACAAGTCAACATCCAAAATAGAAAAGGCATTTCTCTCAATAATGCCTGTTTTTGATAAGATGGATAATTAATTCCTCCACCTACTGCAAAACTCTAAACGTCTTCCTGACCGAGATTAAAAAAATCAACCAATGAAGCGTTGCAATAAATTTTTAGTAGAAGCGTCGTGATTTCTGGTTTCGCCCGACTCAATTTCACCCAAAATTTTTGAAGCCAGCTGCTTTCCTAGCTCAACTCCCCACTGGTCATAACTATAAATATTCCAGATTACTCCCTGTACAAAGATTTTATGCTCATACATCGCGATAAGTTTTCCTAAACTTTCAGGAGTAAGCTTATTTATTAAAACTGTGGTGGTAGGTTTGTTGCCATCAAAAACTTTGAACGGAAGTATTTTTTCAATAGCTTCAGATGAAAATCGTTTGCTTTCCATCTCCCCTCTTACCTCATCTTCAGTTTTACCCTGAAGCAGGGCTTCGGTTTGCGCAAAAAAGTTCGCCATCAATTTATTATGATGATCTTCATCTCCAAAGAGCGATTCTTTAAAACCTATAAAATCGGCCGGGATGAGTTTAGTTCCCTGGTGAATTAGCTGAAAAAATGCGTGCTGGGAATTGGTTCCCGGCTCTCCCCAAATTAAGGTACCGGTTTGATAATCTACTTTTTCTCCATTCCGGTCTACGCTTTTCCCGTTGCTTTCCATAATAGCCTGCTGCAGATAAGCCGGTAACCTATGCAAATACTGGGTGTAGGGAATTATAGCTTCACTTTCGGCATCAAAGAAATTATTGTACCAGATACTTAGCAAGGCCAGCTGCACCGGGATATTTTCATTGAAATTGGTAGTTTCAAAATGCTCATCCATCTTTCTGGCACCTTCAAGCAGGGCTTCAAAATTATTATAACCTACTGCCAGGCTTATAGAAAGACCAACGGCACTCCAAAGTGAAAATCGGCCTCCAACCCAGTCCCACATCGGGAAAATGTTCTCGATATCGATCCCGAATTCTTCAACGCTTTGCACATTGCTGGAAACCGCCACAAAATGGCTGGATACCGCTTCCTGAGGCGCCGCTTTTTTAAACCAGTTTCTGGCCGTAGTCGCATTCGAAAGGGTTTCCTGCGTGGTAAAAGTTTTGGAAACCACTAAAAATAAGGTGGTCTCGGGATTTAGAGTGTTTAAAATCTCGTGTACGTGATCTCCATCTACATTAGAGATATAGTGAACGTTTAAATGGTTCTTATAATGTTTAAGAGATTCGATGACCATTACAGGCCCCAGGTCTGAACCGCCAATCCCGATATTTACGACATCGGTAAAGGCCTTTCCGGTGAAGCCTTTTTTGCTTCCACCGATTACTTTTTCACTGAAGGCTTTAATTTTTTGTTTCACAGCTTCCACTTCTGGCAGCACATTTTCTCCATTGACCAAAATTTCTTTTGAAGAGGATGCTCTAAGGGCCGTATGCAACACCGGGCGATTTTCGGTTTGATTAATAGCCTCTCCCTTAAAATAAGACGATATAGCCGATTTAAGTTCGCATTCTTCAGCCAGATTCCCCAGTAATTCACGGGTTTTGGAATCGATTCGGTTTTTGCTGAAATCGATATAAAAATCTTCCCATTCCAGTTTGAATTCATCGGCACGGCCGGAATCATTCGCAAACATTTCCTGCATTTTTTGGCCTTCGATCTCTTTATAATGATTTTGTAGCGCTTTCCAGGCTTTCGTATGGGTAGGGTTTATATTTTTCATTTTCAATAAATTTAAAAAGGCGGAACCAGGCCGCCTTATTTTGCAATTTTTTTAATTTTTATATGTCCAGTTCCCGGTAGGGAATTTCATCTAATTCAGATTTCAAGGCCTCTATAGCCGCGAAGTACGCATCTTTTTGCTCGTCTTCTATATGTTTGGCCGTAGGTAAATTTTGACGATAAGGATCAACCTGTTTGCCGTGAACCCAGAATCTGTAACATACGTGTGGGCCGGTAGCCAAACCTGTACTACCCACATAACCAATAACATCTCCCTGTTTTACTCTTTGCCCGTTACGCACATTGCGTTTCGACATGTGGAGGTATTGAGTAGTATAAGTACCATTGTGCTTTACTTTCACATAATTCCCATTAGCCGAAGTATATGCCGAAGCGATTACAGTGCCATCGGCAGTACTAACAATCGGGGTTCCAGTGGGAGCTGCGTAATCGGTTCCCAAATGGGCTTTCCATCGCTTTTGAACCGGGTGAAATCTTCTTTTGGTATATCTTGAAGAAATTCGGGTGTAATTTAATGGTGCTTTTAGAAAGAAACTTTGCAATGCTTTGGCTTCCTCATCGTAAAAACTTGCTTTCCCGGTAAGGCTGTCTTCCTCATAACTAAAGGCGTAAAAAGGCCTGTCTGAATGTTTAAAAACCGCAGCCTCTACATTTTCAATTCCGGCGAAAATCGTATCGTCTATGTATTTTTCATTATAGACCATTTTAAACTGGTCTCCCTTCTGAAGTTTAAAGAAATCTATACTCCACTGGTAAATATTCGAAAGCTCATACACCAGTAAATTACTGAGCCCCTGGGCCTGCATCGCTTCAGAAAGTGAAGAAGTTACCACGCCCGAAATTTGACGTTTCTTAATACTTACGGGACGCTTCTCCTTATAGGCCGAGATCTTTTGAAGATCTACAACCGTATAATCTATCTTGTTATTTTCGTAAATAAAATATTTTGGAGTAGCGGCCGAATCTTTATCTTTTAAAATCAGATATTTTTTTCCGGCGGTGATTCTTGCGGGGTTAAAAGTATCTTTTACAGTTATTGCCAATTCATGGACCCTGCCAGGAGAAATCCCGTGACGGTCCAGAATGGTTCCAAAACTATCTCCTCTAACAATAGTATCTACTATTACTTCAAAATCATTCAGCACAAAACCGTAATCTTTAATAACAGGCGGCTTTTCTTCTATCACCTCTTCAACCACGGCCTGATCTTTTTCATCGTCATTGCAGGCTACAAAAGCCAGCATCAGCATTAACAGATAACTAATTTTCTTCAATGTTCAGCGTTTTTATTTTGTGTGTTAAATTTATGCGTCACCCATTCCTTTCCCCATTCATCAAACTCAGATTGACTCCACAAATTCGGAAAAAAAGTGTTTTTCTGAAAGCCGGGTGGTAAAAATTCTTTCCAGTTTGTACCTCCGGTAGCAGCAAGACTCTTATTGTCTTTATTTAAATAGCGGTAAGCCGCCCCCATATGCATTAGCGGCCAGTTGATGTTTACATCGCTGTCAAATTTCCTTAAAGCCTTCTTTAAGGCCTCGTTATTCCTGTCTTCTTCAGGAAGCGAAAGATATTTGTGATACAGAGTTTTGCCTTCCACCTCGGCTGCTATACGTAAAAACCGGGGGGTATATCTTTTTTCAAATTGGCGAAGAGTAAGGGTTTTCTCTCCGGAAGACAAATCTATGCCTCCTTTTTTCCAGTAAATATTTTCGTACAGGTCTTCGAAAGAATTTTCTGAAGAATATTTTTCCCGAATCTCAAATGGCACCAAATGTTCCATAGGAGTCGCGTATAATTCGATCATTCTAAATTGCGCCGACTGAAACCCGGATGCCGGCAAAAGCGCCATTCTGAATTTCAGAAATTGCTCCCTTTCCATACCTTTTATCATCACATCGAAAGAATCGATCAAAATCCTGAAATACCGGTTAATGCGGTAAATTTTTTCAGTAAAGAATTTAGCATTTAGCGAGTCATTTTCGATGATTTGCTTTTGCTCGTGGATAATAAGCTTAAAATACAGCTCGGTGATTTGGTGATAGGTGACAAAAATTTTTTCGTCGGGGAAGTGCGTTAGGGTTTTTTGCAGGCTAAGCAGCGTGTCTAAACTCACATAATCCCAATAAGTGAGGTACCTGTCGTAAAGCAGGCCATCGAGATAAGAAGCCAGGTCCTGTCCCGAATTTTTAAATTTTTCTTCTAATTTCTGGATCCTTTCGGCGATCTCAGGCTGTATCTCCATATTTATTCAACGATTATCCTGAAGGGATGTTTAAGTCCTTTATATGCATCCAGGGAGGCATCGAGTGAACCCACGGCCAAATCGGCACTGATCTTTATAGGCATTTTATTAGCATCATCACTAATCCAGAATGTTAGACTTTCCTTTTCTTTAAAAACTCTCCCGGCCATTACCAGAGGTCTAAACTTTAGGGTAGCCACTTTTCCGAATTTGGTTTTGATCACCTCACGGCCTAAAAACCTCAGTTTAAAGTGCATGTTTTCATCGTCTATGAAGAGATTTAGGTTCATTTCATCACCTTCATTCAGCGCCTCAGCATTAATATTGTTGCGAAGATAATAAAATGCAGATAACATATCGTGTACATTTTCCCGGGTAGTATACACATGTTTTTCATCATGTTTTCTATCAAACACATAGGCCTTGTTGTGGTGATGATCAAAATCTATTTCAAGATCTTTGGTGTAGCCACCTTCATTTATCTTCCTTATAAATTTGTAAGGCTTGCCATTGCGCTGATCTATAAAACTCTGGTAATCATCATCTACCTTAAAAAAGAGATGTAGCAGCCCGGTAGATTTTCCCCGGCCTTTAAGATGATACACAGGCTTATTATTCAAATGAGTTTCATCGACTTCTATAGTAGCATAACTGGCATTAAACATTCCATAGTGAATACGAAATTTCAACCACTCCCCTTCCTGAAATGCTTTTTGGGATTGAGCCTGAAGCCCATTGAGGCATAATATTAAAAATGTGAAAATTGCAACTATCTTTTTCATACCCATAAATATAGAAGTATTTATACTTTGTTGAAATAATTACAATATCCATTCCAAAGCGAAAAACAAAAAGCCCCACCAATTTAATGATGAGGCTTTTGTCTTATTAACCAACTAAAACTTAAATTATGAAAAAAATAATTTTACAAATTTGGTAACCACTCCAAAATTGCGAGTGCAAAATTCAGGAGTTTATACTTGTTTCACAACCAAAATTCTAAGTTTAACTATTTGTGTAAATAAATTCAAAAAATTTACCTTATTCACTAAGTTTTAGCTCGTTGTTTTAATAATTTTTATAAGGTTCCTCTAAGGTCCTGTTCTCTTTCTATGGCTTCAAACAAGGCCTTGAAGTTTCCTTTTCCGAAAGATTGAGCGCCTTTTCGCTGAATGATCTCAAAAAACATCGTAGGTCTGTCTAATACAGGCTTGGTGAAAATCTGAAGCAAATAGCCTTCATCATCTCTATCTACCAACACCCCTAGTTCCTTTAAAGGTTCCAGATCTTCATCTATCTCGCCAACTCTATCCAGCAAATCATCATAATAGGTTTCAGGAACATAAAGGAATTCCACCCCGCGATCTCTTAATTGAGTTACCGTTTCTATAATATTATCGGTAGCAACCGCAATGTGCTGTACCCCGGCACCATTATAGAAATCTATATATTCTTCAATCTGGGATTTTTTCTTTCCTTCGGCCGGCTCGTTGATTGGGAATTTTATACGCCCATTACCGTTGCTCATCACCTTACTCATTAAAGCAGTATAATCGGTAGAAATGTCTTTATCATCAAATGAAAGCATTTGAGCAAAGCCCATCACTTTAGCGTAAAATTCAACCCATTTGTTCATCTCGTTCCAGCCAACATTTCCCACCATATGGTCTATGTATTTAAGACCGGTGCCTTTGGTTTCCACTTTGGTGTTCCACACACGGTAACCCGGCAAAAACGGACCTTCGTAGGCGCTTCTCTCAACAAATAAATGCACGGTTTCGCCATAGGTATGAATTCCCGAAATAACAGCTTTGCCGTTTTCATCTTCCATTACATAAGGTTCTACATAAGATTTGGCTCCGCGTTTGGTGGTTTCTTCGTAGCTTTTTCGGGCATCGTCTACCCAAAGAGCAATTACTTTTACCCCATCGCCGTGTTTATCGATGTGTGCATTGATTTCCCCTTTGGGCTGCAAAGGTGAAGTTAGCACCAGGCGAATTTTCCCCTGCTGAAGCACATAGGAAACACTGTCTTTTCTCCCGGTTTCCAGGCCCGAGTAAGCCACTGGTTGATAGCCCCAGGCGTGCTGATAATAATAGGCCGCCTGCTTGGCGTTACCCACATATAATTCTACAAAATCGGTTCCCAGAATTGGCAGAAAATCCTCGGCTTCGGGGATTACTTTTTCCAATTTAAGGGAGGTATTATCGGTACTCATAATAATTTATCTTTAAAAAATTTAATTATTTGTCTTCATTTTCCAACCAGGAAGTGTAATAGGTCTCATCGGCAATTTTCATTGCTTCTTCGGTAAGTTGCAGGGGCTTAAAAGTATCTACCATAACCGCAAGCTCTTCGGTTTCTACCTGGCCAATGCTTCTTTCTACAGCGCCCGGATGTGGCCCGTGCGGAATCCCTGCCGGATGCAGAGAAATATGCCCGGCCTCAATATCATTTCGGCTCATAAAATCACCGTCTACGTAATACAGGACCTCATCACTGTCTATATTGCTGTGTGAATAAGGAGCAGGAATGCTTTCGGGATGATAATCATATTTACGCGGGCAGAAGCTGCAAACCACAAAAGCATCGGTCTCAAAGGTTTGATGCACCGGTGGCGGTTGATGAATTCTTCCGGTAATAGGCTCAAAATCGTGAATACTGAAGGCATACGGGTAATTGTATCCGTCATACCCCACCACATCAAAAGGATGGGTAGCATAGACCATATCAAAAATTTCCCCCTGCTTTTTAATCTTGATCAAAAACTCCCCCTTTTCATCGTTGGTTTCCAGTTCATGAGGTTGCCTTAAATCGCGCTCACAAAACGGGGAATGCTCCAGCAGTTGCCCGAACCAGTTTCTGTATCGTTTAGGTGTATAGATAGGACGTCTGGATTCTACAATAAACAACCTGTTATCTTCTTCATCAAAATCCAGTTTGTATATGGTTCCGCGCGGAATTAACAGATAATCTCCATATTTAAAATCTAGATTCCCCAAATGGGTTCTCAGTTTTCCCGAGCCCTGGTGAATGAATAACAATTCATCGCTATCGGCATTTTTATAAAAATAATCTTTGGTAGACTGTTGAGGAGAGGCAAGGGCGATATCAACATCGCTGTTGGTGAGGATTACTTTTCGACTTTCCAGGTAATCTGGATGCGGCATCACTTTAAAGCCCTTAAACCTATACGATTTTATATTGTTGGCTTTGGCAATTTTGGGCTTTACATCGTAACTCCCCTTAATTTCCTTAACCTGTGTTGGCCTGTGTTCGTGGTACAGGTTGGAAGACATTCCGTCAAAACCTATGGTTCCAAAAAGCTGCTCATAATACAGGCTCCCATCGGGCTTTTTAAAAATCGTATGGCGTTTATGCGGAATTTTTCCCAGTTTATGATAAAATGGCATAACTATTAATTTTTTAAGGACCCTAATTTCCTGAAAAAATTAAGGATTTACTATTTTTTTGATCAAGAAATCAACTAATAACAAATATCGGTATTTTTTACAGAAACATTCTTAAAACATCTCTAAAACCAAATTTACTTAGAACCAGAAGCCAAGACTAAAAAACCACATCCTGTCCCTGGTTTCAGGAGACCAGGAATATTTCACTTCCAAAGGCCCTAAAAAGGTCTCAAGGCCATAACCCAAAGCATAGCCCGAATAATCGGGCAGGCTAAACCACTCTCCATCAGAATATAACCTGTTTCCAACATTGGCAAAATTTGCGCTGAAGATCACATGATTCTTCCGCATAAATTCGTAGTCGATTTCGCCAAGGGCCTTGATGTAAGAATCTCCCGAAAGGTTTATAAAATCATAACCTAAAAATGCGACAAAATTATTGATGAAATTATTTCCATAACCTCCCAAAAAGAAATCCAGACTGCTACCGGTGTCATTACCAATCTTGAAACCGGCTTCATTGGTTAGGCGAAAACTAAGATTATTAACAGGAGTGATCGCATAGCCCAAACTTCCTTTGGCAATAGAAAATTCAGAAAAATCATTATTGAAATCTGAAGACCAAAAATACAGGTTGAAATTTCCTTCAAAATTCAGCCCGCTCTTCGGAAAATACTTATTGTCATAGGTATCCAGCTTGAGGTAGCTGAAAAGGCTTCCGTAGTGACTTTTATCCAAAATATCAGAATTGGGCATCCCTTCCAGCCTTAGGCTGGCCGAACTCATTCTTATATGTTTATGTTCCACTCCCAGCCCAAATGCGAAAATTTGCCTAAACTGAGTCTCGGCATAAAGCTGGTTGGTAAAATCGCGATAATCCAAACTAATATTTGATCTGCCCGCGTTGTCCAGATTTCCGGTTTCTTGGGAGGGATCAAAACCTATATTGTTCTCAAAGGCATTATAACGGCTTCTAAGGCCAAAACTCCAGTAATAACCCTTATCGAGATAATAATCGAAGTTATAGCGAAGTTTATCTCCTACAATCAGATCAAGAGAAGCTACATCGTTGGTAAAAAGCAAACTCTTGCGGGTATAGTTAATCAGGGCCGCGCTTTGGTATAGCTCATCATAATGCAAAGCCAGTCTCAGGAAATTTTTACCGGGGTTTTCTTCAATCTGCATCGCAAGGGTGTAAAACCCGTCGTCATCGTTGGGAATCAAACGATAATTAAGCCGGTTAAAATTGCCGGTTGCCGAGAGGTTATTAAGTCCGCGATTAAGATCATCGAAAGTGAATTTGGTGAAATATTTTAATCGCAATTTGCCCAGAATATACTCGCGAGGGTAATTATTATTTCCCTCGAGGGTGAGGGTGCTTATTTGCAGGCTGTCGATTTTAGGGATTTTTGCCCTGGGTTCTTTTGCGGCTTGCCGCTCGGCTAATTCCTTTAAATTATCTAACCTTCTTAAGGTGGCTACTGTGCCCGAATCTATGATCTGCCTGCCCCGCTCAAAAGATAATACCGAAAAACCTGTAATATCGGGTTTGATATAAATATCGGTCTTCGGAATTTTCTCTGCCATATCGCTAATCGTCCTGAAGTTGCTAATTTGAGTAAGGATATCCAATACACTTTTAAGCTGGGAACGATCTACCAGGCTATCCTGCACATCTACCCCAATAATAACCTCGGCCCCGCGCCGGCGCAATTCCTCAACGGGATAATTATTCGCTACTCCCCCATCGGTAAGCAGGCGGCCGTCTATGGTGACCGGACTAAAAATCGATGGTATAGCACCGCTGGCCGAAACTGCACGGGGTAGTGAGCCTTTATCGAGAATAACCTCCTCGCCGGTTTCCACATCGGCAGCCACGCAAAATAACGGAATGGGTAATTCGCTAAAATCCTGCACATTGCCCACGTGCATAGTAAGCGAGGACATTAAATTGTAAATATTCTGCCCTTTGGAAAGCCCGGTGGGCAAACCTAATTTAAAATCATCGAAAGGTAGGGTGAGTGCATATTTTTCTGAATCTTCCTTTTCATAAAAGGTTTTTGCTTTTCGAGGGAGATCATCCTGAATTAAAATGTTGAAATTGGTTTCCTGAAAAATCGAATCGAGTTGGGCAGCCGAATAGCCTGAAGCATATAACCCACCAATAATGGCGCCCATACTGCTACCGCCAATATAATCTATGCGAATGCCGGCATCTTCCAGGACCTTTAAAGCCCCGATATGCGCCAAACCTTTGGCCCCGCCACCGCTAAGCACCAGGCCAACCTTAAGATCCTCCTGCTGCTGGGCGATGCCTTGAAAGCTTACAACCAGTGCGAGAAAGAGGATTAGTTTTTTCATTTTTCAGAATGATAGAAATTATAAACGATCGCGGCACGGGAAACGCCCACCACTTCTTCCAGATCCTTTTTCGAAGCTTCCTTTATTCGTTTCAGCGACCTAAAATGCTTCAGCAGTTCCACCACTGTTTTTTCACCAATCCCGGGAATGCTTTCCAATTCGGTATTTAAAGCCGATTTACTTCTTTTGCTTCGATGAAAGGTGATCCCAAATCTATGGGCTTCATTTCGCAATTGCTGAATGATTTTAAGCGTTTCAGACTTCTTATCCAGGTAAAGCGGAATCGAATCTCCCGGGTAATAGATCTCTTCTAAACGCTTGGCAATGCCAATAATTGCAATTTTCCCTCTTAAACCCAAACTATCCAAAGCCTTAACACCTGAAGAAAGCTGGCCTTTACCTCCATCTACGATTATTAGCTGCGGCAGTTCTTCTCCTTCGTTCAACAGCCTTCTATAACGCCTGAAAACCACTTCTTCCATAGATGCAAAATCATCGGGACCTTCTACGGTTTTGATATTAAATTTACGATAATCTTTCTTACTGGGCTTCCCATCTTTAAAAACCACGCAGGCCGCCACAGGATTGGTTCCCTGGATATTCGAATTGTCGAAACATTCTATATGCCTGGGTTCTACAGAGAGGCGCAAATCTTTCTTCATTTGGGCCATTAACCGATTCACGTGCCTGTCTGGGTCTACGATTTTCATCTGTTTAAAGCGTTCCTGCCGGTAATATTTGGCATTTCGCTCCGAAAGCTCCACGATCTTTTTCTTATCTCCCAGCTTCGGAATACTCACTTTTACATCTTCGCCGGCATCTACCTTAAATGGCACAAAAATCTCTTTGGAATTGGAGTTGAACCGCTGACGAATTTCGGTAATGGCCAGCTCCAGAAGTTCGCGGTCGGTTTCTTCAAGCTTTTTCTTCATCTCAATAGTATGGCTACGAATAATAGCCCCGTGAGACAGCTGAAGAAAATTCACATACCCGTACCCCTCGTCGCTAATAATCGAAAATACATCTACATCGCTAATTTTTGGATTTACCACCGTAGATTTCGCCTGGTAATTTTCCAGCACTTCGATCTTGTTTTTTATGCGCTGGGCATCTTCAAACTCCATATTTTGAGCATGTTGCTTCATTTGTTCCCTAAACTGCTGCAGGGAATCTTTAAAATTCCCTTTAACGATTTGGCGTATAGCTTCGATATTCGTATTGTATTCTGCCTCTGCCTGCAAAGCTTCGCAGGGGCCCTTGCAATTTCCCAGGTGATATTCAAGACATACCTTGTACTTCCCCTGGCGGATTTTATCTTCGGCAAGGTCGTAATTACAGGTACGTAGTTTATAAAGCCCTTTTATGAGATCTAAAAGCGTGTTCACGGTTTTGAAACTGGTGTAGGGCCCGTAGTATTCACTTCCGTCTTTAATGAGTTTTCTCGTGGGAAATACCCTGGGGAAGCGCTCATTTTTTATGCAGATCCAGGGGTAAGTCTTATCGTCTTTCAGCATCACATTAAAACGCGGCTGATGTTTTTTGATAAGGTTGTTCTCCAGCAAAAGCGCATCGGTTTCTGAAGCCACCACGATATGCCTAATCTCCTTGATTTTCTTCACCATCACCCCAATGCGATGGCTGTCGTGGCGTTTTGTAAAATATGAAGTAACCCGTTTTTTTAGGTTTTTTGCCTTTCCCACGTAAAGAATCTTCCCGTTTTTATCGAAATACTGGTAAACGCCGGGAGAATTGGGCAGGGTTTGTAATTGAACTTCTAAAGCAGGTATTTCCATTGTTTCAAAGGTAAAATAAATATCAGGCTTCTTCTAAAACATATATAAGCCCGGCTTCGTTAAATTTGTACTAAAGAAATTTGGCCCGCAAAGGCCGGTACCATCCGGCAACTTTTGTAATTCCTTAAGAACTAACGCGGTGCATTTTACTATCTTGCAGTATGGAGAAAACCGTAATTGGACGTATAGACAAGGCAGATTTCCCGGCCTTGCATCTCGAGGAGATCGCGGTAAAAATTGATACCGGGGCTTATACTTCCTCTATTCATTGTGATGATATTTGGGAAAAAGAGGGCATTTTACATTGTAGATTTCTCGATGATGAACACCCTTTGTATAATGGTAAGGAGTTCACCTTCAGAGATTATGATATAGTTTTTGTGAGAAGCAGTAATGGATTAATTCAAAAGCGATATCAGGTAGTCTCTACCATCAAAATTTTTAATAAGGTGTATAAAATTTCGCTTTCTTTGTCATCCCGTCAGGAAATGCGGTATCCGGTTTTGATCGGTCGTAAATTTCTCACCAAAAAATTCATTGTAGACACCGAGCTAACTGACGTTTCTTACAATCTTAAGCAAAATGAAAATAAAAATCCTGTCCAGGAATAGTCACCTGTACTCTACACAGCGATTGGTAGAAGCTGCTAAAAAAAGACACCACGAGGTTGAGGTTATCGATCCGCTTAAATGTGATCTTGTAATCGAGAAGCGCAAACCCTCGATTTTTTATAAGGGTCGAATGATAGAGGGTACCGATGCTGTGATTCCACGTATTGGAGCTTCAGTTACATTTTATGGTACTGCCGTAGTAAGGCAATTTGAAATGATGGGTGTTTTTACCACTACCGAGTCACAGGCTTTGGTTCGAAGCCGGGATAAACTTCGCAGTTTACAGGTGCTTTCAAGGGCAAGGCTGGGTCTTCCCAAAACCGTATTTACCAATTATTCTAAAGATGTGCACGAGGTAATCGAACACGTTGGCGGGGCACCCCTTATTATAAAATTGCTGGAAGGAACCCAGGGTCTTGGAGTTGTACTCGCCGAGACCAACAACGCGGCCGAATCGGTTATCGAAGCCTTTAACGGGCTGCAGGCAAGGGTGATAGTTCAGGAATTTATCAAAGAAGCCGGTGGTGCCGATATCAGGGCTTTTGTAGTAGATGGTCACGTGGTGGGTGCGATGAAACGCCAGGGAAAAGAAGGAGAATTTCGCTCTAATCTTCACCGTGGGGGAACAGCTTCAGTAATTCAGCTAAGCGACGAGGAAGAAAACGCCGCGATTAAGGCAGCCAGGGCTATGAGCCTTGGAGTGGCCGGGGTAGATATGCTTCAGAGCGACAGAGGTCCATTAATTCTGGAAGTAAACTCCTCGCCGGGCTTGGAAGGAATAGAAGAAGCTACCGGGAAAGACATCGCCAAATCCATAATTCGCTACATAGAGAGAAACGTATAATTTATGCCAAGAATTACCAGAGATAATGTACTGGAAATACTGGGTGAAAAAGTACAACCAGGAAAAAGCGCCACTATTAATTTTAATATGGCCCGTCTTTACACAACGACATCGGTAGAGGTTCCTGTAATAATTGAAAGATCCAAAAAACCGGGGCCGGTGGTGCTCATAACTGCCGGAATTCATGGTGATGAGATAAATGGAATTGAAGTAGTTCGTCAAATTATTTCAAAAGGAATCAATAAACCTCAAAAAGGAAGCATTATTTGCATTCCGGTGGTGAATATTTTCGGGTTTTTAAATATGCGCCGCGAATTTCCCGACGGCCGGGACCTCAACCGAATGTTCCCAGGCTCACAAAACGGATCTCTGGCAAGCAGATTTGCATTTCAGTTCGTCGAGAAAATTTTGCCGGTAGCCAATTTTTGCCTGGATTTTCATACCGGTGGCGCAAGTAGATTTAATGCCCCCCAGATTCGGGTGAAAAAAGGAGATGATCAAAGTATATCATACGCAAAAATCTTCAACGCACCTTTTACGATTCATTCTAAAACCATCACCAAATCATACAGGGAAACCTGTTCAAAACTGGGAATTCCGGTTTTGTTGTATGAAGGCGGGAAATCGCAATTCAGCGATAAGGAAATCGCCCGGCACGGGGTTGAAGGCACTATGCGAATGTTAAGCCACCTGGAAATGCTCAATCCGAAATTTGAATATCCCGATGCCAATACTCAAACCGTCATCATCGAGAATAGTTTCTGGATGCGGGCCAAATACAGCGGACTCCTCCATATAAAAATCCCCTGCGGAAAACATGTTGAAAAAGGCGAATTTATTGCCACCATTACCGATCCCTACGGGAAATTTCGCCATAAGGTGAAGGCCGCCAACACAGGTTATATTATCAATGTAAATGAGTCGCCTATCGTCTACCAGGGTGATGCCATTTTTCATATTTCCCTTCCTCCAAAAGAAGAAGATGAATAAAAACCAACTTCGAAATAAATATCGAAACCTGCGCAGCGAATTAAGCCTGGAGGAAATAGATTCCAGAAGCCTGGACATCGCAAACAACCTGTTGAATCTTCCGGTTTGGGATGCTGAATTCTACCACTTATTTTTAAGCATTACCGAACAAAAAGAAGTAAATACCGAATTCATTCTGCATATTTTGCAGGGAAAAGATAAGCATATCGTTGTTTCAAAAACCGATATTGAAAATCACCAGCTGCGGCATTTTTTACTCACCGATAATACCGCCATCAAAAAAAACAAGTGGAATATCCCTGAACCCACGGGAGGTATAGAAATACCTGAAGAAAAACTGGATGTGGTTTTTATTCCGTTGCTCGCCTTCGATAAAACCGGGCATCGCATAGGCTACGGAAAAGGTTTCTACGATAATTTTTTGCAGAAATGTAAACCAGGAGTTCTTAAAATTGGACTTTCTCTCTTTGAAGCTGAAGACAGTATTACTGAAGTCTTTGAACACGATGTGGCCCTGGATTATTGTGTGACTCCCAAAACCGTCTATCAATTTAAAAATTAGACATTTACTTGGCAGGTAACGAACATTGCTTTATTTTTATCTAAACCTAGCCAACTTTAGATGCTCAACGATCTTCAATTAAACAGCATTCTGGAAGATTTTGATATTGCCTACTGGCATATCAATCTATTCAGTAAACAGTTGAGCTGGTCTCCACATTTCACTTCCCTGGTAGGCGATCCCAAACAGGAAGATCTTATAGAGCATTTTATTTCAGAAGTACTGCATCCCGATTATAGATATGATTTCAGGCTGCATTATGACAGGCTTTTTGAAAACGCTCAGAGTTTCAACCTGGAACTTAAAATCAAACTTCAAAATGGCAAATATCGCTGGTTTGAATGCAGAAATTTACAGAATAAAGATTCAGGCAAGCCCGAAACCGCGGTACTTTTATTCGTAAATATCCATCAGAATAAGCGGGATCAGTATACCATCGAAGAAAATTTTTTTTACTACCGCGAAACCGCAGAAATGACCAATACCGGGGGTTGGTACATAGACACCGACAACCGCAATATCTACTGGGACAATGTCACCAAAAAGATTATAAACTGCCCGCAGGATTACCAGCCATCCTATGAGGAACGACTAAAATTTTATGCACCCGAGCATCATCAAAAAATGCTTTCGGCATTTGATAAGTGCGAGAAATACGGGATTCCGTTTAAGATAGAATTGAAAATGCTCGATTTATACAACCGGGAATTTTGGGTTCGTGCCACCGGGAAACCGGTGTATAATGAAGAGCAACGCATTATAGGAATTCGCGGGGTTTTTCAGGATATCAATGAAAATAAGGTCAATGAAATAAACTTGCAGAACTCCCTGGATATCATAGCTACTCAAAATTCGAGGCTCTTTAATTTCGCCCATCTGGTTTCCCATCATCTAAGGTCGCATAGCAGCAATCTAAGCCTTATTGTAGAACTTCTTAAGGAAGCCCGTAGCGATAAGGATAAACTGGAATTGCTGGACAATGTTGAAGATATTTCAGAAAATATAGAAAATGCCATCACGAGATTGAATGGGATGGTCAACAATCAAAGTTTGCTGCATAAGAATTTTAAACAGATAAGCTTCGAAACCGCTTTAGAGGTAGTCCTTTCTTCAATTTCTTCCTTAGTTAATCGAGAAAATGCACAAATAGTCGGTGAATTTCAGGAACTAAAAGAAATTAACTATATCCCTGAATATCTAGAAATTATTTTACTAAATTTAATCACAAATGCCATAAAATATAAGCATCCCGGGAGAAAGCCAGTTATTTTTATTCAAACCTACAGGAATAATGAAGGGCAATTTCTCGAATTGAGCGACAATGGTATGGGCATAGACCTGGACAGGCACGGCGATAAGCTATTTGGAATGTACAATACTTTTCACAGACATCCCGAAGCCACAGGAATAGGTCTTTTTATCACTAAAAACCAGGTGGAGACTTTGGGAGGATCTATCTCGGTTAGCAGCTCGGTAGATGTGGGCACAACGTTTAAAATTAAATTCTAGATTCTATTATGGGGCAAAAAGTAGAATTGGCGTGTATTATTGACGATGACAAAATATACGTAAATCTGGTACGAAAGATTATTGAGATCAAGAAACTTTCGAAAAATCTAATCATTTTTAAGAACGGCCGGGAGGCGCTGGAATATTTTCAGAAAAATCTAAGCAGTCTTAGTGAAGACAGTCTGCCTGAGATCATTTTTCTGGACCTAAATATGCCGGTGATGGATGGTTGGGAATTTTTAAATGAGTTCATCAAAATTAAAAATGAGCTGAGCAAAAAAATACAGCTCTATGTGGTGAGTTCATCTATTGATCCCAGAGACCTGGAGAGGGCCAAATCTTTTAATATGGTGACCGATTATCTAATCAAACCTATTGAACTTAAAAAGTTTGAAAAGATTTTTACCAGGAATGCCGCTTAGTTGTTTTCTTCTTTTGGAAAAGCTCTCTTATTAAATATTAGCAATAGCACCACACCAATGCTTATTGCCGAATCGGCTATGTTAAAAACCGGCTCGAAGAAAGTGATATGATCTCCACCCCAAAACGGGATCCAATCGGGTAAATAGCCTTTATATAAAGGGAAATAAAGCATATCTACCACCTTTCCGTGAAAGATGGTGCCGTAACCTCCATCGGCCGGCATAAATTCGGCTATCTGTCCGTAGCTGTGATCGAAGATGATTCCGTAGAAAACAGAATCTATGATATTACCCAGAGCACCGGCGCAGATAAGGGCAATCGAAAATATCAAAATTCGGGAGGCATTTTTGCGAACCGAGTCCCACAACCAGTAGCCCAGGCCAACTACAGCTACCAAACGAAAAAGAGTTAAAGCGAGTTTGCCGTACTCCCCGGGAATTTTGGTTCCCCAGGCCATTCCTTCATTCTCCACAAAAAGAATTCGGAACCAGTCAAAAACTCTTACTTCATCTCCTAAAGCAAAATTGGTTTTTATGTAATATTTGGAAATCTGATCGATTAAAAGGACCAAAAATATAACGAGGCCCGCTTTTTTCAAGGACATGTGTACAACTTAGATTAAATCGTCCCAAAAATACGATTATTATTTAGTTTTTACTTCTATATAAAAAGCCAATACAACTGCTTTACCCGGGTTTAAAACAGCAAACGCTTGCCTATGTAAAACACGGGCAAGCGTTTTAATTTTATAAGCCGGAAAGAATTAGCGAGTTTTATCGCTGCATATTCTTGGCTTCTATGCTAAGCGTGGCGTGCGGCACCAGTTTTAGTCTTTCCTTTGCGATAAGCTTACCGGTTACACGGCATACCCCGTAGGTTTTGTTTTCAATACGCATAAGCGCATTTTTAAGGTCTCTAATGAACTTCTCCTGGCGAATGGCCAGTTGAGAGTTTGCCTCTTTGCTCATTGTTTCGCTTCCTTCCTCGAATGCTTTGAACGTAGGTGAGGTATCGTCGGTACCATTATTCCCGTCGTTCTTGTAAGCATTTTGATAAATAGCAAGCTGCTCCTGCGCCTTTCTTATTTTCTGAAGAATAATCTCCTTGAATTCGGCAAGGTCGGCATCGCTGTATCTTTCTTTAACATCGGTAGACATAGCTTAATGTTTTTTAATGAACACCTTAGTGGTAATGTCGTCGAAGCTTACCTCAGCTCCTTCGGTTACCACTTCTGCAACTTCGAGATTTGCAGTTAGTGTTTCGTTCTTAATATAGGTTATATTTTCGTTCACGGCATCCTCGACTATACCGTCTTTTTGTAGGGTCACATCTATGGTATCTGTCACCTCAAGACCACTGTCTTTTCTAAGGTTCTGGATACGGTTTACCAGTTCTCTGGCCACTCCTTCTTTTCGTAATTCGGGCGAAATGCTAACATCCAGGGCTACAGTTATATTCCCGCTACTGGTTACCAGCCAACCTTCAATATCCTGGGAGCTAATCTCCACATCGCTGGCAGCCAAATTAATCATTTTTCCATTAACTTCAACTTCTATGCCGCCTTCGCGCTCAATAGTAGCAATATCTGTGGCATTAAAGCTATTTATTTTGCTCACTATCAACTTCATATCCTTTCCGAAGCGGGGACCAAGCACTTTAAAATTAGGCTTGATTTGCTTTACCAAAATCCCTGAAGCATCATCGATAAGCTCTAATTCTTTTACATTTACTTCCGATTTTATAAGGTCCTGAACCGCAAGTATCTCCTGTTTCTGATTTTCATCCAACACCGGGATCATCACCTTTTGCAAAGGTTGCCGCACTTTGATCATTTCTTTCTTCCGAAGAGATAAAACCAGCGAAGAGATGATTTGCGCTTTCTCCATTTTGCGCTCCAATTCCTTATCTACAAATTTCTTATCGAAAACCGGGAAATCGGCCAGGTGTACCGACTCGAAATTTTCCTTTCCGGTAGCTTTATTCAGGTCGCTATACAACCGGTCCATAAAGAATGGTGCTACCGGGGCGCCGAGTTTGGCCACGGTTTCCAAACAGGTGTATAAAGTTTGATAAGCTGAAATTTTATCCTGCTCATAATCGCCTTTCCAGAATCTTCTTCGACTTAATCGCACGAACCAGTTGCTCAGGTTTTCCTGCACAAATTCTGAAATGGCCCTGGTAGCGCGGGTGGGCTCATAATCGGCATAGAATTTATCTACTTTTTCGATAAGCGTATGCAATTCTGAAAGTATCCACCGGTCTATTTCAGGTCTTTGGTCTAAAGGCACATCGGCTTCTGAATAGTTGAAATTGTCGATGTTCGCATATAAGGTAAAGAAGGAGTAGGTATTATAAAGGGTTCCGAAGAATTTACGGCGCACCTCTCCTATGCCCTCAATATCAAATTTCAGGTTATCCCAGGGATTTGCATTCGAAATCATATACCAACGCGTGGCATCGGGTCCAAACGCTGCAAGAGTTTCAAATGGATCTACGGCATTGCCCAAACGCTTGGACATTTTTTGACCATTTTTATCTAAAACCAGCCCGTTAGAAACCACGTTTTTATAAGCCACATCATCAAAGATCATCGTAGCGATGGCGTGCAGGGTATAGAACCAACCTCGGGTCTGGTCGACACCTTCAGCGATGAAGTCGGCTGTTTTTTCCCCTTTCTCAACCTTATCCCTCATTTCAAATGGATAATGCCATTGGGCATAAGGCATAGAACCTGAATCAAACCAAACATCGATAAGATCGGCTTCGCGCTTCATCGCTTTTCCTGAATCTGAAACCAATACGATTTGATCTACTACATTTTTATGGAGGTCTACCAGCTCGTAGTTTTCCTCGCTCATATTGCCGGGTTCAAAGCCTTTAAAAAAGGCTTCTTTCATCAATCCGGCTTCCACGGCCTTCTCCATTTCCTGCTTCAGCTCTTCTACCGAGCCAATAATCTTTTCTTCCCTGCCATCTTCGGTTCTCCAGATTGGCAGCGGAATTCCCCAATACCGGCTTCTGGAAAGGTTCCAGTCGTTGGCATTGGCCAACCAGTTACCAAAACGACCCTCACCGGTAGATTTAGGTTTCCAGTTAATGCTTTGGTTTAATTCATACATCCTGTCCTTAAACTCGGTCACCTTGATGAACCAGGAATCTAAAGGATAGTATAATATCGGCTTATCGGTACGCCAGCAATTAGGGTAGCTGTGAACATATTTTTCAACCTTAAAAGCCCTGTTTTCTTCTTTCAGTTTAATGGCAAGTTCTACATCTACCGATTTTTCAGGCGCCTGCCCCTCATCGTAGTATTCATTTTTCACATACTTGCCGGCAAATTCACCCATCTCAGGTCTAAATTTCCCCTGCAGGTCTACCAATGGCACCAAATTGCCATTTTCATCTTTTACCAGAATTGGTGGTACTTCAGGCGTAGCCTGTTTTGCCACCAAAGCATCATCGGCTCCAAAAGTTGGCGCGGTATGCACAATCCCGGTACCATCTTCGGTAGTCACAAAATCTCCCGCGATTACCCTAAAAGCATTTTCAGGATTTTCGAATGGCTGGGCATAAGGCAATAACTGCTCATACTTTATTCCAACCAGGTCTTTCCCTAAATAAGTATCTGCGATTAAAAAAGGTATTTTCTTATCTCCCTGCTTATATTGCTGCAATTCTTCCTCGGAAGTTACCTCAACAAATTTCTTATCGAATTGCTTTCTGGCCAAATCTTTGGCTACCATAACCTTTATAGGCTCGAAAGTATATTGGTTATAGGTTTTAACCGAAACATATTCGATTTTAGGACCTACGGTTAAGGCTGTATTCGACGGAAGCGTCCAGGGAGTGGTGGTCCAGGCGATGAGAAAAGCCCCCTCCAAACCTCCCCCAATAGGGGAGGCTTTAGAATCAATAATTTTAAACATCGCCGTAACCGTGGTGTCGGTTACATCCTGATAAGTTCCCGGCTGGTTTAGTTCGTGTGAACTCAAACCGGTTCCCGCCTTTGGCGAATACGGCTGAATGGTATAGCCTTTGTAAATAAGGCCCTTTTTATAAATTTCGGAAAGCAGCCACCACACTGTTTCCATATATTTAGATTTGTAGGTGATATAGGGATTCTCCATATCTACCCAATAGCCCATTTTCTCGGTAAGGTCGTTCCACACGTCGGTGTAACGCATTACTGCATTTTTACAGGCTTCATTGTATTTTTCTACTGAAATTTTTGTTCCGATATCTTCCTTGGTAATTCCCAGCTCTTTTTCCACGCCAAGTTCTACCGGAAGCCCGTGTGTATCCCAGCCGGCTTTTCTCTTTACCTGATATCCTTTTTGGGTTTTATAGCGGCAAAAAATATCTTTTATGGCCCTTGCCATCACGTGATGAATTCCCGGAAGCCCGTTGGCCGATGGTGGCCCTTCAAAGAATACAAAAGGCTCCCTGCCTTCGCGGGTGCTTACGCTTTTTTCAAAAATATCGTTCTCCTTCCAGTAGGTAAGGATTTCGTCTGCTACTTTTGGTAAGTCAAGTCCTTTATATTCAGGGAACTTATTGCTCATTTTTCAGGAATTTCTAATGAACCGCGAAATTAATGAATTTTAGTAAAATAGCAGTCCATAAAAAAGAAAACCCGCTACAGGCGTTCCCTTAAATTTTGAATTTTTTAAAAACTATACCTAACAGCTAAAATCAAATTTCGGCCTGCTGCTGCAATTCCCGAAGAGTAGGTTCGGTAGCGCTGATCGGTGATATTCTCAAGAGATGTGATAAAAAGCCAGTTTTCATTTAATTCATATTGGCCTGAAAAGTTGAGCGTATACCAGGAAGGAGAATAAGGTAAGCCCCGGGCATCGGTTGCATAGAGATAAGCTTTGCCCTGTTCAGAAGGGGCGAGGTCTTCATACTCGAATTGCCCGTTATATTCTGCAAAAAGATCGAATTTTAGCTGTTTTTTATGCCAAATTAGATGGGTATTCCCAAACATTGGTGCGGCGTGGCGTAAGGGCGCAGTCTCGCCATTATCCAACTCTTCTTCTCCCCGGGTGTAATTGAAATGTGATTTTAACCGCAGCGCCACCGAAAAATCGATCTCTACCCCGGCTTCAATTCCATACACCCTGGCCTGAGAAGCATTTTGAATAGCCTGCACCCTGCTGGGTTCTCCCTGATAATCGATTTCTGTTTCTCCACCCAGGCTAAAATCACGTCTTACCATCGCATTGTCCAGAAGCGTATAGAATCCGGTGAAAATAAAACTAAGGTTAGTCATTGGTGTCCAGTCGAAACCGAGCTCCCCGTTATAGGAATATTCAGGCTTTAGCTCCGGATTTGGCACTACTACCGCGCCCGGTTCAGAATCGAAAATTTTACCTATGTCGTCTATATTTGGAGCTCTAAATGCTGTACTAAAGTTTAATCTCCAACCCATCGAATTGTTTTGCCTCCAGTTTACACCCGCGCTTCCGGTGAGTGAGCCTGTATTGATATTTGCTTCAGAAAAAGGAAAATCGAAGAAATTATCATCAAATTCAGAATCGATGAAAATATAATTATACCGCAAGCCCGATTGGAAAGAAAGCTTTGGGTTAATTTTCCATTGGTAGGTACTGTAGGCCGCTAAACTTTGCCAGCTACTGCCGTCGGGATAACGGGAAGCATCGGCAGTTCGGTTTCCAGATTGGATATTAAAAATATCGGCTTTTGAGGCTACATTGTTGAGAATGTACTCGCCGCCATAGAAAATTCGGCTTTCATCAAAGCTTTTCTCCAAATCCAGATTAAAGGAATAGGCATCTACCTTTTCCCGTGAATTAAAGCGTTCTTCAGCTCCAAAATTGCGGTTATGCCGGCTTTCTTTAAAATTCTGGTAAGCCGCTGTGAACTGGAAATTATCATAAAAAGAGGTTTCCCCTCTTTTATTGATTCGAAAATTACCCATAAACCAATCCTGAGGACCATAATACCACTCGGCAGAACGCAGTGACCCGTTTCGATATTCCATCAACCTGTCATAGCGAGGAAAATTTGAGGTAGAAGAATACCACAAGCCTAAATTAAGGTCCCAGCCATTCCCGGCCATATATTTAATCTTCTGCAATAAATTTATCTGGTTATAAGCGGTGGGATTTTGAATTCGGGGATCTTCGTTTTGCACCAGCCTATCTGCTCCGTTTTCGGTAAGTACGTATTCGGGTCGCAAATAATCGTCAGGGCCGTTTGAGCCCATTCTCAAATCACCAAAATCTGAATAGGTTACACCGGTGGTAAAGGCCCAATTTTCGGTACCAATATTAAAATTAGCGTGAGTAGTTTTCTCGTTTGCAGCGGTGCTATACCTGGCAAAAGCGCTTCCTGTAATCGTTGTTTCCCCGGAAATTGCAAACCTGGGTTTCAGCGAATAGAAATTCATCACCCCACCCACTGCATCGCTTCCATACACCACTGAAGCAGGGCCAAGAATAACTTCGGTATTTTCTATCAAAAGCGGATCTATAGAAATCACATTTTGAAGATTTCCACTCCTAAAGATTGCGGTATTCATTCTAACCCCATCTACGGTGATAAGCAGGCGGTTGGTGGCAAAACCTCTTATCATAGGGCTTCCGCCTCCCATTTGGCTTTTTTGCACATATACCTGGCCGCTGCTTTCCAAAAGATCGGCAGAGGTTTGCGGATTGTTTAAAAAAACATCGGCCCGGTTAAACCCAATTACTTTTTGAGGAGTTTCCTCCCTTCTCATTTCAAACTTAGCTGCAGAAAGCACCACCTGGTCAAGTTCGTTTTCATCTACTTCAAGCCGCACGAGATTTCCCTGTTGCCTGATTTGTGGTTTTAACAAACTCACCTCTTTATGGGTCATATGCTTAAAAAAGATTCTTTCAGAAGCTGAAAATTTAGAAATATCGGCTTTTCCGAAAATATTGGTATGAGTAGCGGTGCTCTTATCGCGGTTATAAATCGCCACCCCGGCAAGCGGCTCCCCGGTATATAAATCGAGCACACTTATTTCCTGGCCCAGGGCCAGGTTTAAAAACAACAGGAAAAAAAGACTTAGAGAGACTTTTTGCATCAATGAAATATTTCGTTCAAAACCGAAAGCGACCTGGGTTTTCTAAATCCTTCGATATGTAACTGGTAAAATACGAGCAATTGATCCAGGAAATTTTTTCGTAAAGATTGGTTTAATTTAATATGGCTTAGCTCATCAAATTCTATGCCCAGGAACTGCCTTAAAATAGATGTATTTTCAGCATCTAAAGTATATTCATTTGGATGCTGCTGAAATATCCCTTCCATAAGATCAAAATAAGGATAATGAGCATTAGACGGATCTGGGCTAAACCCGAGGTAGGTCGACAAATCTATTAAGAACCCCAGGTGGAAGTTAGCCGGTTTGCTTTCCTGATCCAGATATATAAAACTGCGTTCTAAAAATTCAAAAAGAGCGGGATTAGCCTCCTCCTCCTGGATAGCATTTCGCAGAACTTCAGCTAAAAACAGCACCAGAGATGATTTTAGAACATCGCTATGCAAATTGGCATAATGAGCCTTGATCCTGGCTTCCTGTAAATATTCGAGCTTGCCGGTGTTTTTATGCTTTGCCACAATCTCCAGCCGGGTTAAAGGCTGGAACATAGAAACCCTGAATTTCCCCTTTTTCGATTTCAGCAGTCTTTTTAGCATATAGCTTTTAAGGCCATCGCTTTGGGTGTACAGCTTTACGATAAGATCGGCCTCGCCATATTTCAGAGCGCTAATCACAATGGCCCCGGTATTCACCTGCATAATGCTTTATTTACACACGAATATAAAAAATGCCGCTTTAGAGGCGGCATTTTTAAGTGTTTGAAAGTTTATTTTATACTGCGCCCTGGGCCAGCATAGCATCGGCAACTTTTACAAAACCTGCGATATTGGCTCCTTTTACATAATCTACAAAGCCGTCTTCGTTAGTCCCGAACTCCACACATTTTTCGTGAATATTATTCATGATTTCGTGAAGTTTTTTGTCTACCTCCTCGGCAGTCCAGCCATAACGCATAGAGTTTTGAGACATTTCAAGACCCGAAGTAGCTACCCCTCCTGCATTAGAAGCTTTTCCCGGTGAGAAAAGAATTCTTGCATTAAGAAAATGCTCAACAGCCTCTGGAGTACAGGGCATATTCGCACCTTCCCCAACACAAATACAACCGTTATTTACCAGCTTTTTGGCATCGGTAAGTTCCAGTTCATTTTGAGTCGCACAGGGAAGCGCCACGTCACATTTCACTCCCCAGGGAGTTTCTCCTTCGTAATAGTTTGCTGAAGGATATTCTTCTACATATTCGCTTATTCTACCGCGCTTCTCATTTTTCAATTCCATAATGAACTGAAGTTTCTCTTCATCTATTCCGGTTTCATCGTAAATATATCCGCCTGAATCTGACATAGTCACCACTTTAGCGCCAAGCTGAAGCGCCTTCTCGGCAGCATACTGGGCTACGTTTCCTGAACCGGAAATCACTACTGTTTTTCCTTCGAAGCTTTCACCTCTGGTCTTCAGCATATTTTGAGCGAAGTATACATTTCCGTATCCGGTAGCTTCAGGACGAATTAGAGAACCTCCGTAAGAAAGACCTTTTCCGGTAAGGATTCCGGTAAATTCGTTTTGCAATCTTTTGTATTGACCAAACATATAGCCTACTTCTCTGGCTCCAACTCCTATATCACCTGCGGGAACATCAACATCAGATCCTATATGTCTTGCCAGCTCGGTCATAAAACTCTGGCAAAAACGCATTACTTCGTTATCAGATTTTCCTTTGGGATCAAAATCAGATCCTCCTTTACCTCCACCCATTGGCAGGGTAGTAAGGCTGTTTTTAAATACCTGCTCGAAGGCAAGGAATTTTAGGATGCTCAGGTTTACTGAAGGGTGAAAGCGCAATCCGCCTTTGTATGGCCCGATGGCCGAATTCATTTGAATTCTAAACCCACGGTTCACCTGAATTTTTCCCTGGTCATCTACCCAGGGAACACGGAACATAATTACGCGTTCTGGTTCTACCATTCGCTCGAGGAGCATTCTATCCTGGTATTTCTTATTCTTTTCTATAAAGGGGATAATGGTTTCTGCTACTTCCCGAACAGCTTGCATGAATTCGGGTTCATTTTGATTCCTTTGCGATACCTGATCAAGGAAGTCTTTTACGTTTTGTTCCATAGTGTATAGGTGCTAATAAATTTTACAACAAAATGTGTTATTTACAGCACAAATATATGGGTTATCCAAAAAAGAGACGGAAATTTTTATGTTTTGATATAAAATTAACGTTAGAATTTGAGGCTTTTATGAGCCCTATCAGCTTTCGTAACATGTTAAAGGAGTTTTTATATATTTGTTTACACTCAAACCCGGGGCAAATGCGGTTTTTCCAATTATTTTTAGTATTCTCATTACTATGCCTTCTGCCTCTTCAAAAGGCTCAGGCTCAATTGGGAATGTCGCACGAAATAGGCTTTTTCCTCGGCCCGGCTAATTTTCTTACCGATTATGGCGAGCGCTGGAACATAGAAAACAATGTGGCCAATGCAGGGTTGGGCGTAGGTTTAGTGCATTTTATGCATTTTGCGCATCACCAGCAATGCAATATTTATGACTCGGGTTCATTCTTTAAAGGACACTTTAGAATTAGAAACGAAGTCAATTTTCTAAGATCCAATCTGGAGCATTATGGGCCGGTAGCCTCGCAACCTACTGTAGGAGGTCAGCTTCTACGCGCAATGCATGGGGTTACCCACGTATGGGAGGTGGGCACTCATCTTGAATATCACCCGCTGGGAATTCGCCGCTTTTCCAATTTCGGATATTGGTTCTCGCCCTATATCGCAGCAGGAATACATTATGTGAATTACAAGCCCGATGCCTACTCAGATCTTGGTCCACTTGACGATCCCAACAATATCTTCCCGGCCTTTCAGGGCGGAATTAACCTGGATCGCGGCAGCACTTTTTCGGTGGTGGGAATTCTTGGGGCTCGGTATAAATTGGGGGTCAACCACGATCTAATGGTAGAAGGCCGGTATCATTATTACGGAAATGACTGGATAGACGGTCTAAACCATAACGCTCCCCAAAACAAATACAACGACCTGGTATTTTGGGTGAATATTGGTTATGTGTACTACCTGAGTTATTAAAACTTTAGTGCGGAAGTCTTTAAAATTTTTCCTCCTTTTTGCTGAATTTCCTCTTTTGCTTTTTCAAAACCCTCCTGGTTCAATGCCCTGGTAGCATCTTCCAGCAAAACTGCATTGAAACCTTCATCTAAAGCATCTTTTACCGAAAAAGCCACACAAAATTCGGCAGCCAGTCCGCAGAAATAAAGCTCTGTAGCTCCTTTCTCTTTGAGGTAACCGCTAAGCCCGGTAGACTTCTTATGCGCATTGTCGTAAAATCCGCTGTAACTGTCAATCTTTGGATTGGTACCCTTTCTAAAAATCGCTTCGATATGACCGGTATGCAAATCTTTATGAAATTCTGCTCCGTGGGTGTTTTGAACACAATGCACCGGCCATAGAATTTGCGGAATGCCGTCTAATTCAATTTCATCAAATTCCTTTTTCCCTGAATAACTGGCCGCGAAACTGGCGTGGCCATTAGGGTGCCAATCCTGGGTCGCGATTACCAGGTCGAATTGTGGCTGCAGCTCATTGATAAGAGAAACGATCTCATTTCCCTTTGGCACCGCCAGAGCGCCCCCCGGCATAAAGTCGTTCTGAAGATCGATGATAATAAGAGTTTTCATAATCTACTTTTTAAAGGCAGAGATAAGCTTATCCCGTTCGGCTTGTAGTTTTTCACTTATCCCGATTTTGTAAATATGCGGATTGTTAAATCGTTTGTATTCAATAGGCAATTCTTCCAAACGCTTTTTGCTGTAGGCCGCGATTTCGCTAAGGCTCTTAAATTCTATTTGAATTTTGCCATTTTTCATTACCGGCTTTAGCAACTTTTCCTGGTTTAAATCACCCACTTCCATTGATTTAAAAGGTTCGTAGGGATGATGCATCACCTCAATTTTCTCCTCATCGGCCAGGCCAATAGCATCGGCCCCCACGCATTTTCCTTCAGCATCTTTAATGCGAAACACCTGTTTTTTATGCGGAAGGGTGACCTTTATAAGACTTTCAGAAATTTTAATTCTGGGCTTGCCGGCCGAAAAGCTGAGTTTATAAACCCCATCCAGGGCCGCATCGGGACTTCCAATTACCAGGTTGGTTCCCACACCAAAAATATCGATGGGCGCTTCCTGCTCGAGCAAACTCTTAATCACATTCTCATCTAACTGATTCGAGGCCGCAATTTTTACATAGCCTAGACCGGCTTCATCCAGCAGTTTTCGGCTTTGTTTAGCCAGGTAGGCTAAATCACCGCTGTCCAGCCTAATAGCCAGTAGGCGTTGACCCTTTTCTTCCATTTCCTTGGCCACTTTGATGGCATTAGGCACTCCGCTTTTTAATGTATCGTAAGTATCGACCAGCAGCACACAATTTTTAGGCCTTCCTTCAGCGAAATCTCTAAAAGCCTTGAGTTCGGTATCATAACTTTGAATAAAACTATGCGCCATAGTTCCCGAAACCGGGATGTTAAAATCTCTTCCCGCGATTACATTGCTGCTGCCGTCAAAGCCGCCAATAATTGCTGCACGGCTGGCATAATAACCCCCGGGGCCTTGCGCCCTGCGCAATCCGAAATCCATCAAACTGCGTTTACCCGCTACCAGGCGCATTCGGCTGGCTTTGGTGGCGATTAAAGTTTGAAAATTCAACAAATTAAGCAGCAGGGTTTCCACGATTTGAGCTTCAACTATAGAGGCTTCCACCTGCAAGACGGGACGGGTGGGGAATACCAGGTCGCCTTCCTGTACCGAATAAATATTTCCGCGGAATTTAAAATCCCTGAGATATTCGAGAAACTCAGCATCGAAATCCTGGGTTTCGAGGTATTCGAGATCTTCAGCAGAAAAACGCAAATCTTCAATGATTTCAAGTAAATCCTGAAGCCCGGCGAAGATGGCGTAGCCCCCCTGATATGGAAGTTTTCTGAAGAAATAATCAAAAACAGCCGGCTGATCTTTATGGCCGGTTTTAAAATAAACCTGAGCCATAGAAAGTTGGTACAGGTCGGTATAGGTCGCGGTAAATTTGAACATGTAGTTAATCGAATTGATTTTTGGAAAGCTCCTGAAACAGGTTTTCGTAAACCTTTAAGTCTCCTTCGCTGTGCAGTACAAATTTAATCTTTTGCAAGTGGTTTAGCTTCGGAATTTGAGCTAAAACGGTTTCAAAACAAATGCGGGTGGCATCTTTAAGCGGATACCCGAAAGCACCAGTGGAAATCGCCGGAAATGCAATTGAATTGACTTCAGACTCTTCGGCGAGTTTCAGGGAATTTCGATAACATTGAGCCAGGTATTTTTCTTCCGGCTTGTCCTGGCCATAGACCGGCCCAAGACAATGAATCACATATTTGTTAGGGAGCTCATAGGCTTTGGTCACCACCGCCTCCCCGGGCTGTATAGGCGCCAACGGCTCGCATTCTTCGTAAAGGTTTTCCCCGGCCGCCTTGTGAATAGCTCCTGCCACACCTCCACCGGGCTCCAGCTCGGCATTGGCCGCATTCACCACGGCATCTATCCCATCCTGTTTGGCAATATCTCCCCGGGAGATCTCGATCTCAATTTGTTTATACATTTTCTTCATACCAAATGTTTTTAAGGAAGGTACAAAGAAAATGAGGGATAGGGAAAATAAAAAAGGCCTCTGTTAGACTTTTATGAGTTGCTCCCCCCCTCCCCGATGTAAAATCGGGGCAGGCTTTGGGCTCGAACCAAGCCCGATAGCCATCGGGTCACTGATTAGCGCTAATCAAATTCGTTAATTCCACACAAACACCCTTAATCTTAAAAACAAGAAAGCCCGACATTTCTGTCAGGCTTTTCGCTCCCCCTTCCCGATGTAAAATCGGGACGGGCGTTGGGCTCGAACCAACCCCGATAGCTATCGGGGCTCTGATTAACCTTAAATTCATTTACTTATATCTCAATTTCAGCTTATCCTTCATCTCAGGATATTGCTTTAAATTCTTTATATAAGTTTTGCTTTTCATAGATTTAATATGTTTCTCAATAGATAATGCCTGAGCTTTATTTTCACATTCAATTTTTTCATATAGAATCCAGTCATTTGCTTTTGAAGTAAATTTTCGAGCCTCCGGATTTTCGTGGAATTCCATTCTTCTATCAAAATTAGATGAAGAACCAGTATAAAATCTATCCAACTTTTTTGAATATAATATGTACACGATGAATTCCATACCAAATTATTCAAAACAAAAAAGCCCTACATTTCTGTAAGGCTTTTTGCTCCCCCTCTTGGGCTCGAACCAAGGACCCTCTGATTAACAGTCAGATGCTCTAACCAACTGAGCTAAGGAGGAGTGTGTTATTTATATATTTTTTTCAACTTCAATTCTATATCCTGATATTTTTTCAAATTCTGGATATGCGTTGAACTTTTCATTCGTTTGATGTGTTTTTCGATTTTCAACCCCTGACTCCGCGATTCACATTGAATCTTATGAAACAAAACCCAATCCTTAGCTGTAGCGGTAAAAGATTTTTCAAAAAAACCTTCTAAATGTTGCTTCAATCTAATTTCTAGATCTTCTGTTTCGCCAACATAATATTTCTGAAGGCTTTCAGAGTGTAGGATATAAACCCAAAAACTCATTTTTTAAAGAACTTTTTCGCTTTTGCTCTAACCTCCCGATAGCTATCGGGATGAGCTAAGGAGGAGTGTGTTACTCTTTTGCGGTTGCAAATATAAATCAAAATTTAAATCACCACCAAGGAAAAATTAAAAATTTTCAGACAATTTTTAGTCCCGGTTTTTACTATTCAAATAACCAGCGATATACGTCGTTTCCGTTGGCATACAGCACCAGCGCAATCAATATAAAAAAGCCTACCATCTGGGCTACTTCCATAAATTTATCGTTGGGTTTTCTTCCGGTGATCATCTCATAAAGCAGGAACATCACGTGCCCTCCATCTAAAGCCGGGATTGGAAGAATATTCATAAAGGCCAAAATGATCGAGATCAAAGCCGTGGTATGCCAGAAACCTTTCCAGTCCCAGGTGTCGGGGAACAGCCCACCAATGGCTCCAAATCCGCCCAATTGGCTGGCTCCTTTCGAGGTAAATACATATTTGAACTGGGCTACATAGTCGTGCAGTGTCCAGTATCCGTAATTAAATCCCTCTTTTATACTCTCTACAAAACCGTACTTTTTGGTCTTGATTTCGAAATTTCTTTGTGGGGTAATTCCAAGTTTCCCTTCATCATCGGGGGTAGCCAACACGCTCATGATTTCCCCGTCTCTTTTAAAAATAATTTCTACTTCTTTTCCTTTATTTTCATTGGCAATAGGTGAAAGTTGATGCCAGTACCCAATCTCCTGGTTGTTAATCGAGATTAAACTATCGCCTTTTTTAAGGCCAGCCGCTTCAGCAGCTCTATTGGCAACCACGCTGTCTAGCACCGGTTTCTGAATAGCGATAAATGGCAACATAACTCCTTTCTGGAACATTTGTTCCCCAATGTTCTCAGGGATCTCATAGGTGCCCTCGGTGCCGTCATTGTGCAATACAGTAACACTACGCACATCACGCATAAACAGGTGTTTATTGATGTCTACGCTGTTTTCAAATTCCTGCCCGTTTACCTGCAAGATTCTGTCACCATCTCTAAAGCCGTATTCCTTGAATTCATCGGCTACAGCGAAACCTTCAGGCATTTGCTCGGGTCCCACATAATTTGAGCCCCAAACAAACATAATCATCATATAAATTAGGAAACCAAGCACCAAATTCACGGTAACACCTCCCAGCATAATGATAAGCCTTTGCCAGGTGGGTTTGCTTCTGAATTCCCAGGGCTCGGGCGGTTTTGCCATTTGCTCCTTATCCATACTCTCGTCGATCATCCCCGAGATCTTCACATAACCACCCAATGGCAGCCAGCCAATTCCGTAGACGGTATCGCCGATTTTCTTCTTAAAAAGGGCAAATTTTACATCGAAGAATAAAAAGAATTTTTCTACCCTGGTCTTGAATATTTTGGCGGGAATAAAATGTCCCAATTCGTGTAGTACTATAAGTAATGAGAGGCTTAAAAGTAATTGTATAGCCTTTACTAAAAACGGATCCATTCGCTGTGCTTCAAAATTTAAATCGCACAAAAGTAACCTTTTATAATCTCCTAAAAAAGTATTCTGTAAAGCTCAATATTCAGATAAGGAAATTTTATGATAGCTCTTGCGACTATTTGTTGCACAGGCCTTAATTTTGCAATCCATATCACTACTATGCTGCAGTTTTTCGCCAAATACAAAACCTTCGCCATTGTACTCTTCATTTTATCGGTGATTATCATTTCTATCATTTACCACCAACTCAAACCCGAAGAGCGATTGCCGGTATTTCAACCCGATATGGTTAATGGCGAACTGGTAGACACCACCGTGCAACATGTTAGAAAATATCATAAAATCGGGGATTTTAACCTCATCAATCAAAACGGCGACTCTATCACCCAGGATTTCTACAGGGATAGAATCTACGTAGCCGATTTTTTCTTCACCACCTGCCTCACCATTTGCCCGGTGATGACAGATCATATGCTCGAAATTCAGGAGCGAACTAAAGATGATCCTGAAGTATTGCTCCTCTCCCACACTGTTTTTCCCAAAACCGACTCGGTGCCGGTATTAAAAAAGTATGCTGAAGAAAAAGGCGTAAATGACAAAAAATGGAACCTGGTAACCGGTGATAAAAAACACATCTACGAGCTGGCCCGAAAATCTTACCTGGCCTCAAAGTCTGATGGTGACGGCGGCCCCTATGATATGATTCATACCGAAAACTTTGTGTTAGTAGATAAACAACAACGCATTCGTGGTTTCTACGATGGCACCGACCCCGAAGCCATTGAAAAATTACTGAAAGATATAGATATCCTAAAAGCAGAGTACCAACCTTAAGATTTTAGACTTCAAACTTTTGTACTCTCCCGAATTCGATTACTTTTGCCTTGTTTAAAATCAATCTAAATAAAGATGCTGTTACACCTGGCAGATTTAAAGCGCGGGCAACGTGCGATCATTAAAGATTTCCCGGCTCACTCTGTGCCTCTTAAGCTATTGGAAATGGGATGCCTGCCGGGTAATGAAGTTGAACTTTTGCAAACCGCCCCTTTTAAAGATCCGCTATATTTAAATATAAACGGAAGTCATCTTGCCATTCGAAGGGAAACTGCTTTGCTTATTGAAATTGACCTGTTGCCCTGATTATGAGCAAACAAATTAATGTCGCCCTAATAGGAAATCCCAATACCGGAAAAACTTCGGTTTTCAATGCCCTCACCGGCCTTAACCAGAAAGTGGGAAATTATCCCGGGATTACCGTCGAAAAGAAGGAAGGGATTTGCAAATTACCCCGCGGGCTCAAAGCTCACATCCTCGACCTTCCTGGAACCTACAGCCTTAATGCATCTTCCCTTGATGAAAATGTGGTGATAGACCTGTTGCTCAACAAAAATGATAAAGACTATCCCGATGTAGCCGTGGTGGTAAGCGATGTTGAGAATCTAAAAAGAAACCTGTTGCTTTTTACCCAGATTAAGGACCTTGAAATTCCCAGCATTCTGGTAATCAATATGGCCGACAGGATGCAGCGAAAGGGCATTTCGCTTGATATAGAAGCTCTCGAAAAACAGCTAAAAACGAAAATAGCTCTGGTAAGCGCGCGAAAGGGTACCGGCATCACCGAGTTAAAGGAGATGATCACCAATTACCGGCACCTGCCTACCGAGGCTTGCGTAAATGCTTCGGTAATTGATCCCGAATATTTCGATGGACTCAGAAAGGCATTTCCCAACCAATCGCTTTACAAACTTTGGCTGGTGATCACCCAGGATGTTAACTTCGGAAATTTGAACCGAAATGAACTTCAGTCTAATTCTGAATTTCACACCAAAAAAGAAAGCGAACTGAAGCGGCTTCAGCAAAAAGAAACAATTTTACGCTACCAGTTCATCAATGGAGTGCTGAAGCAGGCCCTGAGCATAGATGAAAATGCCGCTACCGATCTTCGTGCCCGTCTCGATAGAGTATTGACTCATAAAGTTTGGGGTTATGTTATTTTCTTCGGAATTCTGCTGCTTATCTTCCAGGCGATCTACAACTGGTCCAGCTACCCTATGGATATGATAGATGTGGCTTTTGCCAATTTGAGCGAATTAACAAAAACCCATCTTCCTGCAGGTTCTTTTACCAATCTCATAGCCGAAGGAATTATTCCCGGGCTTGGCGGGATTGTGATTTTTATTCCGCAGATTGCATTTTTGTTTTTATTCATTTCCATTCTGGAAGAAACCGGCTATATGAGCCGGGTGGTCTTTTTGATGGATCGCATTATGCGACGCTTTGGTTTAAGCGGAAAAAGCGTGGTGCCTTTGGTTTCAGGTACGGCCTGTGCCATCCCCGCGGTAATGGCCACCCGAAATATCGAAAGCTGGAAGGAACGTTTAATCACCATTCTGGTGGTACCTTTCACCACCTGTTCGGCCAGATTGCCGGTGTACCTCATCATCATCGCCCTGGTCATCCCCGATGAAACTTACTGGGGTTTCAATCTGCAGGGCCTTACCTTGATGATACTTTACCTTCTCGGCTTTGGAACCGCAATCGGGTCGGCCTGGTTGCTCAACAAAATTTTAAAGATCAAGAACCGAAGCTATTTCGTGATCGAAATGCCCAATTACAAACTTCCTATGTTTAAAAACGTGGGGATAAATGTGGTAGAAAAGACCAAATCTTTTGTCTTTGGCGCGGGGAAGATCATCCTGGCCATTTCTATAATTTTATGGGTGCTGGCGAGCTACGGGCCGGGAGAAAATTTTAGCAATGCTGAAGAAATTGTAAGCAGCAGTTATGCAGATCAGCAAATTTCTGAAGAAGAACTGGATGAGGAAGTCGCTTCCTTTAAACTTAGAAATTCGTATATAGGTATAATGGGCAAGGGGATTGAGCCTGTAGTAGCCCCGCTTGGTTACGATTGGAAAATAGGAATTGCCATTATAAGTTCCTTTGCTGCCCGGGAGGTTTTTGTGGGCACCCTGGCAACGATTTACAGCGTTGGCAGCGACGAAGAAGAAACCATCAAAAACCGAATGGCCGCCGAGACCAACCCGATCCTGGGCGGGCCGCTGTTTACTTTCGCCAGCGGGATAAGCCTTATGCTGTTTTATGCTTTTGCAATGCAGTGTATGAGTACCCTGGCCATTGTAAAACGGGAAACCAACACCTGGCGCTGGCCGGTGATTCAGCTGATAGGAATGAGCGTTTTTGCTTATTTTGTAGCTCTAATCGCCTTTCAGCTCTTGAAATAAGAATTTAAATGAAATGGAAATGATTCAGGAAATTTTAGTCTTTATCACCTTTAGTATCGCCCTGGGCTATATGCTCACCAAATTCGTTTGGAAACCTGCCTTTTTAAAGAAAAAGAAAAAAGTAAAAGCCTGCGGGGTTTCAGGTTGTGGCTGTGGGTAGAACTATTCAATAAACCCATACTCCAAACTAAGTTCATAATCCCCCGGTTGTATTTTTTTCGAAATGGCCGGGTAAGGCATTAAAGCAAGGGGCTTCAATTTTACACTAAATTCTGCCAGTAAGTTTTCAGCAAGGCTGCTACCCACGATTACAATTTCCTCTCCCACTAATCGATCATTTTCAAAAACCTCAAGAAGCACTTTCGCCTCACCCGCTCTAATGCAGGTCACATCGCTGGGACAACGCGAGTCGGAAATCACCTGTTTAAATTTGATGATCTTCCCGTCGAGTTCCAGGCTTTGCCCGGGAACCAGTGATGTATTGAAAAGATTGGCTTCAGCAGAACTCTGAGCCAGGGCCAGATTTCCGAAGAAAAGAAAAATCAGGAGGAATTTCATAGGTTTTATCTTAAAGACGTAGTAAAGTACCTCCTGTTGCAAAGATTAGCCCAAACCTACATCCAGGGTCATCATTACCATAAAACCGAGTATAAAGCCCATAGTAGCGATATCTGTAAAGCCTTCGCGCTGGGATTCAGGAATTACCTCTTCTACCACCACAAAGATCATCGCGCCTGCCGCGAAAGACAGGGCATAGGGCAAAATAGGCTCGAAGGTCATTACGGCCCAGGCCCCTAAAACCGCCGCAAAAGGCTCAACAATAGCCGAAAGTTGCCCGAAATTAAAACTTCTCCAACGGCTTAAGCCCTGCCTGCGCAAAGGCATAGCCACCGCAAATCCTTCAGGAAAGTTCTGTAAACCAATTCCTATAGCCAGGGCCACAGCCCCACCAATGCTGGCGCCTTCAAAGCCCATCGCCGCTCCTCCAAATAAAACGCCTACGGCAAGGCCTTCTGGGATATTATGCAAAGTGATGGCCAGGGTTAACAAGGTAGATTTATGCCAGGGAGTTTTAATACCTTCCTTTTCACTCATTTGGAAATTTACGTGCAAATGCGGTAACACCTTATCCAGCCCAAAAAGAAACAAAGCGCCCAGACCAAACCCGATTAAAGGCGGAACGGTTTTTTCGAAACCATCGCCCGGGCTCATTTCGATTCCCGGCGCCAAAAGACTCCAAAAACTCGCAGCCACCATCACTCCCCCGGTAAATCCAAGCATCGCATCAAAGAATTTGCGATTCATCCTTCCAAAGAAAAATACAAGAGAAGCTCCCAAAGCAGTTAAACCCCAGGTAAATAATGTGGCATATAAAGCCGCTAAAACCGGATCTATACTTTCAAAATAGTCTGTTATATTCTGCATTGCTTAGATCTTTATGTATAAATTATTTGAGATTAGCTGCGAAATTCGAAGCTCAATCCCGTCTATTGAAATCAGCATAGATTGATCGAATTCTTCCTTTTCTTTAAGCTCAATTTTTTTGCCCAGGGAAATCCCGTTTTTATCGAGATACTGCAAAAATTCGCTGGAAGAATCTTTAACCCCAACACAAATCCCGGTATTCCCCGGTTCGAGTTCGGCCAGTAGGAGTTTATTCGCAACCGTAAAATTCCCATCTGCATCGGGAATGGGGTCCCCGTGCGGATCTCTTTTGGGATAACCTAAAAACCTGTCCAGTTCCCTGGTTAATTTTTCAGATTTAATATGCTCGAGTTGTTCTGCGATTTCGTGAACCTCATCCCAGGTGAAATCCAGTTTTTCTACCAGAAACACCTCCCAAAGCCTGTGCTTGCGAATTACTTCTACAGCCGCTTTTCTGCCCGCATCGCTCAATTTTACCCCCTGGTATTTTCGGTATTTCACCAGGTCTTTCTCGGCCAGTTTTTTGATCATATCGGTAACCGAAGAAGCTTTGGTCTCCATCTCCTCGGCCAGGGAATTAGTGCTTACCCCCGATTGATACTGACGTTCCAGATGAAAGATTGCCTTAAGATAATTTTCTTCAGATAAGCTGAACATAATTTAAAATTTACAAGTTTCAAAACTACAATTTTTATTTGATTATTCTATTTTTTAGATTAGTCTAAATTTTATTTATAGATTTGCTAAAAATTAGAAAATGAAGTTGCTAAAACTTATAATACTATTTCTCCTGCCTCTGGGAGTGTATGCCCAACAGGGGAGAATTACGGGTAAAATTGCTTCTGAAGGGAAAGCGGTTTCCAACGCAAATTTGTGGCTGGCTGGAACCTCAAAGGGCACCACCAGCGACTCTAATGGAAACTTTAGCATTGAAGGCGTAGAACCAGGAAGTTATATTCTACAAGCCACCGCCCTGGGCTTCCGGGAATTTTCAAAAGAAATTGAAGTTCTTCAAAACACCAGTTTTGAATTAAAAATCGAGCTCGAACCCGGCAATGAAAATCTGGAAGAAATAATTATCGTAGACCGCCTAACCGGGCTTAACCGGCGCACTCCATATACGATCTCGCATATAGATATGCAGGGCATCAATTTTAAGGGAGACCCCAACGGTCTAATGGGCAGACTGCGGGAAGTACCCGGAGTTTATGGGGCTGAGTTTGGCCAGGGTATCGTAAAACCATTTATCCGCGGACTGGGTTTTTCCCGTGTGGTGACAATCTATCAGGGTAATAAACTGGAAAATCACCAGTGGGGCGCCGATCACGGCCTGGGTATAAATGACCTCGGAATAAAAAGCGTGGATGTGATTAAGGGTCCGGCTTCGGTATTATATGGGTCGGGTGCCCTGGGTGGAGTTTTACTGGCCAAAGACGAAGATGCCTATACTACTTCTGAAAAAATCACCGGAAGCCTGGGAAGCACGTACAATAGTGTTTCCCGCGGAATTCGCACTTATGCTTCAGCCGGAAAAAGCTGGGAAAATGACCTGTTTTTCAATGCCGATCTCGCACTGGAAAACCACGCCGATTATCAAGATGGCAACAACCGAATTATAGGCAACAGCAGGTTTAATACTAAAACCCTTCGACTACAAAGCGGGATTAAAAAAGAGAATTTTCAGAATAAACTCGGCTTTAGTTTCAATGACCAACAGCTGGGAATTATTTCAGATGAAGAAATGCTTCCCGGGCAAAGCCTGGCCACCGGAAGAAACGACAGAGAAATGCAATTACCTTTTCAAAAAGTTCGGGATTACCTTTTTACCTATAATCAGGAAATGCAACACGAAGGTTTTGAGAGTTTTCTGCATCTTTCCCACCATCATAACAACCGAAAGGAAATCGAATCAGACGAAAATCTTATTGATCTTGGATTGAAACAGGATCATAGCTTTTATAATGCCAGGCTAAGCTTTCAGCAAAATACATTAAAACACGATTTTGGAATTCAGGGTAGTTATATAAGAACGAGGAATATGGAAAACTCCCTGGATATCCTGATTCCCGACGCCAATATTTTTGAGAGCGGATTATATTACCTGGCTTCGGCCCAGCTTGATTCCTGGTTTTTGCAGGGAGCTTTGCGGTATGATTTCAGGACAGTGAAAGCTTTGGCCGATGCATCACATTTCGTAGACTATGGTTTCCTTCTGCCTGGAGAACCGGAGAATCGCAGGTTGGAAAGAAATTTTAGCGGGCTTACGGGTTCTATTGGTGCCAGCCGAAAAATAAGCGAATCCCAACAATTTAAACTCAACCTAAGCAGCGGATTTCGCGCCCCCGACCTTGCCGAACTTTTCTCAAATGGCCCTCATCCGGGAACCAGCCGATTTGAAAAAGGAAATGCTGAATTTAAAAGGGAGCAAAGTTTCCAGCTTGATGCGGGATATTCTATGCATTTCAAAGATTTTTCTGCTGAAATTTCAGCTTTTGGAAGCAGGGTTGACAACTATATTTTCTTTGCCAAAAGCGACCAGGCACCACCCGAAGGGCATAACGAACTTTGGACTTACGATCAAACCCGGGCAGGCTTGTATGGGTTTGAATTTCAGCTAAGCAAAAACTGGCTGGCAGAGCAGCGCTTAAAAACTCAAATTTCGGGTGCTGTGGTGAGAGCCCGGGATTTGGAAAAAGCTGAACCCCTTAGCTTTGTACCTCCCGATAATTTTAATTTTGAACTTAAGTATTTTGCCCTTGCAGACAAATCTTTGGAATTTTCAACCCGGCTAAGATTAGTAAGTGATCAAAATCGCCCGGGATTTAATGAAGAAGCCACCAACGGCTATGAATTGCTCAACCTGGGAATTAGCAAGACCTTTTATACAGGATCCAATTTATTAAAAGCGGGTATACAGTTGCAAAACGCATTGAACAGGAACTATGTAGACCATATGTCTATACTCAGGGCTTTTGAGGTGAGCAGTCCAGGCCGAAATCTGATGCTGAATTTGCGCTATGAATTTTAATTACATCCCACGCTCTTTCTGAATGCTTTCGTAGGCTTCCTGTACCTTTCTGAATTTTTCTTCGGCCCCCTTGCGGTAAGCTTCGTCCATATGACCCAATTTATCGGGATGGTACTTTTTAGCCATATGGCGGTAGGCTTTTTTAACTTCCTCATTGCTGGCCGTCTTCTCGATTTCAAGAATTTTATAGGCATTATCGGCCGATTTGAAGAACATAGCCTTAAGGCTTTCAAAATCCATTCGGCCTATGCGAAGATAGCCGGCAATTTCCTGGATAACCCTGGCTTCAGCTTCACTTACCCGGCCATCGGCCTGGGCAATTCCGAAGAGAAAATGAATAATTTGCAGGCGTGAGGGATATTTCGTGCGGGCAGCCAAATATTGCGAAATTCGTGAAGCTGAAATTTCCCGGCTTTTAATAAGTTCATTAAAGGTTCTAAAAGTTGCGTTGGCGCGCTCTTTCCCATAGGCCTGCACGAAATAGGATCGTACATAGTCGAGTTCGGTTTGCGTCACTTTTCCATCGGCCTGGATCACGATAGAACATAAGGAAAGTAAATTTAATTCAAAATCTCCGGGAGACACCTTTTGCTCAGGCTGCCCGCCCAGCATTCCTCTTAAACCACCTGATGACCTCGACCAGTTGTCGATCACAGTACCTACAATAAACCCCAGAATAGCGCCGGCAAAGCGAAAATACATAAAGCCGAGTACGGCCAAAACCCATTTAAACATTCAAAAAATTTTGATAAGCGCCAAAGATACTATTTTCAATGGCTTTAAGGAAAAAACCGGGCATTAGGCGTATCGATTTAACCTATTAGCACATAGCAAATTGAAATATGCCAGGCTGAAGTTAATTTGGTATCTTTGCCATTCATTAAATGTTTAATACAAAACTATATATATGTATCCAGCAGAATTAGTAAAACCAATGCGCGAAGACCTTACCAGTATTGGTTTTGAAGAATTGCACACTGTAGAAGATGTTGAAGCCGCAATGAAGAAAGAAGGAACCACTTTGGTAGTGGTGAATTCGGTTTGTGGGTGTGCGGCTGCCAATGCCCGCCCGGGAGCTAGAATTTCTCTACAGAATGCCAAAAAACCCGATAACCTGTACACCGTTTTTGCAGGTGTAGATAAAGAAGCAACCGATAAAGCCCGCGGATTTATGCTGCCTTTCCCTCCCTCTTCGCCTTCTATGGCCCTTTTCAAAGATGGAGAATTAGTGCATATGCTAGAGCGTCATCATATTGAAGGCCGTCCCGCCGAGATGATCGCTGAAAATCTTGTAGGAGCCTACAACGAATTTTGCTAAAATTCAGGCTTAAGTCTTAGAGGCTATCTAAAATTTTCAGAATAGTAATTTGTCACATTGAGCGCAGTCGGAATGGCTTGCTTAGAAGAGAACCAATTCTCTACTACCATTGACATCTAATATTCATTTTAGACAGCCTCTTTTTTTTGCTTAAATTTAAGCTGAAAATCACTTTTTATGAGACTGCTAATCGCCCTTTTATTGTTTCTCCCGCTTAATTGCGAACCTACGGCTGTAGATAGGCAGGAAGAACGCGCAGCTTTAAACCGGCAGCTGGAAGAGATCAAAGCTTTTATAGCTGAAGCAGCCTGCGAAAATGCCGGGCAATGTACCCCTATCGCTTATGGCAGTAAGGCCTGTGGCGGTCCTGTAGGCTATTTATATTACCCAACTTCAGTAAATGTCGAAAAACTGGAGGAAATGGTGGATGCCTACAACCGGGCCGAAGCCGATTTCAACCAAAAATACCAGGTAGTTTCAGATTGTATGTATGTGATGCCCGCCGAAAATCTGGAATGCCGGGATGGAGAGTGCCTGCCGGCTAGCCCTTAATTAAAGACTTTTCAGGATTATGGCTGAAATACTTATTTTAGCGCCATAATTTGTGAAATGAAGAAGTTACTTTCCTACCCCCTATCGGTACTATTTTATATTTTTTTCTTTCTAACCTTACTGGTGTTTCACCCCATTCAATGGCTGTGCCTAAAGCTGGGAGGTTACCAGCCGCATAAGAAAAGCGTTGATATTTTCAACTTTTTCCTGATGCGAAGTCTCAATTTGCTGGGGACCCGTTTCACTTTTGAAAACCCTTACGACATCCCCACCAATAAACCTGTAATTATTGTGGCCAATCACCAGGGAATGTATGATATACCTCCCATCATCTGGAATATGCGCAAGCATCACCCCAAGTTTGTGAGCAAAAAAGAGTTGGGAAAAGGCATTCCGAGTATTTCTTTCAACTTAAGGCACGGAGGCTCAGTTTTGATCGACAGGAAAAACCGCCGGGAATCCTTGCTCAAGATGTCTCAATTTGCCAAATATCTTAATGAGAACAATCGTTCAGCCGTAATTTTTCCTGAAGGAACCCGAAGCCGCACCGGTGAGCCCAAAAAGTTTCAGGTTAATGGAATGATGATGTTGTTCAAACAAATGCCTGAAGCGCTTATCGTGCCCATTACCATCAACAATTCCTGGAAACTTTTTAAACACAAAAGCTTCCCTATGGAGCCCGGGGTGCACATCAAACTTAAAGTGCACGAACCTATCCCTGTAAGCTCAGATGATGCAGAGAGTTTAGTAGCCAAAGTGGAGCGCACTATCATTGCCGATATTGTTTAAATTTTAGAAAGAATTTTTATGGATAAAGCCCGGGTAATCTCGAACTGTATTGAATTTGTAAAAAATAAGCTGCAAAATGCCGAAGGCGGTCACGATTGGTTTCATATAGAAAGGGTTTATAAAACCGCAAAAACCATAGCTTCAGGAGAGAATTGCAATACTTTTATCGTAGAATTGGGAGCTTTACTACACGATATAGCCGACTATAAATTCCATAACGGCGATGAGCACAAAGGCCCGAAAATGGCTTCAGAATTCTTGTTTTCTGAGGGAGTTTCAGAAGAAATTATAGACCAGGTGGTGAAAATTATTGAAAATATTTCTTTTAAAGGAGGCAATTTCGAGCAGAAATATCACTCAATAGAATTACAAATCGTGCAGGATGCCGACCGACTCGATGCTCTTGGCGCCATAGGTATTGCAAGAACCTTTAATTATGGCGGGTTTAAAGGCAGGGCGCTTTATGATCCTGCTATCAAACCAAACCTCAACATGTCTAAGGAAGAATATAAGAATTCTACCGCGCCGACTATCAACCATTTTTACGAAAAGCTGCTGCTGTTAAAAGATCTTATGAATACCCGAACCGGTAAAAAACTGGCCGAAGACCGGCATAATTTTATGGAGGCTTACCTGGAGCAGTTCTTCGCCGAATGGGAAGGTTTAAAATAATTTAAGCTGCCCGTCTTTAAACTCCTGGTGTAATTCACAATTAAGTTGGGGACGCCTGAGTTTGTCTTTTAAAAATCTTTTTCTGGCGAGTGTAAATTGTTGGGCTACCTGTTGTGAGAATTCCCCCTCACCTTTCATTCGGGTTCCAAATCGGCTATCGTTTAAAGTCCCACCGTGAATTGCCTTAATCTGATTCAACACTTTCTCTGCCCTATCGGGCATAGTTTTTTTGATCCAGTCGCTAAAAATTTCAGCGATAGCTCCGTTTAACCTTACAATGGTATAGCCAACTCCATCGGCCCCGCGGGAGGCGATCTCTTTAACCAGCGGCATAATTTCGTGAGAATTGATGGCGGGAATTATGGGCGCCATCATCACACTAACGGGAATGTTTTTAGCGGCCAGTTTTTCTACGGTCTCCAGTCGTTTTTTAATACTTGCCGTACGTGGTTCCAAAATTCTTCGGGTCTCTTCACTTAATGAAGTAATAGACAGGGTAGCGTGAACCAGGTTATCTTGTGTTAATTCGGTGAGAATATCGATATCCCTTTGAATTAGGGCGTTTTTGGTAATAATTCCAACCGGATGCCGGTACCTTAAAAAAGTCTTCAGCAGTTCTCGGGTAATCTCCAGTTTTTTCTCGATAGGCTGGTAACAATCTGTATTTCCCGATAAGATGATGGGTGCAGCTTTCCAGGATTTGCTTCGCAATTTCTGTTCAAGCAGGGCCACGGCATTTCGTTTCACCAAAATTTTTTGCTCAAAATCAAGCCCGGCACTGTATCCCCAGTATTCGTGAGAATTGCGGGCATAGCAATAAATACAGCCGTGCTCGCAACCCTGGTAGGGATTCAGGGAAAAATCCATCCCCACATCGGGACTGGTCACCTTATTGACGATACTTTTGGGAAAGGTATCGATTAGTGTGGTTTTCGACGCTTGTACCTCCTCCCCTTCAGCAGCACAAAAATTCAAATAATCATCCCTGAATTCGTATGAATTAGCTTCGAATTTATTGGAAACGTTGATTTGAGCCCCACGGCCAAAAATAAAATCGCTGGTATTGGACATATTACAAAAATATGGAATTTATCCAATAACAGCGATTGTATGTAAATTTTAACTTTAGGGATTATTCTCCCGGGAAATCGGCTTTTCTTTTATTTAAAAAAGCCTGGGTACCTTCCTTGAAATCGGCAGTGCCAAAGGCGTGACCAAATTCACTGATTTCCACGTCAAATCCGTTAACTCCGGCCTCGTAGTTAGCGTTTATGGCCTTGATAGCTCCGCTAATGGCTACCATAGAATTTTTCATAATCTTCTGGGCTAATTCCCGGGCCAGTTGCAATAGGTCACCTGCTTCGGTGACGTGATTTACAAGATTGTACTGCAAAGCCTGGTTGGCATCAATCATCCCGGCGGTCATAATCATTTCCATCGCGCGGCCTTTGCCTACCAGCTGTGGCAAACGCTGAGTACCACCATATCCCGGAATCACTCCCAGGGAAACCTCTGGCAGCCCCATTTTTGCATTATCGCTGGCAATTCTAAAATGTGCAGCCATCGCAAGCTCCAGGCCTCCACCAAGAGCGAATCCGTTTACCGCTGCGATTACGGGTTTTGGAAAATTGGCGACATAATCAAAAAGAGAGGCCTGCCCATCGGCGGCAAGTTCACGACCTTCTTCAGGAGTGAAATCGGCAAATTCGCTAATGTCGGCACCGGCTACAAAGGCTTTTTCGCCGCTTCCGGTGAGGATGATCACCTTCACATCGCGATCATCGCGGGCATCGGCAAAAGCTTCGTGTAATTTGGCAATTGTGGCCCTGTTCAGGGCATTGAGTTTTGATGGACGATTTATTGTGATTTGAAGAATACCATCCTGTTCTTCAGCTAAAATATTTTCAAAATCCATAAAAATTATTTTTAAGATTGGTTATTTCGGAAATCGCACCTTAAAGATAGTGCCTTTATTTTGTTTAGAAGTAAAGCTTATACTTCCCTGGTAGTTCTCTACAATATTTTTAACCATCGCCAGACCAAGCCCCATCCCGCTGCTTTTTGTAGTGAATTTTGGCTCAAACACCAGCTCCTTATTTTCTTCTGAAATTCCCATCCCGTTATCTGAAACCGAGATACAAACCATAGTATTTTCATCGTGAACACTCACTAAAATCTGCGGGTTAGGCACTTCCTTACATGCCTGCACCGCATTTTTTACCAAATTGGTCACCACCCGAATAAGCTGGGTACGATCGAATTTTGCCAGGATTTCCTCTTTTTCTGAAGTAAATGAAATATAATCTTCATTGAAAATATCCAGGGCCAGTTTTACAATTTTTGGAACATTAAGGGTTTCACTTTGCTGGGCCGGCATTTTAGCAAAATTTGAAAAGGCTGAAGCTATCGAGCTCATCGTATCGATTTGATTGATGAGGGTTTTGGAATATTCGTCTACTTTTTGATCGATGTTGGGATCGTTTTTATCGAATTTCCGCTGGAAACTTTGCACGCTCAAACGCATAGGAGTTAGCGGATTTTTAATCTCGTGAGCTACCTGTTTGGCCATTTCCCGCCAGGCCTGTTCCCGTTCGCTGGTAGCCAGTTTAACGGCACTTTCTTCGAGCTCATCGATCATACTGTTGTAAGCAGCTACCAGGGCATAAATCTCTTCGGAAGCATTGCTGAGCTCAATCTTTTGGTTGCGCTTATCCAGCCGGGTTTGATTTATCTTTTCAGAAATCAATTTTAGAGATTTGGTGATATACCTGGAGAGCAGATAAGACATAATTACCGCCAGAACCAGCATAAATAAATACACTTCACCCATTCGAATGAGGAAGTTGTTGAGATCGTGATTCAATAAACTATCATCCTGAAGATAGGGCAGGTATAAGATAGCTAAAGGTTTAAAGCGCTGGTCTGTGATATAGCTGTAAGAAGATTGAAATTTTTGACCGTTATTTTCGGTTTTTACCAAAAGGCGTTTGGCCGAAGAACTCTCCAGTCGCTCCAGGATGTTTCGGTCCAATTGAACATCGGTAGTATCTCTAAAGAAAGATTGATTGGATTTTATCAAAAGCCGGCCATCCAGGTCATAAATGTTGATCTGCATTTCGTGAACCTGGGCCAACTCGGCTATCTTCCCTCCCTGCCTGAAGATAATAGGAATATTTTCAGTATTTACCACAAAGGTGGTGCTTGCCAGCACAAACCTGATATTTTCCCGAATCGCCTGTTCTTTTCGCTCCAGGCGGTCTTTATGATAAGCTTCGGCTTCCTGCTTGTATTGATATACCGTAACCCCGGCGATGAGAATCGAGGCTCCCAGAACCAGGAGAATCATCGAGATAAAAATTCGGGTGCGCAGTGAAAGTTTTAAAAGCTTCATACAGCGATACTGTTACAATTATCAGGCCTCAGGATTTTTTTGACGAATTCTTTTATAAATTTTCACCCCGAGCATAAGCATTCCGGCGAGCAGAAATATACCCAGAACTCCGTAAATCCAGGTTAGAGAATCTCTCACAATTACCAAAAACACCACTGCGAAAAGTATAAGGGTAGAAACCTCATTCCATAAACGCATTTGATTGGAAGTCCATTTAAACCTGTCGCGCTGCAGTTCTTTAAAAATTAAATGACATTTAATGTGGTAGGCATACAGAAGAACCACAAAGCCTAACTTTACCAGCATCCAGTCCATTTGTAAAAATGAGGGTACCAGGTGTAATAATAAAAATGCAAAGATACTGGCGAGGATCGCCGAAGGCCAGGTGATAATATACCAGAGCCTTTTAGTCATAAGCTTAAACTGGTTACTAAGAATTGTTTTTTCGGGTTCAGTTTTTTGATTAGCCTCGATATGATAAATAAACAAACGGGGGATATAAAAAAGCCCGGCAAACCAGGTGATTACAAAAATGAGATGCAGTGCTTTAATGTAGAGATAATAGTCGATCACCAAATAAAGTTTTAATAGGGCCTGAAACAAATATAGCCAATAAATTTTCAGCTTCCGGTACCCGGTAGTGGCTTTAGGTTATGCCTTATTTCCCGGTTCAAAAAATACCCGGTTACCAGGGTAGCCAGTAAATCGGCCAGCGGGAATGAAATCCATACCCCAATTTCGCCATATAATCCTGGGAGAATCAGCACTAAGGGGATAAAGAAAAAACCCTGCCTGGAAAGGGTTAGTAAGAATGCAGGTATGGCCTTTCCTACAGCCTGAAAATAAGCAGCCCCTATCAACTGTAAAGCAACAATTGGCGTGGCGGCAAAGACCCAGCGCATTGCACCCGGAGTTTTTCTAATAATCTCTTCATTATTCGTAAATACCGCCACAATTTCTTCAGCAAAAAACATAATTCCACCAAAGACCACCAGCCCCATTAAACTGGCATAAAGCACCGCCGTATTAATACTTTTTTTCACCCTGGGGTATTTTCCTGCTCCATAATTAAACCCGGCGATAGGCAAAAATCCCTGGGTAACTCCAAGCACGGGAAACAGGGCAAAGACCAGCATTCGGGCAATGATTGCATAAACCGTTACCGCATCTTCGCCGCCAAGATCAAAGAGGATATTGTTCAGCAATAAATAAATGATGCTTACAACAGCCTGCCGGGCCAGGGTGACCGATCCCAAAGAGGCGATTTCATTTAAGATCGAAAATTTGAATTTAAAATGCTGCCAGTGAATTTTCAATTCAGAATTATCTGAAAGAAAAAACCAGAGTATATAAGCAAACGACATAAAATAGGAAGCAGTGGTGGCCAGACCGGCACCCAGCATTCCCATTTCCAGGCGGTTGATAAGTATATAATCCAACACCAGATTTCCAACCGATGGAATGATCATCGCCACCATAGCAAAACGCGGCTTTCCCTCGGCTCTTATCACCGAGTTCCCCATCATCGCCAGGGCCAGGAAAGGCACCCCGCTTACCACTACCAGGTAATAAATGCGGGCAGGATCAAATATTTCGCCTTTTCCACCAAAAGTTGGAATGAGCGAATCGATGAAGACAAGGCCTAATCCTACCAAACTCAGGCTTAGGAGCAGGGTTAAGCTAATTTGGTTTCCGAAGGTGCGCAAAGCTTTTTGATGATTGTTGCCTCCCAGGGCACGGGATAGCACCGAAGAACCACCAATCCCAATCGCCATTCCCAGCGCAGCGATAAAGAAAGAAACCGGCAATACCACATTTATGGCAGCAATGGCCACCGAACCAATCCAGTTGCCCACAAAAATAGTGTCGACCAGAATGTTGAGGGACATCACAAGAATTCCCACCGAAGCAGGGGCAGCCTGTTCAATAAGAAGTTTCCCTATGGGTCGCTCCCCGAGTTCGGCTGCGTTCTTTTTTGCCATTATGCCTGCACGCTTTCCTTATGAGCCCATTCATCTATCCATCGCGACAAAACATTCACCCAGGGGGTGCGGTCGTTAAGACAGGGAACCACGTGAAATTCTTGCCCTCCAACCTCGTGAAAGATTTCCTCTCCTTCCATAGCGATCTCTTCCAGGGTTTCCAGGCAATCTGAAACAAAAGCAGGAGTAACGATGGCCAGTTTTTTCATTCCCTGTTTTCCGAAGCGTTCTATGGTTCTATCGGTATAGGGTTGCAGCCAGGGGTCGAAACCCAGGCGGGATTGAAAGGAAACACTGTAAGTATTTTTTTTCATTTCCAGGTATTCGGCTACAAGTCGGGTGGTTTCAAAACATTGATGACGATAACAAAATTGATGTGCTTCTGAAGGGGTTTGGCAACAGCCTCCATCGATCTTGCAATGCGATTTGGTGATATCGCTTTTTCGAATATGCCTTTCGGGAACCCCGTGATAACTGAATAGCAGATGCTGAAAATCTTTCCCTTTTAATGCTTCTGAAATGCTTTCGGCCAGCACCCTGATGTAATCGGGATGATTGTAAAAAGGCGGCACCGTGGTAAACTGCATATCGGGAAAATGTTTTTTCCGAAGTTCTTCAGCAAGCACCAAAATAGTCTCGGTAGTTGCCATAGCAAACTGCGGGTACAACGGAAACAGCAAAACCTCTCTAATTCCCTTATCATACAATCCCTGTAGCCCCGATAAAATTGAAGGTTTTCCATAACGCATTGCCAGGCCAATAGGCACCGAAGTTTTTTCTGCTACCTTTTCCTGAAGTCTTTCAGAAAGAACGATAAGCGGCGAGCCTTCTTCCCACCATATTTTTTGATAGGCCTCGGCCGATTTCTTTGGCCGGGTGTTTAATACAATTCCTCTAACGATAAGGCTTCTTGCCCAATACGGCACATCTATCACCCGCTCATCCATAAGGAATTCATCCAGGTATTTTTTTACATCTTTTGGATCTGTGCTGTCGGGTGACCCGAGATTAACCAGCAATACGCCTTTGCTCATAATTTCTTAATTTCGGCACAAAAATATAACTATAAGCCGGGTGAAAAAACCCGAATTAATTAGCAATTTTTATTGTTCAATAATAAGTTCTTTATCGGTGTCTTCTCCCAAAGCAAATAAAATGCACCTTAGGATATGCTCCTGAAAATTGGGTTCCATATAAGACTGAATGGTATGCCCCCCACCGGTATAAATGCTTATTCCGCCGCCGGGGAGTTCACGATACCAGGCGATAGGATGATTTTCTCCATTCGTCCCCCCTTCATAAGTTGACTCGTCGAGGCGCATTAACACTTTATTGTTGGGATTCAGGTTTTTATAGTTATACCATTCGTCTACCCGCGACCAAGGGTTAGGCGCGTGGGAAACTGTAGGATGTTCTGGCATTTCGATTATGACTTCGGCACGTTGTACCTCGGGGTGGCCATCAAAATAACCTCCTACCAGTTCTCCATACCAGGGCCAGTCGTATTCGGTGTCGGCTGCGCCGTGAATTCCGAAAAAACTTCCGCCATTTTCAATGTATCGCTCAAAAGCCTGCTGCTCTTCATCGTTTAAAACATCACCGGTGGTGCTTAAAAAAATCACCAGGGCATATTCTTCTAAATCCTCATCATTGAAATCGCTGGAATCACCATCGGTTTTAATGTCGAAGCCATTTTCTTCTCCCAGATCTTCAATGATCGAATAAGCGGCCGGGATAGATTCGTGCCAAAAACCTTTGGTTTCATAAAAGACCAGTACTTTTTTTTCCTCTTTCTCTTCCGCCTCCTTTTCCTGAGCCACTGCCGGACTCATAAAAATCAGGGCCAGACTAAAACAGACTAAATACAATAAGTTTTTCATAATTAAATATTTGAGGGTAACGAAAGGACATATTTTTTTGGGGTTGTCCCAAATTTCTTTTTAAAAGCCGCTATAAAATGGCTGGCAGTACTATAGCCAATTTTAAGCCCCACTTCATTTACATTATATTCTCCCGTATCCAGGAGTTTTCGGGCATATTCCATCTTATAATCAAACAAAAAACTGTAGACCGAGTCCCCGTAAATTTGCTTGAACCCGTCCTTTAGCTTTTTAAGGCTAAGGCCAATTTCATCGGCCAGCTCCTGCAGTGAGGGCGGCTCTGCAAGGCGGCTAATCACGATATCTTTGGCTCTTCGAATTTTTAAAATATTTTCTTCATCGCTTAGAAAAGGACATTGTTCAAGGTTTGGATCCTCGCTTCGGTTAAAGAAAAGGCTTAATAATTCGTAAGCTTTACCTTTAAAATACAGATTTTTAATGCTGGAGGTAAGATTGAAATTAAGCATTTGGTTTAACACCACCGCCATTGAGGGTGTGATAGGTGCCTCTTTATAATACTTCTTATCTCTGTTTTCCTCGCTTAGAAACGGAATATAATCGGCTTCCTGTGAAAAAAGGGAATGAAACTTTTTTATAGAAACCACCAGAGAAATTGCCCAGGAATTGGGAGATAAATCCAGGTTTAAAGGCAAATCCCGCTGCGGATTGTATAATAACAAACTGTTCTCTTCGCTTAAAGGCAACTCATAGCCCCCGGCGTTAAACACAAATTTCGCCTGCCCCTTTACATTAAAATGAAATTGTATAAAGCTGCTGTCTATATCTCTTACAAACTTTTGATTATCAGCAGCATCGTTGCGAAATTTTACAATAAAAAAGCCTTCTTCAACCCGGGTCACCTCAGCGGCACCTTCAGCGATATTTTTTTTCGAATTCTCCATCATCAGAAATTGAGTTTTATTTAGAATGAGTCTAAACAAAACAGCTTAAACTATTTGAATTTACTACAAAGCACGGGATTTTTCCAAACCCGGGGCCTAATTTTATGATATTTATCAGGAAACGACACATTTAGTACTTTCAGCGTTATATTTTATTTAACCTATGTTATACTTTTGTCCCCTGCAATCCTAAAAAGCTACATGGAAGAATTTCATTTTTCAGGAGGAAATCATTTTTACACTATAGGTTTAAGCTATAAAAAAGCCGATGCCGAGATTAGAGGTCACTTCAGTTTAGATCCTGAAGCCAAGACCCGATTGCTAAAACAGGCCAAACAGGAAGGTATCGAAGCTATTTTGGTTACCTCTACCTGTAATCGCACCGAAATTTATGGTTTTGCCAAGCATCCCTTCGAACTCATCAAATTGCTTTGTGAGCATACCCATGGTACTGTAGAGGAGTTTGAAAAAGTTGCCTATGTGCATAAGAACAAGAAAGCGGTGGCTCATATGTTCAAGGTGGGCACCGGGCTGGATAGCCAGATTCTGGGAGATTTTGAAATCATAAGCCAAATTCGAAATTCATTTGTAGAATCTAAAAAACTTGGGCTTACCAATTCTTTTATGGAGCGCCTTGTCAATGCAGTGATCCAGGCGAGTAAACGTATAAAGAACGAAACCGAGATTTCCAGCGGGGCTACCTCGGTGGCTTTTGCTTCGGTTCAATATATTCTGAATCATATTCCCAATGTTTCTGAAAAGAATATTCTTCTCTTCGGAACTGGGAAAATTGGCCGTAATACTTGTGAAAACCTGGTAAAACACACCAAAAACAATCATATTACCCTGATTAACCGCACTAAGGACAAAGCCGAAAAAATCGCCGGTAAATTCAACCTTCTGGTAAAAGACTACGCCGATTTACAGGCCGAAATTCGCAACACAGATATTCTAATCGTGGCCACCGGGGCTCAAAATCCGACTATTTCGAAAGAACTGATTTACGCGAAAAAAGATTTGCTGGTACTTGATCTTTCGATTCCGAAAAACGTTTCTAATGATGTGGCCCAACTTTCGAATGTGAAACTCATTCACTTAGACCAGCTTTCAAAAATGACCGATGAAACCCTGGAGCGCAGGCAACAATTTGTGCCCCAGGCCAAAGCTATTATTGCTGAAGTGGAAGGCGATTTCAACAAATGGCTGGAAACCCGAAAATTTGCTCCTACCATTAAAGCTTTAAAGAAGAAACTGAAGCTGATGAAAGATGACGAATTGGATTTTCAGCGAAGAAAAATTTCGGATTTCAACGATGAGCAAGCCGAGATCATAAGCAATCGCATCATTCAGAAAATCACCAAACATTTCGCCAATCACTTAAAAGGCGATTCTGAAACCACCGATGAAAGCCTGGAATTGATCCAAAAGGTCTTTCAATTAGAAGAGCTTCAGAAATGAACAAAATCATAAAAATAGGCACCCGCGACAGTGAACTTGCGCTTTGGCAGGCCAAAACCGTAAAAAATGCGCTCGAAAAACTGGGTCACAAAACCCAGCTGGTCCCTGTAAAATCTACCGGCGACCTGAATCTCGATCAGCCGCTTTATGAAATGGGAATTACCGGGATTTTCACAAAAACCCTGGATGTGGCGATGATCAAGGGGGAGATCGATATTGCGGTGCACTCGATGAAAGACGTTCCCACTGCACTTCCTAAAGGAATTGTGGAAGCCGCCGTTTTAAAAAGAGCCAATCCCCGGGATATTTTAATTCACAAAGGCCTGGATTTTCTAGGTTCAGAAGGAAAAATCGCCACCGGCAGCCTTCGCAGAAAAGCTCAGTGGCTGCATAAATATCCGCAACACCAGGTTACAGACTTACGCGGGAATGTGAACACCCGAATGAAGAAACTGCAGGAAAGTGACTGGAATGGCGCAATATTCGCTGCCGCCGGCCTGGAACGCATCAACCTGAAACCAGAAAATTTCACCGATCTCAACTGGATGATTCCGGCTCCCGCACAAGGCGCAATGCTGGTAGTCGCTATGGAAAATGATGAGTTTTGCAGAAATGCATTAAGCGCATTAAACCATCCCGAAACCCAAACCTGCGTGCATATTGAACGGGAGTTTTTAAGATTGCTGGAAGGCGGTTGTACGGCACCCATAGGAGCTTTGGCCGAAATTCATAAAGATCAGATTCATTTTAAAGGAGCGCTGTTTAGTTTAGATGGCAAACAGAAAATTTCGACCGAGAAGGTGGTCCCTGTTGGAGAAGCAAAGAACCTGGGACGAATTTGCGCCGAGGAAATTTTGAGCAATTCCGGAAAGGAATTAATGCAGGAAATCAGACAGCAAATAGGTTAGAAAATGACGCTGCTTTCTACCAAAATTCTAAGCCCAGCTCAAAAAAACCTCTTATTAAATTCCGGGTTAAGTTTGGTAGAATATGATGCCATTAAAATTGAAATTTTTGAGTTTGATCTTCCGGACCTAAAAATAAAAAACGCGATTTTCACCAGTAAGAATTCGGTAAAAGCGATTCTGAAGAAAAATCCTGAAATTGAAAACTGCTTTTGCGTGGGGCCAAAAACCTCAGAATTACTACAACAAAATAATTTTCAAATTGCAGAAACCGCCCAATACGGCCAAGAATTAGCGAAAATTATAGTCGAAAAATATTCGAACGAAAAGTTTGTATTTTTCAGTGGAAACCGACGCAGAGATGAAATTCCTTCGATTTTAAGCGAAAACGGAATTGATTTTCGCGAGATCGAAGTTTATAAAACAGGCCTGAATTTTCAGGACTTTCAGCAAAATTTTGAAGGAATTCTGTTTTATAGTCCGAGTGGCGTACAGAGTTTTTGTGAACTAAATAAACCCGGGGAGAGCATCGCTTTTTGCATAGGAGAAACCACTGCGGCAGAAGCTAAAAAACATTTTAAAAAAATTATAACCGCCAACAAACCCAGTGTAGAAAATGTGATTGTGCAGGCGGTGAAGGAATTGAAAAAGAAAATTTAAGAGAGGCAAAGGCTTCAAAAAAAGCAACAACCTTCCTGCAAGGTATAGAAACCCTTGTAGGTATGCAGAGAAACGAGTCTCCGGAAGAATCGTTTTTCAATTTAAAGAAAAAAGACCTATAAGGTCTTGGAGACCTTGCAGGACAAGCATGAACAAGTGAAAACTTTCGAAAACAGGCAGAATTGAAGAAAATTTAGAAAGTTCGGAAT
>NZ_JBSYGH010000001.1:118313-385150 GCF_054121495.1 Salegentibacter haimaensis
TCGAAAAAATCAGGAACCTTCCTGCAAGGTTTAGAAAACCTTGTAGGTATGCAGAGAAAGGAGTCTTCGGAAGAATCGTTTTCAACTCGAAGGAAAAAGACCTACAAGGTCTTGGAGACCTTGCAGGACAAGCATGAACAAGTGAAAACTTTCGAAAACAGGCAGAATTGAAAAAAATAATTTTAAAAGGGCACAGGCTTCGAAAAAATCAGGAACCTTCCTGCAAGGTTTAGAAAACCTTGTAGGTATGCAGAGAAAGGAGTCTTCGGAAGAATCTTTTTCAACTCGAAGGAAAAAGACCTACAAGGTCTTGGAGACCTTGCAGGACAAGAGTAAACAACTGAAAGGTTGAGAAAACTGGCAGAATTGAAAAAATTAATTTTAAAAGGGTACAGGCTTCGAAAAAGGTAGGAACCTTCTTGCAAGGTTTAGAAAACCTTGTAGGTTTGAGGAGAAACGTGCACAGGAATGATTGGATTAGTCTTTAATAGACTCCTTGAAAGATAATAATTAATATAGAGCTCATCTTGAAACTTGAAGTTTTAAATAAAGATTTTTATTACCACATCTATAATCGCGGCATTAATAGAGAAGTAATCTTTGAGACTGATGAGAATAAGCGCTATTTCCTTTTATTGTATAAGAAATATTTGTCTGATTTAATTTCCACTTTTGCTTACTGTTTAATGGATAATCATTTTCACTTTTTAATTAGAATTGATAGTGACCCAAAGAAAGTTACCCAGGCATTGAGCAATTTATTGAACGCTTACGCAAAAGCTTTTAATAAGCAACAAAACAGAACCGGCAGTCTTTTTGAAAAGCATTTCAAACGAATTAGATTAACTGATGAAAATTATCTACGTCGATTAATACTTTACATTCATCTGAATCCGAAAAATCATTTGGGAATTGACTTTGAAAACTTTAAATTCTCATCTTATCCAGCTTACTTTTCAGACAAACAAAGTGTGGTTAAAAGAAATGAGATAATTAATTTATTCGATGATCTCCAAAACTTTAGAAAAGTTCATAGAAATTCTAATTTTGAATTGGAAGAAAAATATAGTTTGGAATAAAAAGGCCAGGGCTGATTCAGAAGGGAAACCGAAAATAAACAGTAGCAATATCTGCAAGGTTTATAAAACATTGTGGGTATAAATAAAAAATATAATCGCCTTCAAGAAAAAGACCTACAAGGTCTTGGAGACCTTGCAGGACAAGAGATAACGGCTGAAAGATTTGAAAAGATTGACAGCCCGAAAAAAAATTATAAAAAGAAACAGGCTTCGAAAAGGTCAGAAACCCTCCTGCAAGGTTTAGAAAACCTTGTAGGTATGCAGAAAAACGAGTCTCCGGAAGAATCGTTTTCAATTTGAAGAAAATAGACCTACAAGGTCTTGGAGACCTTGCAGGATAAGAGATAACGGTTAAAGGAGTTGAAAAGATTAACAGCACGAAAAGAAATTATAAAAAGGAACAGGCTTCGAAAATGTCAGGAACCTTCCCGCAAGGTTTAGAAAACCTTGTAGGTATGCGAAGAAACGAGTCTCGGGAAGGATCGCTCTCGTTTTTAAAAAACCAAGACCTACAAGGTCCTGGAGACCTTGCAGGACAAGAGATAACGGCTGAAAGATTTGAAAAGATTGACAGCCCGAAAAAAAATTATAAAAACAAACAGGCTTCGAAAATGTCAGGAACCTCCTGCAAGGTTTAGAAAAACCTTGTAGGTTTGAGATATCTACGAACCCAGAGAAGTAAGCGTAAAGCAAAAAAGGACCTGAAAGGATTTAAAGGCCTTTCAGAATAAACCAAAATTCGATATGATTAAAAACGATCTTTTTTTAAAAGCTTTAAAAGGCGAAAGCGTAGAACGTCCGCCGGTATGGATGATGCGTCAGGCAGGAAGGTATCTTCCCGATTTTATGAAGTTGAAGGAAAAATATGATTTCTTCACCCGCTGCCGCACTCCCGAGCTGGCTACCGAAATCACCGTGATGCCCATTCATCAGGTAGGGACCGATGCTGCTATTTTGTTCAGCGATATATTGGTGGTGCCTCAGGCGATGAACATCGAGGTAGAGATGAAACCTGGCGTAGGTCCCTGGTTGCCCAACCCAATTAGATCTCAAAAAGACGTGGATAGTGTGATCGTACCCGATGTGGAAGAAACTTTAGGATACGTACTCGAAGCGGTTAAGATGACCAAAAAAGAACTGAATGACGAGGTTCCTCTAATTGGTTTTGCCGGTTCTCCCTGGACGATTCTTTGTTATGCCGTGCAGGGGCAGGGTTCCAAAAACTTTGATATCGCAAAAAAATTCTGTTTTACCAATCCATTGGCGGCGCATCAATTGCTTCAGAAAATTACCGATACCACCATTGCCTATCTCAAAGCAAAAGTGGCAGCAGGAGTTGATGCCGTTCAAATTTTTGATTCCTGGGGAGGAATGCTAAGCCCTACCGATTATGAGGAATTTTCCTGGAAATATATTCAGCAAATCATCGATGCCTTAAAAGATGAGATCCCGGTGATCGCCTTCGGGAAAGGTTGCTGGTTTGCATTACATACAATGGCAAGATCGGGCGCTTCGGCACTGGGAGTAGACTGGACTATAACCGCACGAAATGCGCGGTACCTCAGCGGCGGACAAATCACCCTGCAAGGGAATTTTGACCCTGCGAGGCTATATTCGCCACCTTCAGAAATAAAGAAAATGGTGAAGCAAATGATAGACGAATTCGGGAAAGATCGCTATATCGTAAACCTTGGTCACGGGATTTTACCAGATATTCCGGTAGAAAATGCGATCGCCTTTGTGGAAGCGGTGAAAGAATACAATTAAAATGTCTGTTTGGAGCAGGCTTAGAGATATGAGTCCGCGGGAATTGTTTGAACTTTCCCGCGTATGCTTCAAACAACCCAAATTTATTTATCCCACATTTCAGGCCACCCGGGAGAGCCTTAAATTATGTGATAATGCCTTCGGAAAAGCCCATCACGGGAACAATCCCACAAATGCTTTCAGGCACGCTTACTGGAATTATTTAATCGCTAAAAAATGTTTTGCAATTTGCAATTCAGAAGAAACCGCGATAAGCTGGGCAAAACGCATCACCGATTTACACGAAGAGCTGGCACCAAATGCCCCGCTTGAAAGAGCCGTAGATTTGCATAATAATGAAATAGGCCGGCAGGTTTTTTTGAATCAGAAATCCGGAGGTTTGGAAGTGCTAAAATTAATGATGAACGATGCGGTAAAAGTTGAAAGTCTGGCAGAGGTTGTTAACTTTCCCAATAATATGATTTATACTGAAGACGACAAATGAGAGAGAGATTTTATCAATATATAGAGAATCTACAGGATCGAATTACCAAAAAACTTGAAGAGGTTGACGGCGAAGCCAAATTTCAACAGGATCTTTGGGAACGCCCCGAAGGCGGTGGAGGCCGCACCCGGGTGATTCAGAACGGAAAGGTTTTTGAAAAAGGCGGAGTAAATATTTCGGCTGTTCACGGCCCGCTTCCCGCTGCAATGCAATCGTATTTCAAGGTTGGGGATGTAGATTTTTTCGCCTGCGGGCTTAGCCTGGTACTACATCCTAAAAATCCGATGGTTCCCACGGTTCACGCCAATTGGCGGTATTTTGAAATGTACGATAAGAGCGGCCAGGTAATCGACCAATGGTTTGGGGGTGGGCAGGATCTCACGCCTTACTATTTGTTTGAGGAAGATGCCCGGCATTTTCATCAAATTTCAAAACAGGCCTGCGACAAACACGATTCAGAATTTTATGCGGAATACAAAAAAAAATGCGATGAGTATTTTTGGAATGCCCACAGAGACGAGGCCCGGGGAGTGGGCGGATTGTTTTTCGATTATTTAAAGGCATCGGAAAGCAGGAGCATCGAAGATTGGTATAATTTCGTTACCGAAGTTGGTGACAGTTTCCTTGAAGCCTATGTGCCGATAGTTGAAAGGAGGAAAAATTTATCTTATTCCAAAGCGCAACGCAACTGGCAGGAGATTAGACGGGGAAGGTACGTGGAATTCAATCTGGTTCACGATAAAGGTACCCTGTTTGGCCTTAAAACCAACGGGAGAATTGAGAGCATTTTGATGAGCCTGCCACCCCACGTACAGTGGGTTTACGACCACCAACCCGAACCCGGAAGCGAAGAAGAAAAATTATTGGAGGTGTTAAAAAAACCGAAGGAATGGGTTTGATTTAAGATTTCGCTCCGCTGACTAAAAACAAATCTTTCTACTATAAATATTTCGCCTCTACGAGGCTTTTGAAAAAATCTAAAAATTATTCCGGTGGTGAAATAATTTATAAACTCTTATCTTTTATTCCATCGGTAAAGTTAGCTCCGTAGGAGAGGTATATTTATAGCGAATAATTCAAAATTTAGAATAGGAGCCTCGTAGAGAATCCTCAATACTGATTACTAAATACTAAAAATATGTATCCATTAAACCGAAACCGCCGTCTTAGAACTTCTGAAGCTATTCGTAGCCTTGTACGGGAAACTGCTATTACGCCTAATGATTTTCTGGTGCCTTTATTTATTGTAGAAGGTAAAAATATAAAGGAAGAAATCAATTCTATGCCCGGTTATTACAGGTTCAGCCTGGATTTACTCAAAAAGGAGGTGAAGGAACTTTGGAAAATGGGTCTAAAATCGGTCTTGCTTTTTGTAAAGGTTCCCGAAGATTTAAAAGATAATGCCGGTACCGAAGCTTTGAATGCCGAAGGTTTAATGCAACGCGCCATTAAAACCGTAAAAGATGCAGTTCCCGAAATGCTGGTGATGACCGATGTTGCCCTTGACCCCTACTCGATTTATGGGCACGATGGAGTTGTTGCTGAAGGTAAAGTAATAAACGATGACACTACGGCAATTCTTTCTGAAATGGCCCTCTCACACGCCCGTGCCGGTGCCGATTTTGTTGCGCCCAGCGATATGATGGATGGACGTATTTTCGAAATTCGAAGTTTGTTGGAAGATGAAGGCTTTCACGATACCGGAATTATGAGCTATAGTGCCAAATATGCTTCAGCCTTTTATGGGCCCTTCAGGGATGCTTTAGATTCGGCGCCGGTAGATGCTAAAGATATTCCGAAGAATAAAAAAACCTACCAAATGGACCCGGCCAACCGGGATGAAGCAATTCGCGAAACCTTGATGGATATCGATGAAGGAGCCGATATCGTGATGGTAAAACCGGGCTTATGTTATCTTGACATAGTACGTGACATTAAAAACGTAGTAAATGTACCAGTGGCAGTGTACCAGGTAAGCGGCGAATATGCAATGATCAAAGCCGCTGCCGAAAAGGGCTGGCTGGAGCAGGATGCGGTAATCCTCGAGCAACTTACCGCCATTAAAAGAGCTGGCGCCAATATGATCGCGAGCTATTTTGCCAAAGATGCGGTAAAATTGATCTCTTAGGCGCGTAATTTGATAATGGTATTTTCAGAAAAAAATTTTTGAACTTGAAAAAGCAGGATTTTAACTTCAAAATACTCTTTATAATATGGGCTTTGCTGGCAGTTTTTGGCCAGCAGAGCTTTGCTTTTTCATCGCCTCAGTTTATTCAGGATGAACCCGATCGCTCCTATTTCCAGACAGAGCAAAATTTCGACGGAATTCTCCTAAGAGAATTTTCCGTTGAATTTTCCCGAGGAAACTCTGAAACATCTTCAGAATACAACACTTCTGGTACCTGGGGGAATTTTACTTTTAGGCTAAACACTTTTTTTGGAAAACAGGCAAAACCTGTTTTCTATCTTCCCGATCACAGGGCGAATATTCATCAGCAAATCTTTCCTTTTCATTTTTTCTGGTGAAGCAGGGCGTTATTTCTAAAAATTTAGAAATGATATGCTGAAGCTTCAGCAATAGCGCACATAATATTCACTTGAAAAAATTAAAAAAATGGATACAGCTTCAACCATTATTGGTTTGGGACTCTTATTGGCATTTATTGGTCCCATAGGACTGCTCATCATAAAAGAGCAAAAAAAACAACATAAAAATTTAGATAAATTAATACAACTAAGCCGGCAATATCAAATTCAGCCCGGTGAAACCGAATACTCCAATAGCTTGATGCTGGGATTGGACAGGCCGGCCAAAAAGTTGCTCGTGGTAGAACCAAAAAATAACCATCAGCATCGTGTTATCGACTTAAGCCAGGTTAAATTCTCAAAAATAAAGCTGCAGGATTTTCCGCATAAAAAAGGAAAAATCAATCAGGTGAGTCTGGAATTATTTTCAGATTCAGGCACCGCGAAAACAGGAGAAATTTTATTTTACGATGAAGATGATAATGAAAACACCGATCCCGAAAACCGGCTTCTTATTGCCCGAAAATGGGAAAGGCTGGTGAATTCTGCGATCTAAATCGCATCGATTAATAAGAAAAGGCCCGGAAAATTAGCAGTTCTTTCGGGCCTTTATAATTTCTTTTTAATATTATCGAAGGAGATTGTCTAAATTAGTCTAACGAACCAGTTTTAAAATTTTATGGGCTTACTCATTTTATATGCCGTGCTTTCCATCTTTTTCTCTTTTATGTGTTCCATTTTGGAAGCGGCCTTATTGAGTTTTACGCCTTCTTTCATCAAGATGAAGAAAAAAGAAGGCAAATCTTATGCTAAAGATCTATTGCACTTAAAACAGGATATCGATAAACCTCTTATCGCAATTCTCACGGTGAATACCGTAGCACATACGGTGGGCGCAATAATGGTGGGGGTACAGGCCGAAAAAGCTTTTGGCGATGGCACTAATGCGGTGGGGATAGTTTCGGCGGTGATGACTTTGGCTATCCTAATTTTGTCTGAGATCATTCCAAAAACCATTGGGGCCACCTACTGGAAAAGCCTTGGAAGTTTTACGGCAACTTCGCTTAAATTAATGATTTTTCCATTAAAATATACCGGAATTCTTTGGCTTATGATGCTTACTACAAAACTAATTGGTAAATCGGCACACGTAACGACCATTAGCAAAGAAGAGTTTGCCGCCATTACCGACGCCGCCGAAGAGGAGGGGGTATTTGAAGAAAGCGAAACCACGGTAATCAAGAATTTACTGGTGTTTAAATCGGTAGAAGCCAAGGATATTATGACCCCTTTTTCGGTTGCTGTGATAGAAGATGAAGAAACCAGTATTGAAGATTTTCACAACACCCACCGAAATTTAAAATTCTCAAGAATTCCCGTGTATAAAGATCACTCCCATAACATCACGGGATTCATACTTAAAGATGATGTTTTGGAAGAGATGATAGACGGGGAAGGTCCCGAACCTCTTACTAAAATTAAACGGGACATTTTTATGACGCCTTCAGACACTCCTATTCCCGAACTATTTGAAAAGTTTGTGCAGCAAAGAGCCCATATTACCCTGGTTGTTGATGAATATGGTTATAGTCTTGGTTTAGTCACTATGGAAGATATTATTGAGACCCTGCTGGGGCTTGAAATAATGGACGAAAGCGACAGTGTGGAAGATATGCAACTGCTGGCCCGAAAAAACTGGGAAAAGCGCGCAAAACGCCTGGGATTGATAAAACAGGATATAAGCAGCAACAATGAACACGAAAATATCGACAGCCCAGCTAAAGACTCCCCTGGGGATAGCGAAGATAAGCGGGAATGAGCAGGGAATTTCAGAAATAAAAATTCTTGATGAAGCTGAAGATACCTCAGCAGCTGTTCCCGATTTTTTGCAGAATGCAATAGACCAGCTTCAGGAGTATTTTGCCGGGGAACGCAAACATTTTGAGTTAAAACTCAATGCGAAAGGCAGCGAATTTCAGCAAAAAGTTTGGCAGGAACTGCTTAAAGTCCCCTTCGGGAAAACCTGCAGCTACCTCGAACTGGCGAAACGGGTGGGCGATGTTAATGCAATTCGGGCAGTAGCGGCTGCCAATGGCAAAAATCCCCTTTGGGTGGTGGTTCCCTGCCATAGAGTTATTGGCAGTAATGGAGAATTAACAGGATACGCCGGGGGTTTACACCGCAAAAAGTGGTTGCTTAACCACGAATCTCCCCATCCGCAACAGGATTTGTTTTCCTGAAAATTGGGAGGGTACTTTTAGCATAAGCAGGAATTTAGGAAAATGTGAACTAAAATTTAAGCTTTCCAAATTTTGAAAATCCCTACATTTAAAGTTCAAAAGATGTAGATGAAGTTATTAAAGATTCTGGGATACGTGTTTGGGCTTATTGGCCTTCTGCTACTTTTCCTTGTTGTTTTCGATTATGATTATTTATTGAGAGGCGTGAGATTAACCTACTTAAAGGGATATACCACGGCCTATATCTCAGATTATCACAGCTTCGACAATCGAATAATTGAGGCGGGGGACCAGGCCTGGGAATGGCCAAAAACCACAGATTATAATGAGATTCCCCCTACCCCTGAATTTGACGAACTCAACAAAAAACTCAATACTGTTGCCTTTCTTATTATCAAAAATGACAGTCTTTGGTATGAGCAGTATTTCGATGAATATACCCCGGCCATTCGTTCCAATTCCTTTTCGATGGCTAAAAGCATAACCGTAGCCCTTTTGGGCAAAGCGATTATGGAGGGGCATATCGAAAGCCTGGACCAACCCGTAGCCGATTTCTATCCTCAATTTTCAGAAAAATTAAAAGTAGGAGATTTGGCTTCTATGGCTTCAGGGCTTAATTGGAAAGAAGATTATTATAATCCTTTTGGACAAACGGCCCGCGCCTATTACGGTAATGATATTTCAAAACTTATAATGGAGCTGGAGGTAATTGAAGAGCCTGGGGAGCAGTTTAAATATTTAAGTGGAAATACCCAATTATTGGGAATGATTATAAGCAAAGCTACAGGCAAAAGTCTATCGCAATATCTTAGCGAGAGTTTCTGGAAACCTATGGGGATGCAAAGCAACGCGTTTTGGCAGTTGGATAGTGAAAATTCCGGAATGGAGAAGGCTTACTGCTGTATTGCCTCTAATGCCCGGGATTTTGCCCGCTTCGGAAAATTGTTTAAAAACAACGGCATCTGGGAAGATAAAAGGCTTCTGAGTGCCGATTTGGTGTCCACTTTTACCCGACCAAGATTTGAGGAAAGTCCGCAGTATGGCTATGGCTTCTGGCTTAGCGATTATATGGACAAAGAAATTTTTTATATGCGGGGCATTCTGGGACAATATGTTATTGCAATTCCCGAAGACGATCTTATAATAGTTAGGTTGGGGAAAAAACTTATAAAGAAGCAGGAAGGAGAAGAACATTCCCCCGATTTTTTCAGGTATATCGATGAGACCTATAAAATGCTGGAAAATGGTAGACAAACTCAAACTTGAAAACATCCTCTTCCTGGATATTGAAAGCGTGCCGCAGTTTGGTGAACACGCTATGCTCGATGAAGAAACCAAAACGCTTTGGGAACAAAAAACCCAGTACCAGAGAAGAGACGAAATTTCGGCTGAAGATTTTTATGAAAGAGCCGGTATTTGGGCCGAATTTGGAAAGATCGTATGCCTCTCGGCAGGTTATTTCCATTTTAAAGGGGAAGCCCGAAGTTTTAGAATCACCAGTTTCCAGGGGCCTGAAAAAGAATTGCTGGAAAAATTCAGCAAACTTCTGGCTGAACATTTTTCTGCAGCACGACATTTGCTTTGTGCTCATAATGGCAAAGAATTCGATTTTCCGTTTATCGCCCGGCGAATGATTATACACGGAATTAAACTTCCCGAGAAATTAAATCTATTCGGAAGACGACCCTGGGAAGTACCCCACCTCGATACGATGGAACTCTGGAAATTTGGCGACCACAAGCACTTTACTTCCCTGAAACTGCTTACCCACGTTTTAGGAATTCCCTCCCCAAAAGATGATATAAGCGGAGCCGATGTTTGCCGGGTGTATTATAAAGACAACGACCTACCCAGAATCGTGGAGTACTGTGAAAAAGATGTAATCGCCATTGCCCAGGTATTGCTTCGGTTACGACAGGAAGCACTGCTCACTCCCGAAGAGATAATTAGCGTTTAAATAAGCTGAGCTCCCTCATATTTCGCTAAACTTCAGTTAATTCCACCCCGAAGGCAATTCAGAAATTTGTAACTTTAAGTTGACTTCGGAAATGTTAAACATTTTCCGGGTTAATTTTTAACCAATTAAAACCTGAATTATGTATCTATATGTAGAGATGTGGAATGTCACTCCAAAATGGATGAAACTTTCAAAAGAAGAGCGCCGTAAGGTCTTTGAGGCAATGGAAGCCAGGATCACCGAGATGAAAAATCGCGGGGTTGAAAACCTGGGTTGGGCGCGAAATGATGAGCTCACTCCGTATCGAAGCGATTACCGTTATTTTACCATTTGGAAGATGCCTTCGATGGAAGACGTTAAAAGTCTGGAAGAAAATTTAAAACAGGCCGGCTGGTATAAATATTTCTCTCAGGCTAACTCGAGAGGCGAAATGATAAACCGCGACCGGGCAATCGACTTTCTGGTAAATTTAGAAGAAACCTCAACTTCGATGTTGGATACCTGATATAGAAAAGGCTGTCTAAACTTAATATTTCAGCAAAGCAGGGAATTATTTTAGAGCTATACTTCCAGGCTTCGTTTTATTAATTTTAGACAGCCTCTATTTTATAATTGCATTTCGGGGATTTCGCCCTCGATGATCAGTTCCCCTTCGGTAGCTTTTTTAATTTCTTCTACCGTAACTCCCGGGGCTCTTTCCAGAAGCTTAAAGCCGTTTTCGGTTACCTCTAACACAGCCAGATTGGTCACCACTTTGGTTACGCAACCCACTCCCGTGAGCGGCAGGGTACAGCGTTTGAGCAATTTTGATTCCCCGGCCTTGTTGGTGTGCATCATTGCCACGATGATATTTTCTGCACTGGCCACAAGGTCCATCGCGCCGCCCATACCTTTAACCATTTTCCCCGGAATTTTCCAGTTGGCAATATCACCATTTTCGGCTACTTCCATTGCTCCCAAAATGGTAAGATCTACGTGTTGGCCGCGAATCATTCCAAAACTCATCGCCGAATCAAAGAAACTGGCTCCCGGCAGTGCCGTAATGGTTTGTTTTCCTGCGTTTATAAGGTCTGGATCTTCTTCACCTTCAAAAGGAAAAGGTCCCATTCCCAGAATTCCATTTTCGCTTTGAAATTCAACATCTATATCGTCTCTCACAAAATTGGCTACCAGGGTAGGAATTCCTATTCCCAGGTTAACGTAATACCCGTCTTTAACTTCTTTTGCTATGCGTTGTGCTATTCCGTTTTTATCTAACATGATTTAATTTGAAGATTATCAATTTGAAGATTTGAGAATTATTTGATTTAATTTGAAAATTATCAATTTGAAGATTTGAAAATTAAACCACTATTCCTTCCCTTTCTTCTTACTTGAACTTATAATTTTGGAGGTAATGCGAATTATGCTTTGAAGATCTGAAAAATATTTAGGATTTGGATCGGGATAATGAGGAGAAGCCTTACAGAGCTTAAGCCAATAATTAGTTTCATCTGCCTCCTTTGCCGCTATTTTGAACTTGTGAATGAAATCTGCAGGACTTTCAGCATTTTGCGCTTCATTAATATTTGCGCCTATTGAAGTGCCACTCTTGAAAAGTTGAGTGGCCATTTCATATTTATGAAGAGACCTCAATTTTTCAGAAAAATCAATTGCATCGAGTGCAAATTGAAAAGACAGATTCACGACCAAATTATCCTTATCATCCCTCATTTTCAAATTATCAAATTTTCAAATTACTTTTCGCGTACAGTTCTCTGTTCAATTCTTTTCTCGTAGTTTTTTCCTTCGAAAATTCGCTGCACGAAAATTCCCGGAATATGAATTTGATTGGGATCGAGTTCGCCCGGTTCTACCAGTTCTTCCACTTCAGCCACGGTTATGCTGGCTGAACCACACATCACCGGATTAAAATTACGGGCCGTGCCTTTAAAAATAAGGTTACCGGCTTTATCGCCTTTCCAGGCTTTTACAAAGGCAAAATCGGCTTTAAAAGCTCTTTCGAGCACGTACATTTTGCCGTCAAAATCCCGGGTTTCTTTGTTGAGAGCTACTTCGGTACCGTAACCCGCTGGCGTGTAGATGGCCGGGAATCCCTGTTGAGCCGCCTGGCATCGAGCCGCAAGCGTTCCCTGCGGAATTAGCTCTACATCAAGCTCGCCGCTTAGCATTTGCCTTTCGAATTCTTCGTTCTCCCCTACATAGGAAGAAACCATTTTCTTGATTTGTTTTTTGTGAAGTAAGAGTCCCAGCCCAAAGTCATCAACGCCCGCATTATTGGAAATACAGGTAAGATCCTTGATATTGAGTTTTACCAGTTCTGAAATGGCATTTTCAGGAATTCCACTCAGGCCGAATCCGCCTAACATGAATGTCATTCCATCCTTTACCCCCTCCAGGGCCTGCTGAACATTATCTACGTTTTTTCGAATCATCGGTTAAAATTTTACCGAAAAATACGAAAATATAAAGCCCGTTACAATGCAAAAACCGGGATAAATTATGATTTTCTAAATTATCCCGGTTTATTTTACGAAAAATTAAAAATCCAGCTCATCCGGCACCCCTTCATCGTAACTTCTGTTTCTTCGGGCGTACTCACTGCAGTTGGTTTCAATACTCAAATTTTCAGGTCTTGGAAAATCGTCGTCAGATACATCTAAATCTTTATCGGCATAAAGCTCTTTCATATAAATTCCCCAAATGGGTAATGCCATAGTAGCTCCCTGACCATAGGTTAATGTCGGGAAGTGAACTGCACGGTCTTCGGCTCCCACCCAAACTCCGGTAACCAGGTTGGGCACCATCCCCATAAACCAGCCATCACTTTGATTCTGTGTGGTTCCGGTCTTTCCGGCAATAGGGTTTTTAAAGTCATAGGGATAACCTGTAACTCCGCGCTTATAATGTTCCTGGTTGCCTGCCCAGGTTCCCCGCAAGCGAATTCCCGATCCAGATTGGGTAACCCCTTCCATCAAATTTACGGTAACATAGGCTGCTTCCTTGCTCAAAACATCACGGGTTTCAGGAATATGCTGGTAAAGAACGGTTCCGTTTTTATCTTCAATTCGGTTTACGACTACGGGCTTAACATATACTCCTTCGTTGGCGAAGGTGCTGTAGGCAGAAACCATTTCATATAAACTCATATCGGCCGTTCCCAGGGCGATAGAAGGTACTTCGGGGATATTTTGAGTATCTACTCCCAGCTTTTTAAGCAAGTCGATTACAGGACCGGGGCCGGTTTTGTCGATAAGCCTGGCCGTAACTGTATTCACCGATTGCGCCAGGGCATTTTTAAGCGAAATCATTCCAGAGTAATTATTATCTGAATTCCGCGGAGCCCAGTCTTTTATGTTTCCAAATTTACCGGCTTCAATAGTAAACCTGTTTCTTGGCATAGTATCACAGGGCGAAAGTTTTAACTGGTCTATCGCAGTGGCATACACAAAAGGTTTAAAGGTAGACCCCACCTGTCGTTTTCCCTGTTTTACATGATCGTATTTAAAGTGCTTAAAATTGGTTCCTCCAACCCAGGCTTTAACCTCTCCGGTTTGCGGAGTCATAGACATAAGCCCTGCCTGCAGAAAACCTTTATAATAGAAAATCGAATCTTTTGGCGTCATCAGGGTATCTTTCACCCCTTCCCAGGTGAAAACCCGCATATTGGTTTCCTTATCAAAAGAAGCCAGGATTTCTTCCTGGTTTTTTCCCTGAGCTTCCATCTTTCTCCAACGATCAGATCGTTTCATCGCTGAATTGATGATCCTGGAAATTTCAGATTCATCTACATCTCTAAAGGGAGCGGTTTTTAAATTCTTGTTCTGCCGGTCAAATTCCTTCTGAAGATGGGAAATATGTTGATACACGGCATCTTCAGCATATTCCTGCATTTTGGAATCTATGGAGGTATAGATTTTTAATCCGTCGCGATAGATGTTGTAATCTTCACCATCAGGCTTGGGATTGTCTTTTATCCATTCTCTCATAAAGCCCTGAAGATATACCCTGAAGTAAGTAGCCATACCTTCATCGTGACCTTCGGGAGAAAAATCTATAGCTAAAGGTAATTGCTGAAGCGAATCTTTTTCCTGTTCAGAAATGTAGCCGTTCTTATACATTTGAACGAAAACCTGGTTTCTACGCTGTTTCACCAACTCGGGTCTTCTAACAGGATTGTAAAGTGCCGAATTCTTCAACATCGCCACCAGCACTGCGCTTTCTTCAATTTTAAGATCTTTTGCCTCCTTGCCAAAGTAAATTTTTGCCGCCGAACGTATCCCCACCGCCTGGTAAACAAAATCATACTTATTGAAGTACATAGTAATAATCTCATCTTTGGTGTACTGACGCTCCAAACGGGTAGCGATAATCCATTCTTTCACTTTTTGCATCACCCGGGCAAAGGGGTTATTGGAAACCTGCTCGGTAAACAACAATTTTGAAAGCTGCTGGGTGATAGTACTGGCCCCACCACGCGTACCAAGGTAGATGGCGGCCCGAAGAGTACCTTTTGCATCAATTCCCGAGTGTTTATAGAAACGCTCATCTTCTGTAGCTACCAGTGCATCTACCAGATGATCGGGTAGATCTTCAAATTTAATGGGAGTTCGGTTTTCGCTGTAGTATTTTCCCAGGGTTTGGCCATCGGCCGAGAAAATTTCGGTAGCCAGGTTGGTTTCCGGGTTTTCCAGTTCTTCGAAAGTGGGCATTTTACCAAATGCGCCCCAACCGGCGAGTAAAAAAATGAAAATTACAGCTAATATTCCAAGCCCGAAAATGGTCCAAAAACCAAGTATATAGGAAGATTTAGATTTCGGGGCTTTTTTCTTTTTTTGAGGTGACTGGGCCATTTATAAGATCAAAGGTTATTCTTCTTTTATATTTTCTATTCTAAACCCAACATGGGTAATCCCTTCCAGGTTTTCTATTGCATCAACCTCGGCATTGCGCCGCATTGCCTGTCTTATGGAAACGCGATACTGGCCGGGTTCATCAAATTTCACATTCTGCTTAAACCAGAGTTTATTCTCCTTCACATCACCAAAACCCGTACCAAGCCAGCTGCCATCGGGATTGGTCATTTCATATTCAAGTGTATCGCTCAAAACCTTTCCCTGCGGAAATTGAATTTCGGTGATTAAAAATATATTGCTGAAGCGGTAATCGCTGTTATTTCGCAGGTTGATAAACAGGTTATAGTTTTTTAAACTGTCTATTTCTCCCAAATTAAATTCTACCAGCGAATCTTTATGCCAGCTGGTTTTGGAAATAGGTTTATATTCATCAAAAACACGATCTCTATCACAGGACAGGCCGGTTAAAATGAGAAGCAGAAAAATAAAAATGACCGGTTTAGGCATTTCTTGATGGTTTACCTCTACGTTTTTTTCTTTTTTTCGACTTATGCTTTTTGTGCTGGTGTTTTGGCTTATCGAAACGCGTTAAGCTATCCTGTCCCACCACATTATTGAAATCGGGCTTTTCTTCTTCAACGATCAATTCGCTTTCATATTCTTCCAGGCTGCCCACATCTTCTTTTTTCTTATTGGCAGCGATAATTGTATTGGCCTGCTCGGCAGTGATTTTGTGCCAGTTCATCCATTCCCCTTCATAGGCATACCAAAGCATTCCCTGGAAAATATCTATTTTCTGGCAAACCGCAGTCCCTTTCTTTGTATAGAGTTTAGTATCGGTTCTTGGAAAGGCTTTGAGTGCTTCAAGATAGGTGTCCAGCTCGTAATTTAAACAACACTTCAGCTTACCGCACTGGCCTGCCAGTTTTTGAGGATTCAGCGATAATTGCTGGTAGCGGGCCGCCGAGGTACTCACCGACCTGAAATCGGTAAGCCAGGTGGAACAACAAAGTTCCCTTCCGCAGGAGCCAATTCCGCCCAAACGGGAAGCTTCCTGGCGAAGGCCTATTTGCCGCATTTCGATTCTGGTGCTGAATTCGCGGGCAAATTCTTTGATCAATTGCCTGAAATCTACACGATCATCGGCCGTATAGTAAAAAGTGGCTTTCGAGGCGTCTCCCTGAAATTCCACATCGCTAATTTTCATACTCAAATTGAGCCTAATAGCAATCTCCCGGGCCCGAACCTTGATTTTTTCTTCCTTCTCCCTAACTTCCTGCCAAACATCGATATCTTTTTGAGAAGCTTTGCGGTATATTTTTAGGACTTCCTCACTATTGGGGGAAACCTTTTTCTTTTTCATTTGAATACGAACCAATTCGCCGGTAAGGCTTACCTGGCCCACATCGTGACCCGGAGAAGCTTCAACGGCCACTATATCGCCCATACTCAGGCTAAGATTTTCTGTATTTTTGAAGAAATGTTTACGACCGTTTTTAAATCGAACTTCAACGATATTAAAGGCCTCTACCCCACCGGGAAGCGACATATTCGAAAGCCAGTCAAAAACACTTAATTTATTACACCCATCGGTTCCACAGGTGCCGTTGTTCTTACATCCTTTTGGCTGACCATCTTTGGTCGAGCAACTGCTGCAAGCCATATATTGTATATATTGAAAATCCTGGCAGGCCAAAGCCCGCCGGATTTGAGGTTTATAATAGATTCTTAAAGGGTAAATATACCAATATAAATTGGCAATGGCAGTTTTAGAACGATTTCTTAGCTCTTATATTTTAATACTGCCGAACGCCCTTTCTTAAAAATTTTATTGCTGTTTCCCTTTCCTTTTCGCAAGGCTTTTTGCTCTTCATAAGGCAAAGCAGCAATTTCCTTACAATCTGTAGAACAGCAATTATTCATCTTTTCAGCACATTTCTCACACTGTATAAATAACAGGTGACAGGCTTCATTAGCACAATTTACGTGCGTATCGCAGGCTTCCCCACATTGGTGGCAATGCGCGATTACATCTTCAGAAATTCGCTCGGCCCTTCGGTGATCAAAAACGAAATTCTTTCCGATAAAAAGATTATCAAGCTTTTGGTTTTCAACCTGCCGGGCATATTCGATAATTCCGCCTTCAAGTTGATACACATTCTTAAAACCTTTATGCTTATAATAAGCACTGGCTTTTTCACAGCGTATACCGCCGGTGCAATACATCACCAAATTTTTATCTTCCTTATGTTCGCTTAGATCTTTCTCAATGATAGGCAGTGAATCTCTAAAAGTATCCACATCGGGGGTGATGGCATTTTTAAAATGACCAATTTCACTTTCATAATGATTGCGCATATCTACCAAAATCGTATTGGGATCGTTGATGAGGTCATTAAACTTTTTAGCATCAACATGTACCCCTTTATTGGTTACATCGAAGCTATCATCATTTAATCCGTCGGCTACAATTTTGTCACGCACCTTCACCTTTAACTTGAGAAAAGATTTTAGATCGTGCTCAATCGCGATATTGAGTCTAACATCTTTGAGGAAATAAATTCCGTCTAAAAAAGCTTTAAATTCATTAAACCGGGTTGCCGGCACCGAGAGCTGGGCATTAATACCTTCGTGAGCTACATAAATGCGGCCCAAAACCTGCATTTGATCCCAGGCGATAAACAGGTGATTTCTGAAAAGATGTGGATTCCCGATCTTTGCATACGCGTAGAAAGAAAGCGTAAGCCGGTCTTCTCCGGCTTCTTCGAGTAAAGCTTCTCTTTCTTTAGCGCTTAATTTATTGTACAGTTGCATGCTATACCAATTTTTTAAGGTTAAAGAAATTTTTTGCAAAGATAGGCTTTAATTCAGTTTACAAAAATTTCGGGTTTTCTGGTGTTTTTTGATTCTTGCTGAAGTTACTTTCCCAATAAATTCTATCTTTAAAAAACTATGCATCAGGCTTCAAAGCGATTCGGGTTTATTCTGAAAATGGCCGGGCTATAAAATTGGGATGCATTAAAACTTATACTATTTTAGCAACTCCAAAATTTTAAAATTTAGCAATGAGCAACGATAAAGAAAAAGAAGCAAAATTAAAGGCACTGAAGCTTACCCTCGACAAAATGGATAAAACCTACGGGAAAGGCACAGTGATGAAAATGAGCGACCAGGCCGTGCAGGATGTAGATTCAATCCCTACCGGATCTCTGGGTCTGGATTTAGCCCTGGGCGTAGGCGGGTACCCAAGAGGAAGAGTGATCGAAATTTACGGTCCAGAATCTTCAGGTAAAACCACGCTTACTTTACATGCCATTGCCGAAGCTCAGAAAAAAGGAGGCATCGCCGCATTTATCGATGCCGAGCACGCCTTCGACCGATTTTATGCTGAAAAACTAGGTGTTGATCTCGATAACCTCATCATCTCTCAACCCGACAACGGGGAGCAGGCGCTGGAAATCGCCGATAACCTTATTAGATCGGGAGCTATAGATATCATCGTGGTAGACTCGGTAGCGGCACTTACTCCTAAAAGTGAAATTGAAGGAGAAATGGGAGATTCTAAAATGGGACTTCACGCCAGGTTAATGTCTCAGGCTTTACGAAAGCTAACTTCTTCTATTAGTAAGACAAACTGTACTATGGTTTTCATCAACCAGCTACGCGAAAAAATCGGGGTGATGTTTGGAAATCCTGAAACCACCACCGGGGGTAACGCCTTAAAATTCTATGCCTCGGTTCGTTTGGATATTAGAAGATCAACTCAAATTAAAGACGCCAACAGCAACGTAACCGGAAACAAAACCAGGGTTAAGGTGGTTAAAAACAAAGTTGCTCCCCCATTTAAAACCGCCGAATTCGACATTATGTACGGGGAAGGAGTTTCAAAAATTGGTGAGATCATAGATATAGGAGTAGATTACGAAATCGTTAAAAAGAGTGGTTCCTGGTTTAGCTACGAAGACACCAAATTAGGACAGGGAAGAGATGCAGTAAAAACCCTGCTTCGCGACAACCCCGATCTTATGGAAGAACTCGAAGAAAAAATAAAGGAAGCCATTAAGGTAACAGCCGAATAATTAAATGGCCCCTCAGGAAGGGGCTATTTTTTTACATATTTCACGCAACCTTTTGATACAGATTGCATCTACATCATACAAAAGAAAAATTAAATTGTATGAAAAGATTAGCTTTAATTCTAATGTTCAGTTTCAGCCTTATGGCATGTAGCCTTGATGATGACGGCCCGGGAAGATTACAGGAACCGGCTGAAATTATCTCAACCAACCTACCCGATTATTTTGAAACTGGTAAATCTTATGACATCGATGTGGTATATAAATTACCTTCGACCTGTCATACTTTTGCCGGCTTTCACTCATCCAGAGGGGATGGAGAGAATTCAACCGACATTTACGTGATTACCATTACCAGTTACCAGGCCGATTTAACCCAATGTTCTATCGAGGCAGATGAAGAGGACCTTATTAAACAGGCCGCATTGGGAAGATTGACCATAGATGCCGAGGTTGGCACCAGCTATACTTTCTTTCTCTGGAAAGGTAGTGATGAAGACGGGCAGGCAATTTATACCGAAGTTGAAATCCCGGTAATTGATCCCAATGATAACGAACTAGAAAACGCCGATTAATTTAAAAATTAACCTATAAAAATTTAGTGGGTTTAAACAAGCTTATACGTCAGTGTAAAAAACAGGATCTCAAAGCCCAGGAAAAGCTATACCGTAAATATTCGGCAGAGCTTTTCGGGCTTTGCCTTAAATACTCAGGCAATTATGAGCAGGCCCAGGATAATTTACAAGACGGTTTTATTACAATTTTTAAGAAAATCGGGCAGTATAAGGAAGAAGGCTCTTTTGAAGGCTGGATGAAACGCATCATCATAAACACAGCCCTTCAAAAACACAGAAAAGAAAAGCTGCTTCAAATTGTAAATGAAGGCCAGATAGAAGATACCGCTGTTGAAGTAGACGAGGATGAAATCCCTTCCGATTTTCTTCTGAAGTGTATACAGGAATTGCCTTCCCGCTACAGGCAGGTATTCAACCTGTATGTGATGGATGGGTTTTCTCATAAAGAAATAGCCGAAATGCTCGAAATAAGTGTAGGCACCTCGAAATCTAATTTAGCCAGAGCCCGACAAATTCTGAAAGACAGAGTTGAGAATTACCAGAATAATATTTCAGTGAATTCAATATGAAGAAGCGAACCAACATAGATGATCTGTACCGGGAGAAGCTGAAAGATTTTTCAGAAATCCCGCCGGAAGAGAGCTGGAAAAATATCGCGAAAACTTTAAAGAAAAAAGATAATCGCAAAGCCGGCATTTTACCATTGTGGTATAAATTGGCAGGCGCAGCTGCAGTAGCTGTAATTCTAATGGGAGCCTTTTGGTTTTTTAATAATCCTTTTCAGCACGAACCTGGAGTGGTGTTCGATATAGATGAAAATGCACTGCCGCAAATCGAATTGCCAGGAGAAAACAGAAGCCTGGAAGAGGCTTCAGAAGAATTGGAGCGCAATAATTCTACTTCAGGAGAAAATTCAAATTCTTCTGACAATCAAAGCCAAATAGCTGAAATTTCAGAAGAAAAATCAGCAGCCAAAAAATCTCAAAATCAGTTTGCAGAAAATTCTGTAGAAAATTCCGGAACCTCTAAAAATTCAGGCCGGGAGCGATCTTCAGAATCTGAAATTGCCGGGATTAATTCAGAAACAAAAGAGCAATTTACCCAGGCAGAGGACGAAAAATCTACTGAAATAAAAAATACAGAAACTCAACTGGCTGAAACTACAAATTCCACTTCAGAAGAAGAAGAAGAAACTCCTGCGACCACAGAGCAGGAAGCCTTAGCCAGCCTGGGAAAAAATCCCGATCCTGAAGCTCCGGAAACCGAAAATAAAAATGGCCAGAAATTAAGAGTAACTCCTTTTGCGGCCCCGGTGGTTTATAACAATTTGGGCAGCGGAAATGCGATAGATGCCAGCCTGGCCGCGAGCCCTACTCAAAGTGAAGTTACCGTGGCTTATGGGGTAAATCTGGCTTATTCAATTTCAGATAAAATTAAAATACGCACCGGGATAGGAAAGGTAAATATGAGTTATCACATCCAGGATGTGAATGTTTCGGCAACCCTGCAACCCAGTGCTATTGCAAACATCGATTTTAACGAGCAAAATCAAAACATTCAGTTAAGAAGTGCTTTGAGCAACAGCCTTCAAACCAGTAGCACTTCGATGTTTCCGGGCAATTCTGTGATGCCCTCTTATGCTGAGATCAATCAGCAATTTGGTTTTATTGAAGTTCCCGTAGAAATTGAATATGCTTTACTGGACTCCAGGCTGGGCGTGAATATCATTGGGGGAGCCAGCAGTTTGTTTTTGGAGGAAAATGCGGTGTTTTTGAATTCCAATAATCAGCGGGACAGATTAGGAAGTGCCAATAATATCAACGAGCTTAGTTTTAGCACCAACATTGGGTTGGGTGTGAATTATGAACTAATAGACAATTTTAGCCTTAATCTGGAACCGATTTTCAAATATCAGCTCAACACCTTCAATAACACCAGCGATATGCAGCCTTATTTCTTCGGAATTTACTCGGGGCTTAGCTTTAAATTCTAAAGAGTTTCGGCTTTTAGTTGCCGCTTTTTCTTTTGCCGGTCGGCCAGAAGTTCATTATGGATTACCTGCCGGGTATGAAGTTTTAATTTTCTTCGCTCCTGAAGTTCCATTCCTTTTGTAGGGATGATTTTGTGCATTTTGACCCTCAGTTTCCCCGGACTTCCGCTTAAGAAATTATAGGAAAATCGCTTTCCGGTATCAAAAAATGTAAAAGGCACCACAGGAATTTGGTGCTCTACCGCCAGCCTGAAGGCTCCATCCTTAAAATGGTCGAGAAGAATACTGCGATCGTCGGGTACGCCGCCTTCAGGGAAAATACAAATACTATTGCCCTGTCGAATGCGCCTTTGGGCCTCTTTATAAACTCCGTGCTTACTACGGTTACACTTACGATCTACAAGTATACAGGTGCGGCGATAGAAAAATCCGAAAACCGGGATTTTAGCCAGCTCCTTTTTTCCAACGAAAATAAAGGGATGTTTTACCACCGCCAGCATTAGCATAATGTCTATCATCGAAGCGTGATTTGCCACGAACATATAGCTTTCTCCTTTTTTAAGGCTGGTTTTGGATTGGCATACCGGATAGAAACCCATTCCGTATAAGACGCATTTAGCCCAAATACGGGCGCATACAAAATAGGCCGGGTAGAATTTTTCTGCAGAAGTGAAAATGAGTAAAAATGGCAACATCACCGCAATTGGTACTATCATTAAGATATAGAACCAAATTCGCCAAAAAAAGACCGCTGTTTTCCGTAGGAAGTTCATGCGCTTCAAAATTACTAAAATGAAATGAGGGAATTTCCCAAAAAAATTACCTTTGTAAAAAACCTGAAAAAGCCGATGTCGAGAATACTCACCGGGGTACAAAGTACAGGCACCCCTCATCTTGGAAACTTACTGGGCGCTATAATGCCGGCCATCGAAATGGCCAACCAACCCGATAATGAATCATTTATTTTTATTGCCGATATGCATTCGCTCACGCAAATTAAGAATGCTGAAACACTTAGGCATAACACCTACTCGGTGGCAGCCACCTGGCTGGCCTGCGGCCTGGACATTGAAAAATCGGTATTTTACCGCCAAAGCGATATCCCTCAAACCTCCGAGCTTTCCTGGTATTTAAGTTGTTTCTTTCCTTATCAGCGCCTCACCCTGGCTCATTCATTTAAAGACAAAGCCGACAGGCTGGAAGATGTAAATGCCGGGCTTTTCACTTATCCTATGTTGATGGCGGCCGATATTTTGCTTTATGATGCTGAAATTGTTCCTGTTGGGAAAGACCAGTTACAACACCTGGAAATTACGCGAGATGTCGCCTCGAGATTCCACAACCAAATGGGTGAGACTTTTGTAATTCCTGAAGCCAAAGTACAGGAAAACACAATGTATGTTCCCGGGACCGATGGCGGAAAAATGAGTAAATCAAAAGACAATACCATCAATATTTTTCAACCCGATAAAAAACTACGCAAACAGATAATGGGAATCGAAACCGATAGCACCCCGCTTGAGGAGCCCAAAAACCCTGATTCCTGTAATGTGTTTGCCTTGTATAAATTAATCGCTTCTGAAGAAAAAATTTCTGAAATGCGCAGCAATTATGAGGTCGGCGGTTTTGGATACGGTCACGCCAAACAGGCTTTGTATGAAGAGTTGGTAGAAAAATTCAGTTATGCCCGCAAGAAATACGAGTATTACATGAATAATTTAACCGAAGTAGATAAAGCCCTGGCCCAGGGCGCCGAAAAGGCAAATGCCGTGGCTACTACAGTTTTAAAGCGGGTTCGCGAACGGGTGGGTTATTAAACCGCTTCGAATAATTTCCCGGGGAGTGGTCTAACCACTCCCTTTAATTCCATATTTATTAAGATTCCGGCGGTTTTAAAGCTTGGAAAACCACAGTTTAAGGCGATGTGGTCTAACTGCGATTTCCCTGAATTTTGCAAATATTCCATCACTTTGCTTTCTTCGGGATCTAGTTCTATGAATAATTGTTTCTGAACCGGTTTGGGGGATTCTTCGGTGTTCCAGCCTAACATATAAATTAGATCGGCGGCAGAATTTAAAAGATGTGCATTCTGGGTTTTAATGAGGTTATTGCAGCCCAGGCTGTAATAATCTGTAGGCCGACCCGGAACCGCAAAAACCTCGCGATTATAGGAATTTGCTATATCGGCAGTTACCAGGGAACCGCCCTTTTCTGCGCTTTCTATTACCAGCGTAGCTTCGCTTAGGCCGGCGATGATGCGATTTCGTTTCAGAAAATTATTGCGATCAAAATCATCACTGCTCCAAAAATCGGTAAGAAAGCCCCCGTTTTGTTCAATTTGCTTTACATATTTGGCGTGTTGCCGCGGGTAGATTTGATTTAAACCGTGGGCCAGGCAACCAATGGTTTGCAGGCCGTGTTTAATAGCGGCTTTTTGAGCTGTAATATCTACCCCGTAAGCAAAACCCGAAACGATGACCGGTTTAAACAAACTAAGCTCTTCAATCAAATTTTCGCAAAAGGCAACACCCTGAGGCGTGATTTTGCGGGTACCCACAATACTGAGAATTTTTTGATTTGTAAGTTGAATATTTCCGCGGGAAAAGAGCAACAGCGGGGCATCGTGGCAGTGCTTTAAACGGGCCGGGTAGTCTTCTTCCTGAAAATAAAGAGATTTTATATTTTCCCGTTGAATAAAATCCAGCTCAGTTTCTGCAGCTTTCAGGTGTTTGCTGTCCTGCAATTCCCTGATGCGCAATTCTCCAATCCCTGATATTTTTAGAAGCTGGGATTTCTTAGCTTTAAAAACCGCTTCAGCCGAACCAAAACGCGCTATCAGTTTCCTGGCACTGCTATCTCCCAGATTTGGAACGCGTTGCAAAGCCAGGATATAAAGTAATTCAGAAGTGTTCATTGCCCCAATTTGACTAAAATTACAGAAAAAAGGTTTGTTAATAAATTTTCTTTAGATAACTTTAGGGAGCCTAATAAAGCTTCTTATTTTTGTGCCAATGAATATAGCTAACTACCTTCAGGACTTACTTTACAGATACGAATGCGTGATTCTTCCGGGATTTGGGGCCTTTCTTTCCCAAAAACAATCGGCTAGAATCGAAGCAGAAACCGGAGCATTGTACCCTCCGAAAAAAGTGGTTTCCTTTAACAACCAATTGCTTAACAGCGATGGCCTGCTAGCCAATTATATCGCAGAAGCCGAAGGTATTGCCTATGCACAGGCCGTTTATAAAATCGATGTTTTTGTAGAGGAATTAAAAAATTCGCTCGAAAACGATAAGGAGGTAGAATTAGCAAAAATTGGTATTCTTAAAAAAACCAGTGAAGATAAACTTCAGTTTGAGCCTTTTAACCAGGTAAATTACCTGGCCGGAGCTTTTGGATTGGATACTACCAGGGCCAAAAAAGTTAACCGCGAAGTTTATAAAGAACAAATCGAAGACCTGGAGGAAAAAACTCCAATCCTCTTCACTCCTGAACGCAGAAAGACTTCATCTTTCCTTAAATATGCCGCGGTTGCAGTTATTGCGCTTGGAATTGGTGGTTTTACAGGATTAAACATCTACAGCAACCAGGTAAGCCAGCATAACATCGCTGAGCAACAGGAAGCCGAAAGCCTGCTGCAACAGCAAATTCAACAGGCTACTTTTGTGATCGATAATCCATTGCCGGCGGTAACTTTTACTATCGAAAAGCAATCGGGTAAATTCCATATTGTGGCCGGAGCCTTTAGAATGCGCGAAAATGCTCAAACAAAGGTAGATGAACTAAGAGAAGAAGGCTTTAAAGCTCATTTGCTTGGCGAAAATAAATACGGCTTGCACCAGGTGGTGTATGGCAGTCATCAAACCCGCAGAGACGCTATTAATATGTTGAGAGAAGTTAAAAAACAAAACGAAGGAGCCTGGCTGCTTATCCAGGAACTTTAATAGTTTTTTAAATTTCTAATCCTTTAATTCGGCTTATTTTTGCCGAAAATTTCTCCTATGGAAGCCAAACGCCCCAGCGAATCAAGAACTACTTTAACCGATCTTGTACTCCCCAGCGAAACCAATCCGCTTAACAACCTTTTTGGCGGGGAACTTCTGGCCAGGATGGATAGGGCCGCCAGTATCGCAGCGCGCAGGCATAGCCGAAGAATAGTAGTCACCGCTTCTGTAAATCACGTGGCATTCAATAAGGCTATTCCTTTAGGTAGTGTGGTTACTGTAGAAGCCGCAGTTTCCCGGGCTTTTAAATCTTCTATGGAAATTTTTATCGATGTTTGGGTAGAAGATCGAGAAAGCGGAAACCGCACCAAAGCCAACGAAGCTATTTATACTTTTGTAGCCGTAGATGAAACCGGTGCTCCTGTTAACGTTCCTCCACTGGAGCCTGAAACAGAGATCGAAAAACAAAGATTCGAGGCTGCGCTTAGAAGAAAGCAGCTTAGCCTTGTCCTGGCCGGGAAAATGAAGCCCAACGATGCTACCGAGCTCAAGGCCTTATTCAAGGATTAAATAATTACATTTTAATAATCCAGTCTTCAGGATTCATTTTTTGAGTATTCTTATACACTAAAAAATGCAAGGTGGTCTTTCCTGTAGTACTGCTTGTCGCAATTTCCCCCAATTCCTGCCCGGTCACAATAACATCACCGCGTTTTACAAATACCTTTGAGAGATTGTTATAGATACTTATATAATCCCCGTGTCTAATCATTACAGCTTTATTGGCTCCTTTTAGCACCTGCACCTCACTAACGGTACCATTAAAAACGGCCCGGGCGTTATTGCCCTCTCCTGTATTAATGCTAATTCCGTTATTATTAATGGTGATGGAGCGCACTATAGGATGCGGCTGGGTTCCAAATTTAGAAGCTATCACGCCCGATCGCACCGGCCAGGGAAGCTTCCCCTTATTGCTTACAAAATCGGCTGCCAGAGCTCTTGCCTCAGGGGTCATCGCATAGGTGTCGCGGGAAGTAGACCCACTCTCTTCATTGGTTTTTGCGATACTCTCCCGAATCATCTTTTCGATTTGCCGGTCTATTTCGTTGATCTCCTGCTGCCTTTTCTTAATTTGGGTAGCAAACTGGCTCTCTTTGCTTCGTATAGTGCGCATCAATTCCTGCTGGGCTTTTCTGTTCTTCTCAAGCTCGGCACGGGTTTTTCGGTTTTCGGAAATTAAAACCTCCTTTTGCTGCTTTTGTTCCACCAAATCTTTATTTAACTGCTGAAGTTCATTTGTTCTGGCCTGGATTTCCTCTCCCTGCTGTTTGCGATAATTCGTATACTGCTTCATATACTGAAGCCGTTTGTATGCCTGTAAAAAGTTTTGTGAAGAAAGCAAAAACATTATACGGCTTTGGCTGGATTTGCTCTTATATGATTTTTCTATCATATTGGAATAGTCTTCCTTAAGCTGCTCCAGATCCTTTCTTAGCCGGGAAATTCGGGATTGATTTGTATTGATCTCCCGGGTTAGCAAATTTGCCTGTTGATTGGTCACCTTAATAAGATTCTCGGTGCTTTGAATTTGCTGATTAAGGTCTTCTACCTCATTCAATACCGAGCGTTCTTTTTGTTTGTTGGAACTGCGCAACTGGCTAATTCGGCCAATTTCTTTTTGCAACTCCTGTCTTTTTTGTTCAAGGCTTTCGCGAGAAATTTGTGCCTGTGCAGTCCATATTCCTCCTAAAAAAACAAAAATAAATATTACAACAAACCTGCAATGATATCTCATTAGTCTACAGCGATTTCTTCATAACCCGACGGAATTTCAAAAGGAAAACTCACTTCTGAATCTATTTCCAGAGAACGGTAGGTTAAATCTATATTAGTGCTTTTTCCGGCCTCATTGGCCACGATTTTAATATCCTGTGGGAATAATTTCCCGTTCACGTTTTGATAATCTGAATAGGTCACCGTTACACTGCGGTTAGCTCCCTCTTCGCTAAGCTGCTGGGCTACGGCTTTATAATTTTCAGCACTTAGCAGAAAAACTCTTTTAATAATACCATTCTCAACCGGAGCTAACTGAAATCCTCTTGGGCTTTGGCTTAACTCATAAGCCTCGTCACGCATATCATAGATACTTTGACCAATTAATAGGTTTTGTAACTTCTGAAAATCCAAGGGAGTCCCCAACATATCGCTCAATAAGCTAAAATCCCCATCAAAGTAGGTTTTGCTTATTTTCTCATAATAGCTCACACGGCTGGGAGTGATATAAGCCCTGGCCACCGGGAATCCCATAACCTGGGCATTCAACCAGATCGCCTTGTCTTTTTCCATCCTGAAGCTCAGGGTTACCGACTGGCTCCTGTCTTCATCTTTGTAAACCGTTCTAAGCCGCCCTGAGAGCGTCTTAAAATCGGTTTCGTTCTCATAGTGTCGCTCTATAACTCCGGCAGCCTCAGCGTTACTTTTTGAAGCTTTTGGGCCGGTTTTTCTTGCGCCACAAGCTACTACCAGTAAAGCCAGTATCAATATTCCAAAAATTCTCTTTAACATCTACTCCTGTTTTTTAGGTTCTTCCAATTTGCGGGTGTATTCTTCGGCCTTCGAAATATTTCCAAGTCCCTTTGCCGCGATGGAGAGTTGGTTATAAAAATCGGCAAGCAATTGCCGGTTATCTATAACATAATCCAGGCCAAAAGTAAGAATTTCATCGGCCCGGCCATATTCACCAAGTTTATTATGAGCTACACCTTTGAATAAATATAAAAGCGGTTGCCCCGGATAAAGATCTAAAGCCTGCTGGCTATTTTCAAGCGCTGCCGCATACTGTTCAAATTCCAGCTGAAGCACAATCGTATTTCTAAAGAGTTCAAAATTTTCAGAATTTTCTGCCAGCGCAGTTTCAAAATATAGCAGGGCATCTTTACGCATTCCATTTTCCAGATAATAATTGCCCAATTGCTCAAACAATAACGGGCTGTTTTCCTGCCCAGATAATAACTGGCTCACTTCCAGAAGATCTTCTTTATATTCGGGATTTTCATTTACAAATAGCAAAAAATCATTCAGCACCCTGAATTTTGAATCGGCATCTATCTCTTCGCTTTCAAAGACGAGCTTCATCGATTTTACAGCCTCTTCAGGCTGGTTTCGGCTAAGATAAAATTTATAAAGTGCGAGATGCACCAGGGTAGATCCCGGATTGATTTCGAGCAAATCCTGAGCTACTTGAAAAGCGCCCTCTTCATCTCCCTGTTCACTATACATGTAAATGAGATTCAGGTAGTTTTGCTCATTTTCGGGATCGGCACTAATGCTTTCTTCCAATTCGCTAATTTGGGCGTTGGTATTACCGGTTCGGGCATAGATTTGACGCTTGAGCTGAGTACGGTAGCCAGATTGCCCGTACTTTTTTTCCAGGTCTTCAATAACCTCCAAAGCCTTGTCGTACTCCCCGGCAAGCATATAAACATTAGCCAGATCTTTTTCATAGTTCTGGTTAAATTCAACAAGCTGCTTTATGCTTTCAACCGCCTTTTGAAAATCTTCCTGAGCCAGATAGGTCTGGTAAATTTCGTAAAGTAAGATTTCCCGCTCAGGGTCCAACTCCCTGGCCTTATTAAAATTTATGAGTGCCGCATCGTATTGCTCTAATTCCCGGTAATTTTTGGCCAGCTCAAAGTAAACTACAGGATTTTGAGGCTCGAGTTTTTTGCAAACTTCAAGGGCAGTGATTGCTTTTTGGTAGTTTTCAATAGCTTTTTGCTTGAGGGCTTCAAAAAATTGTTCCTGAAATTCGGAAGTTACATTTCCCAAATCGTCTTCATTCACCTCGTTCACGATATTTTGTTCTTCTTCCTGGCCGCTTGCAAGAGCCACCGGAAGAAGACAAAATATAAATATGTAAACCAGCTGTTTCATAATTTTTGAAATGCCTTACCAGGGCTTCAGTTTATTCCAAAACCGAATAATCACCAATGCTAACCTGGGTAAATTCCCCGTTAAATTTAGCGTGATTTCCAATCATCGCGTTATCCAGATTCGCATTTTTTATTTCTGAAAAATTCTGGATAAGACTATTTTTAATCGTTGAATTTTCAACCCTTGTGCCGTCACCAATACTCACGTTTGGGCCAATCTTGGCATTGATAAGCTCTACATTTTCTCCTATAAAACAAGGCTCGGTGATTTCAGAATCTTTAATTTTTACCGATTTAGACATTAGCTCTTTGCCCTCCTGGTGAAGGAAATTAAGCATTCGCCCGTTGGTCTCTACGGTTACATTTTTATTTCCGCAGTCCATCCATTCATCTACTTTCCCAGGTACGAATCTCAGACCATTAGCCCGCATAGCCTGAATCCCATCGTTTATCTGGTATTCGCCACCACGGGTTAGTTTTTTATCCAAAACCCCCTGAAGCTCATTTTTAAGCACGGCCACATCTTTAAAGTAATAGATCCCAATCACCGCCAGGTCTGACACAAATTCCTCGGGCTTTTCGACCAAATCCACGATCTCGTTGTTTTGATTGAGCTGCACCACTCCATAGGCTTCAGGTTTATCTACCTGTTTTACCCAAATCACGCCATCGGCTTCTTTGTCTAAGGTAAAATCGGCTTTAAAAAGCGTGTCGGCATAAGCGATAACGGCAGGGCCTTCCAGGGAGTCTTTGGCGCACATAATGGCGTGGCCGGTTCCCAAAGGTTGATCCTGATAATAAATCGTGCCTTTAGCTCCGAGGCTTTCAGCAATTTTAATAAGATCGTTTTCCACCTTATCTCCAAAATCTTCGGCGATCACAAAAGCTACTTCATCGATCTTTTCATCTAAAACTCCGGCGATATCTTCTACCAGTCGATGCACGATGGGTTTCCCTGCTATTGGGATTAATGGTTTTGGAACGGTTAAAGTATGTGGTCGAAGTCGCGACCCGCGACCTGCCATAGGTACTATAATTTTCATGTATTCAATATTTGTAATTTCTGCAAAGGCAGAAATCTTCTGTTATTATTAATTTTCCGCACAACCGGGTATTCCCGGTTAAACAATAATTTAGTGATGCCCGGTGCTGCCAAAGCCACCTGCCCCCCGGCTGGTTTCTTCAAGCACTTCTACTTCTTCCCAGGCGATATGTTCGTGTTTAGCGATCACCATTTGAGCAATTCTCTCCCCGTTTTCGATCGTATAATCTTCGTTGGAGAGATTCACCAGGATAATCCCGATTTCACCACGGTAATCGGCATCTACAGTTCCGGGAGAGTTTAGAACAGTAATGCCCTTTTTTGCTGCCAACCCGCTGCGGGGTCTTACCTGAGCTTCATAACCCACAGGTAATTCTATAAAAAGTCCGGTTTTCACAATTGCGCGCTCAAGCGGCTTTAAGGTGATTTTTTCTGAAATGTTTGCTCTCAGGTCCATTCCCGCCGAGGCTTCGGTTTCGTAATGTGGCAGGTTATGAGCCGACTTGTTTATAATCTTTACTTTCATCAAAAATTTATTTATTTCAATAATTGCTGTAATTGTTTTCGCTCCCTGAAGTAAACCAGCAGTAAAAAGCCAATTACCAGGGCTGTACCGGCATAATAATCGGTCCTTAAAAACTGGAAGGAAATTATGGAAAAGCCAACAGAAACCAGCAGGTAAAAGCCTATTTTTTTAACGTCATAAGGTACGGGATAGTATTTTCTTCCTAAAAGGTAGGAAATAAGCGCCATACTCCCGTAAGCTGCCAGGGTAGCCCAGGCTGCCGCCATAAAGCCTAAAACCGGGATAAAATACAGGTTAAACCCAATGGTGATAATAGCTCCAAAAATAGAGATATACATCCCTATCCTGGTTTTATCGGTAAGTTTGTACCAAACCGAAAGATTGTGATAAATCCCCAAAAACAGGTTGGCCAGTAAAACCACAGGGACTATAGATAAAGCCACCCAATAATCGCTGTTTCTAATAATCAATTCCTTGAAAAAATCCAGAAATACTACCAGAAATAAAAGAATAAAGCTTCCGGCAATTACAAAATAGGTAAGGATAAGCGAATAGGTTTGCCGGGCATTTTCGGCTTTCGCCTGATTAAAGAAAAAAGGTTCGGCACCAAGACGAAAAGCCTGCACGAAAATCGTCATAAAAACCGCGAGTTTATAACAACCCGCATAGGCTCCCATAATTTCATCGGAAAGCATATCTTTCAGCAGCAGTTTATCGAGGTTCTCGTTGATCACGAAGGCAATACCGGCCACCATCACCGGCCAGCCATAGCGCCACATCTTTTGGAGCAGGGGAAAACTAAAATCGAGCCTGGTTTTGAAAAAATAGGGCAATAGTATGAGAAAAGTTAATCCGCTGGCGGCCAAATTTGCCAGGAAAATGTAGCCTACTTTATCGGCATCGGTATAATTATCAAGAATAATTTGAGGAGTCGCATTGGGGAATTTTTGCACGAACCATAGAAAATAAAAGTTCAGCAAAACCACCGTGAGGATATTCAAAATCTTAACCAGGGCAAATTTCATAGGCCGGTTTGAAGCCCTGAGCCAGGCAAAGGGGACAACCACAAGGGCATCGAGCGCTAAAATACCCATCAAAATATTAAAATAAAAAGGTTTTAAGTCGAGCAGGGAAAAGAGATAATCCCTGAAGATTACTACCAGTATAAAAAATATCACAGTGGTAACACTCAGGGAAATAAAGGCGGTAGAAAAAACCTTTGCTTTTTCTTTAGAATGGCTAAAGAACCTGAAAAATGCGGTTTCCATTCCGTAGGCCAGCAAGACGTTAAAAAATGCGGCCCATACGTAAAAAGTAGTGTTGATAGAATAGCTGCCGGTGGTGAGTGCCCAGGTATGCAGAGGCACCAGAATAAAGTTCATCAACCTTGGCAAAACCGTGGCAAAGCCATAGACTATGGTATCCTGAAAAAATCTCTTTAAAGTGCTCAACCGGCCGTTATTTTGATACTGGAGGTTTACTCTTTTTCTACTATTCCGGTGATTTTGTAATATTTGGTTTTGCCAGCCTGCTCAAAAACCAAAATGGCTTCGTTTTCTTTTATATCAAACGGGCTTTTTTCGGGCTTTTGAGGGGCCCTGTTGCCATATTCCTCTTTTGGATCTACGTGCATTACTCTTTCTCCTTTTCCGGTGGCAAAATGCGCTGTATAGATATTTGATTGCTCGGCAGATTGTTTTAAGTCTGAATGCAAGCCACGGAAGTACACACTTTTTAATGCAACCCGGTTTTCCTGAATCGTTGCCACAGGGATATGCAGCGCAAGTCCATCTTCGGTTTCAGAATAATAAGCCTGGTTTAGTTGAGCAGGGGCTCTTTCCTGTAATTCCTTGTTACTGCCACAGCTGCTAAACAGGCTTAAAACAACAATGCTAAATACTAAAAATGGAGCTTTCATATTAAAGTGGTTTTGTGATTTAAAGGTACAAAAACAAAAGATATACCAATTAAAAAACCCTGCCGGGGGACAGGGTTTCTAAAACGGGATTTCTCCCGGAATATTCTAATAAATTATCCGTTTAGCGCCTCGGCACCACCAACGATCTCAAGGATTTCGTTAGTAATCGAAGCCTGACGGGCTTTATTGTAAGATAACTTAAGGTCGTCTCTAAGCTCCTTGGCATTATCGGTAGCCTTATGCATAGCGGTCATACGGGCACCGTGCTCTGAAGCGAAGGAATCTCTTATAGCCTTGAACAACTGCATTTTCAATGACTTCGGAATTAGATCTTTTACGATCTCAATTTTAGAAGGTTCAAAGATATAATCCAGCTGCTTGTTGTCTTCAGTTTCAAACTTTTCAATAGGTAAAAACTGCTCGTGCTGTACGATTTGAGTCCCCGCATTTTTGAACTGATTGTACACCAAAACGATTTTATCATACTTTCCGTCAAGGAAAAGCTGCATTAGCTCTTCGGCGATTTCAGAAGCATTTTCAAAGCTAAGATCATCGAAAATGGCATTTTCATTTTTATAAATGCTATAATCTTTCTTCAGGATATCATTGGCTTTTTTACCAATTCCGTAGATATCAACATTCTTTGCCTGGTAATCGTTCTGAATCTTATACTTTACAGCTTTGATAATGTTAGTGTTAAAAGCACCGGCCAGACCTTTGTTTGAAGAAACAGCAACGATAAGCACATTGTTTATCTCGCGTTCTTCAGCATATTTACTGCTGGCATCATCATCTAAAGTAGCACTTAAATCCTGTAGCAACTGGGTAAGTTTTTCAGAATAAGGTCTCATTTGCGTAATCGCATCCTGAGCCTTGCTCAACTTTGCAGCCGATACCATTTTCATGGCACTGGTAATCTGCATCGTTGAAGAAACCGAAGTAATCCTGCTGCGTAATTCTTTTAAGTTTGCCATAAGCCCTACCTAACCTCCCAAAAGGGGAGGGATTTTTTTAAAAAATTATAGTACCCCTCCCCCCTCGGGGAGGATGGGAGGGGCATTTTTTAGTTTTTATACTTCTCTGAAAGCTCCTTAGCTACCTGAGCAAGAGTATCGGTGATCTCGTCGGTTAATTTACCGGCTTTAAGAGCATCTAAAGTATCTCTATGCTTGGTGTTAAGGAACTCCAGGTAATCTTTCTCAAATTCTTTTACCTTCTCTACAGGTACATCTCTAAGCAGGTTTTTAGAACCGGCATAGATGATCGCTACCTGGTTTTCTACCGGGTAAGGATCGTTTTGTCCCTGCTTAAGGATCTCCACGTTACGCTTACCTTTTTGAATAACTCTAAGCGTTGCAGGGTCAAGATCTGAACCGAACTTGGCGAAAGCTTCCAGTTCACGGAACTGAGCCTGGTCAAGTTTTAATGTACCGGCTACTTTCTTCATCGATTTGATCTGAGCCGAACCACCTACACGCGATACAGAGATACCCACATCAATCGCAGGACGAACCCCAGAGTTAAATAAGTCGGAAGTAAGGAATATCTGCCCATCGGTGATCGAGATCACGTTAGTTGGAATATATGCCGAAACGTCTCCCGCCTGGGTTTCGATAATTGGAAGTGCGGTTAGTGATCCCCCACCTTTTACTCTGTCTTTTAGAGAATCTGGAAGGTCGTTCATATTCTTCGCGATCTCATCATCATTGATCACTTTAGCCGAACGCTCAAGTAATCTTGAGTGAAGGAAGAAAACGTCTCCAGGGTATGCCTCACGTCCCGGTGGACGACGAAGCAAAAGAGAAACCTCACGGTAAGCTACCGCCTGTTTAGATAAATCATCATACACGATAAGTGCAGGACGACCGGTATCACGGAAGTATTCTCCAATAGCAGCACCTGCAAAAGGAGCATATACCTGCATAGGCGCAGGATCTGATGCGTTTGCAGCTACTATAGTGGTATAGGCAAGAGCTCCACGGTCTTCAAGTACCTTGGCGATACCTGCTACGGTAGAAGCTTTTTGACCAATAGCCACATATATACAATATACCGGTTCTCCGGCATCGTAAAATTCTTTCTGGTTAAGAATGGTGTCAATACAAACCGTGGTTTTCCCGGTTTGACGGTCACCAATCACAAGTTCCCTTTGTCCACGTCCTACAGGAACCATAGCGTCGATAGACTTAATCCCGGTTTGAAGAGGCTCATTTACCGGCTGACGGAAAATTACACCGGGAGCTTTACGCTCAAGAGGCATCTCGATGGTTTCTCCTTCGATAGCACCTTTCCCGTCTATAGGGTTTCCTAAGGTATCAACCACACGGCCAACGATGCCTTCACCAACTTTGATGGAAGCAATTCGCTGGGTTCTTTTTACTACCGAACCTTCTTTGATCTCTTTCGATGGACCTAAAAGTACAACTCCAACATTGTCTTCTTCCAGGTTAAGCACCATTCCTTCAAGGCCGCTTTCAAATTGAACCAATTCTCCGTATTGAGCATTTGCCAAACCATAAACATTGGCGATACCATCACCAACGGTAAGTACAGTACCTACCTCGTCTAAACTGGCTTCTGACTCAAAACCTGATAATTGCTGCTTTAATATTGCTGATACTTCAGCAGGATTTACTTCTGCCATAATTATTTAGGATAAAATGCCACGCTTGCACGCGACGGTTTTAATTAAACTTTTGAAACGTATGTGTTGTTCTTTAATTCTCTTTTTAGCCTGTTAAGGTTACTAAGCACACTGGCGTCATATTGCAGGTCTCCCACTCTTAATACAAAACCACCAATCATTTCTGTATCGATAACATTCTTAAGGTTTGCCTGGTTTCCGGTTAGCTGTTTAACCTTAGCCTGCACCTTTTGTTCGAGTTCAGAAGTTAGAGGCACAGCGGTGGTTACCACAGCTTCCTGGATGTTGTTTAACTTATTATACTGTAGCAAATATTGTTTTGCCACCACATCTAATAGGTTAAGCCTTTCGTTAGCGATCAACAGGTCAAAACTACCAAGGGTAATAATGTGGGCCGATTTAAAGATCTCGTTTAATGCATTTTTCTTAAGGCCCGATTTTATCACGGGGCTTCCAAGCATATTACGAAGTTCTTTGCTTTGTGCGATGGTTTCAGAAATGCTTTGCATGTCCTTGTAAACCGCATCGGCTGCGTTTTTGTCTTTTGCCAGGCTTAAAATAGCCTTGGCATATCGTTGTGCTGCCCTGGTTCCTTTCATTTCAAGCTTAGTTTAAAGTAACATCACCCAGCATCTCATCGATCATCTCGTGCTGCTGTTTTTCGTTAGAAAGCTCTTTTCTAACCACTTTTTCAGCAATTTCAATAGAAAGCGCTGCAACCTGGTTTTTAAGCTCGGCCATTGCCGATTGCTTTTCAAGTTTAATGGTTTCCTGTGCCTGGGCTACGATTCTATCGGCTTTTTTCTGAGCGTCTTCGGTAGCTTCGGCGATAACTTTCTCCTTCAACATACGCGCTTCCTTAAGAATAGCATCTCTCTCGGCACGGGCTTCTTTTAAAAGTTGCTCATTATCGGCCTTAAGATTTTGCATTTCCTTGCGGGCTTCGTCAGCAGAAGCAAGCGCATCGTTAATAGATTGTTCGCGGTTATTTACAGCCCCAAGAATTGGTTTCCAGGCGAATTTTGCCATAAGGAAAATAAGTACCAGGAAAACGATGGTTTGCCAGAAAAATAATCCGAAATCAGGAGTGATTAAATCCATAGTCTATTTATATAGTAAAAATTTAAAACATCAAATTAAAAACCGCCTTCGCAACCAACCGTTGCGAAGGGGTTTAAATGGTCTTGATTATCTAAGTACACCAAGTAGCGCGGCAACCACCCCGAAAAGGGCAACACCTTCTACAAGTGCAGCAGCAATAATCATTGCGGTTTGAATCTTACCTGAAGCTTCTGGCTGACGGGCGATAGCGTCCATTGCTGAACCACCAATTTTACCAACACCAATAGCGGCTCCAACAACTGCTAAACCAGCTCCAAGAGCTGCAAGACCTACATACAATAATTCCATAATAGATAAATTAAAAATTAAAATTAATGATGTTCATGTTCCGCAACTGCCATCCCGATAAACAGGGCCGACAGCATTGTAAAAATAAACGCTTGAAGGAATGCTACCAGCAATTCCAGTATTGTGATGAAAAGTGCAAAAGGAACCGAGATTCCAGCTACTCCGGCGCTTTCCAGGATAAATATCAATCCAAGTAAACTAAGAATAATAATGTGACCTGCAGTGATGTTCGCAAACAAACGAATCATAAGTGCGATAGGTTTAATAAACACTCCAAGCACCTCAACAACCGCAAGTATGGGCTTTACGAAAGTGGGAATTCCGGGCATCCAGAAAATATGCTGCCAGTATTCCTTATTTCCATTCATTATGATAAGAGCCAGGGTAAACAATCCCAGAGATACGGTTACCGCAATATTCCCGGTAACGTTGGCGGCTCCTGGCAAGAGACCTAGCAAGTTAGTGATCCAAATAAAGAAGAATACGGTTAATAAAAACGGCATAAACTTCATATATTTTTTATCGCCTATCTGAGGTCTTGCGATCTCGTCACGCACAAATAACACCAGGGTTTCCAGTACATTATTGAAACCTTTAGGTGCGTGCTTATTCTTTTTGTGAAAACTTGCCAGCCCAAAGAAAAACCAGATCATAAGAATCACGGTTAAAAACATAGCAGCCACATTCTTGGTGATCGACATGTTAAGCGGTTTAGACGCATTAACAGGGTGGTGTTCCTCATCAAACTGCACAGTAAAAGCTCCTTCGTCTAACTGGTAGATTTTCTCATGATAATTTACGAATTGCATCCCGTCTTTTTCAACAATATGCTCTCCTTCGGTATCGTGATGAAACTCACTGGACATAAATGTTACCAGCCCATTATCTGTCCAGAGGATTACAGGTAAAGGTAAAGTGTAAGAATTATCGCCTGATCCAAAAAAATGCCAGCCGTGTGAATCTCCAATGTGATGAAGAATCATGTCGGTGGGATTGAATTGTTCTTCAGATTCATTTTCAGCCGGATCGGCCGAAGCAAAAGCTAAAAAAGGAAGTAAGGCGAAGGCTAGTGTTAACGTCACTATAATCTTAAAAGATTTATGTGCTATCATAGTACCTGTTCTGCTTAAAAATTATGGGCTCTAAATTTCCGTGCAAAGGTATACTTTTAATTTTTATCTGAAAGCCCAGCATGTAAAAATTTCCCGCAGGTTGCTTTTTTAACGATTTGCCTGAAAAACAAAGACTTATTTCGAGTTGATGAGTTTGATTACATATAGGGTTTCGAAGAGCAAAAAAGCGAAATAAGGAATGAAAAACGCCAGGATATTGATCAAAACAGCTTCATTTTGACTCAAAATTAAGGGTAAAAGGAAAATTACCGCCGCCAGCATTTTCATCATGCTTAATCCCATAAAGGCATAACCGGTTTTATCAGAAAAATTTCGGCTCACCCAGGCAAGCAGACTATAGATAATCACTGTAGCCAGGATATGGAATAAATAAATAGCCCATATAGGGTAAAATAAAGAAGCATCGACCCATAAATAAAATCCCGTTTGTTGCAGTCCGAATAGGATAATACTAAAGACCAGAAATATTTTTAAAAATTCGGCTATACTTTTTTTCATAGTTTTAATCATCCTGAAGATCGCGCAATCCACGAAACACCATATACAGGGCTATAAAAACGCCCAGGAGGGATACCCCGATGGTAAATGCCGAGTATTTATTGGGAAACCTGCCATCCAGCCAAATTCCACCAAAAACCCCGGCAGCGATGATCGCTCCCATCTGGAAGGCGATATTCACATAGGCCAGAGCTTTATTAGGCCGATTGTTTTTCATTTTTCTTCTTCAGTGATTTCACCCCGCCATTCATCTGGCAGGTAGCGTTAAAAGTAGCGCCGGGCTCTATGGCCAGTTTTCCGGCTTCGACCTCACCATCAATAACAGCACAGCTTCTTAAGCTAAGAATTCCGCTAACGTTAAGATTTCCGGAGATTTTACCTTCTATATCGGCCTGTTCACATTCCAGCTTTCCGTTAATAATGCCGGCCTGGCTAATCACCACTTTCCCGGCAGTGATTAAATTTCCTTCGAGGGTACCTTCAATTCTAAAGCTGCCTTTGCCTTTAATATCTCCGGTTACGATAGTGCCGGCCGATATTTTGTTTTGCTCCTTGCTGTTTTCAGGTTTGGAGTTTTTTTGATCTTTGAACATAAGTAGGGTTTAATTTGGGGGTAATAAGTAGGTATTCAGATTTTTATGAATTTGTGCAATTCTATAATTTTCTGTGGAAATAGCAATAACTTCTCTGTTAATTCTAAATTCATTACCCTGCAGCAGGTCAATAAATCCGCGGGCGCGGGAGGCATCATCCAGCCCGTGTACCACAACGAAAATTTCTTCAGAAGTGTAGACATCCCGGCTTACTTCAAGATCATAATTTATTTGCTGAATAACTTTCTTCAACTCCTCCTGAAACCTCTCTGCTTCCTGCTCATTTTCAACATCAAACCTGTAGACCAGTTTATAATTTTGCTGAAGACTATCGCGGTTAAATTCATTTAACGCAAGTCCCGGCAGGGCCCTGTTGATGATATCCTGAGCTCTTTTTCCCTCTTCAGACTGCGGATAGCTTAGCGCCACCTGATTTAAGGCGTTTTTATACGTTTCAAAGCCTTCAAGCCGGCCCAGGGCCATAGCTTTTAATAATTCAAGCTTAGGAACGATCTCCTCTCCCCTAAAAGCTGAAATATGAAGATTTGCTTCCTCTATCACCCCAACATAATCTCCATTTTCAAATTTTCGATAAAGTTCTTTATAAACAACCTCGGCAGTATTTTCTGAAGCCCGCAGGCTTTCAGGATTTAAAATATACGCTGCATAGCGGGAATCGGGATGATCGCGCAAAATCTGGTCTTTATAAAACTGCTGAAGGGATTGTCGCCCGGTTATGCCATAAATTTCATAAAGGTTGAATTTAGCCGGAAGTTCAAGATCGGCTGCCACTCCGGTTTCCAACATAGCTTCAAACTTTTCGGCAGCCAGCTCATATTCCCTGAATTTTTCTTTATAAATCACCCCAAGCTGGTACCAGGCAAAATTGCGTTCCCGCTTTAAACTATCGAGCAACACAGGGTCGTTAGGAATTTGCTCAACATAAGTCATCGCATTAAATCGAGGATCATTTTCATAATCTATCGCATTGGTATCGGCCTGGGTTTCAGAAGTACGATTCTGGGCAAAAGAAGCTTCGCCATAACGCCAGTTATCGGCCAGGGGTCTGTTTCCCCAGCTGCGTTTAAATTCTTCCAGGCCGCGGCTCAGGCGGTTTTCATCATAAAAATAGAAACTCCTTGCCGCAGCCGGGCTGGGCATTGCTCCCGGCATATTTGAACTTTGTGGTATGTTTACAGCTACCTGTTCTACGCTTTCAGGTTTGGCTTTCAATTCTTCAACATACGCATCAAAATAAGCGATTTGTTCTTCCCTGCTCATCCCTGCCAGCCTAAGAATACTATCGTTTTCTTCGGCCAGATCCTCGTAGAGAATCACATCTTCCAGGTTATCTTTTTTCTTTTTGATTTGCCTGAATTCCCTAAGCCCGGGATCCATAGTAGCCAGGGTGCTGTCGTAATAATTCCCGGCCTTTCGGTACACAGCCCGGTCAAAATACATATCGGCCAGGATTTCATAATTTATGCTTTGTAAATAACGATCGCTCGAAGGTGACCTGAGCGATTTATTATAATATTCTTCGGCAAGGCGGGTAGAATCCAGCGCCTTGTAAAACTCGGCGGTTTGAAAATAGATTTTATCCAAAAATGGGCGGTTCTCCCTTTCATCTTCCAACTCCTCTAAAGCACGCCGAATCTCATAATCACTCCCCTGCCCCATTGGCATATTTCTTATTTTTCCCAGCTCGGCATTGATCATATAAATACGTGGCGATTTTCGGTTTAGATCAATCACCTCATCAAAAGCTAAATTTGCCTGTTCGGGCTGCCCCAGTCGATTGTGAAGTTGACCCAGTATGAAGTAATACCTGCCTTTTTCTTCATTGTTTTTGGTAAACTCGGCGGCGGTTTTGAGCGGTGCCAGAGAACTGTCGGGGTAATTTAAGTTTAAATAGGCCTGGGCTATACTGGCCGAAGCATCGGCCCGATCCTGGTCGTCGAGTTTTTCGGCCTCAAGTACTTTTTTAAGGTTTTCTATAGCCAGCCGATTATTATCTAGCCTGATATTCGCTTTTTCGCGCCAAACCCGGGCGTGGTTTATACTGTTGCTGGCAGGATATTTATGAAGCACGTAATTGAAAGCCTCCAGCGCCGGGATAAATCTCTGGTCATAATACCTCGCTTTTCCCAGCAATAAATAAGCTTCATCGATCTGAGGGTTTCTTTCTTTCCCGCCAATCAGCATCGAATGTCTTTGAATGGCTTTGGCGGCTTTTTCTTCGGCTCTTCCAAAATTTTGATTTCTAATGCTATCGGGCAATAAAATCTGGTCGTCGATTGCCATTCGCTCTACCGGTAAAACATCCCAGAAATTTTCTTCGTAAGACAGCCTTAGCTCTTCTTTTCCTGCTTCCAAAGCTAGCTGGCCATTATAAAGCGTATTATATTCGGTGGTTACGGCGTGCCAGTTGCGGCTTATAAATGTATTTTTCTTTCGGGAACAAGCGGCAAGGCTTCCGAATAAAATCAGAAATATCAGGATTCTGGAAAAATACTTCAAATTCAGGCGGTTAATGCGTATTTGGATAACTCCAAAGCCGCGAATTTAGTATGTAAAAATAAGTTTCTTTTTACAAACTCAAAGCTCTAGCCGAATTTTACCGATTTAAGGCGGGCTCTCCTGAAAAATATTCTTCCAGCTCTTTTAAGGTAGCTTCAGAAGTAGCGATATCTTTCACAATTTCGCCTTTATCGAGTACCACAATTCTTTCACAAACTTCAGTAACATGAATAAGATCATGACTGGAGATCAAAAAACTGGTTTCTTTGGTTTCTGAAAGTTCTTTGATGAGCTTCTTCAGCCTAATTTGAGTGGTGGGATCGAGATTGGCAAAAGGTTCATCGAGAATTACCAGCTGCGGATCACCCAGAAGCGCCGCCACAATTCCAACCTTCTTTTGGTTACCTTTAGAAAGATCGCGCAAATACTTTTTGCGGCCCAGGATTTCACCGTTAAAAAAGTCTTCGAATTTAAGCAAAAAGCTGTCTACATCGGCCCTATTGCGGTTGCGCAATTCTCCAATAAAATAGAAGTATTCTTCAGGAGTTAAATAGCCTATAAGGAAGCTCTCATCGATAAAAGAGGAAGTAAAACTTTTCCAGGCTTCACTTTGACTTACCGTGATCTCATTGTTGAAAATATTACCGGTTGTGGGCTGAATAAGGTCGAGCAGTAAACTGAAAAATGTGGTTTTTCCTGCACCATTATTCCCAACCAGCCCGAAGTTCTGACCTCTGGCGATTTCGAGATGTTCTATGTTGAGCACGGTAGTACCGCTATATACTTTTGAAAGATTTGTAACTGTTATCATAAGATATTTTTTATTCTCCAGATTGCTTAAAACCCTGAATCATTTCATATTTATTTTTTACATACAGGCCTGTGATCTTTTCGAATAAAACAGATCGCAACAATAAGCCTGCGGCACCCATTAAACCTAGAACAGCCAGAGCAATTTCAAAACTGCTGAAACGCTGCACCAACCAGAAAATAAATACAGGCAATGCCATTAAGGGTATGCTTACGAGCCACTGTGCGGCACCCATCCCCTGGTAATTCATAAAAGGACTTTTATCTAAATCTATACGTTTGCGGTTAAAAGCTCCCGAAAACAATAAAACCGGAACATTAACACCTAAATTATAGAGCGCGCAGATAAGATTGATGAGGAAAATATCCCAGCCAAAGTAAACGTATGGTGTGGCTAAAATTGCCAGTACCACTACACTAAAACTTATGAGTGCAGCTTTTGAAGCCAGGTATTCCTTCACCGCAATATTTTGCGTCATTATCATTGGATAGTATGAAGCATCCCAGGAAGGCACAAACTGCCCGAAATTAATCATAAAAACGCCGGTGATAAAAATACCTACGAATATGAAAAAAGAGGGCATCTCCTGGTAGGTGTCGTTTGGATAAAAAATCATTCCATAAAACAGAAAGATTAGCGACATATAAATTGCCGCTTTGGGGCGTTTGTTTCTCCAAATTAGTTTTAAATCAAGCTGAAGAAAAGGTGCGATGCTTCCTAACTTCCTGGTCCATAGAAAATCCTGGGTTTGGGCTTCTTTTTGTTTTTCCTTTAAACCGGCATCCAGATAAAATTTGCTTTGAAGGTAAAATTTATTCCAGTAAAAAAGAATTACCACCAAAATTAAGGGAATAAAAGCCAGGACAGGAGAGATGGCCAGGTACCCCAAAGCCTTTCCGAAGTATAGGCGAAGCGGCACAATTCCGTAGTAATCTAAAGCGGCCAGGCCGGCTATAATAACCACCAGCGGAATCAAAGCTTTTAGGTTTTCGGTAAATTGTTTTTTAATTATAAAGTTGAAGTAGTTAACGCATAAACTCAAACAGCTAATGGCAAACATCCAGGCCACGATGTGAAACTTGCTGTAATCCCCGGTGTAGATGCAAAAAAGACCGAATGGAATAATGACAAACAGCGGTAAAATATTGTAAAAAGAGTATAGGGATTTAAGCAGTAAGAAGTTCACCACTTTTGGTTTAGAAACAGGAAGTATAAGCAGGGGTTTTATATCGATCACCGGAAGGCTTTGCAGCATAAACCTGTAAATCAATTCAAAAACCAGCCAGGCCAGCACCATATTGTTTACCAGTATAAGCGGGTCTTCATCGGGATAGGCGTCTTTTAAAATCGGGTAAAGGGCTGTACCCAGTACAAGAAAAGACACTGCAAAATACAGGGCGAGAAAAATAAGGAGAATGCGAAGTCCTAAACTCTTTCCGAAGCTTGCAGACCTGAAAAAGGATTTCCATTCCAGCTTAAAAAACCGTAGATACATGAAACTGTGTTTGCTTACTAGTATAAAAATTTTACTTTTTGTTACATTTTAAAAAGCCACATACTTTGTACTTTTGTCCACAAATTTTTTTTGATGTACGCATTTCATAAGTTAAAAATAAAAGAAGTTATACGGGAAACCCCGCAGGCTGTAAGCCTTTCATTTGAAGTTCCTGAAGACCTTAAAGAGGATTTTAAATTTAAAGCCGGGCAGTACCTCACTATAAAAGCGCATATAGAGGGCGAAGAATTACGAAGATCTTATTCCCTGTGCTCAGCTCCCGGAAATGGAGAATATAAAGTTACCGTAAAAGAAGTTGAGGGAGGCAGATTCTCCAGCCTGGCCAATAACAAGTTAAAAGCAGGCGATATGCTTGAGGTGCACCCGCCCGAAGGAAAATTTGTGTTGGTTCCCGGTGAAAAAAATAAGGTTTATGCGGCTTTTGCAGCCGGCAGCGGGATTACTCCCATTATGTCTATTATTAAAACCGTACTTAAGGAAGAACCCCACAGCAAGTTTATTCTTACCTATGGAAACAAATCTCCCGACGAAACCATTTTCTTCAGGGAATTATTAAAGCTGCAGTCAGAATATCCTCACCGATTATTTATCGAATTCGTCTACAGTCGTACCCGCGAAGAGCAATCTCATTTTGGGCGTATTGAAACCAGCACGGTGAATTATGTGCTTAAAAATAAATTTAAAGATCATCCTATAGATGATTTCTACCTCTGTGGACCTGAAGAAATGATCAATCAGGTGAAAGAGGTTTTGCTTCAAAACGGGATTGCGAAGGAAAAAATTCACTTTGAGCTTTTCACCAGCAAAAATACCGGCGAGGTAAAAACATTTGAACACGGGCGCACCCAATTAAGTATTCTGGTAGATGACGAGGAAACCAGTTTTGAAATGGACCAGGCCGATACTGTACTGGACGCTGCCCTGGAACACGATCTTGATGTTCCCTACTCCTGCCAGGGCGGAATTTGCAGCAGCTGCATTGCCCGAATTACCGAAGGCCAGGCCGAAATGGCAAAAAATCAAATCTTAACCGATGAAGAAATCGCCGAAGGTTTAATTCTTACCTGCCAGGCGCATCCAAAAACTCCGGTTCTAAAAGTAGATTTTGATGATGTTTAAATAAAACTTCAAAGTATTAAAAGGGCTGTCTAAATTTTGAAATTTTAGACAGCCTTTTTTTATTCTCCCAAAAGCATAGATTTTATTCGTGAGACTACTGCCTGGGGCGGAATGCTGCCTGTGGCATTTTCATAGCCTTCAGGATATTTGTCCCCATATACCGAAGTAGGGATTTTTGGATATTTGCTCAAATCGGGCAACAAACTGTTTTCTTCAGGTTGCATAAAGGGTCTAAATCCGGCAAAGGGATGGGTGACTCCCCAAATACTTAGAACCGGCACCCCAAACATCGCTGCTAAATGCCCATTCCCGCTATCCATAGATATCATCGCGTCCAGGTTAGAAATAAGGGCCAGCTCATCGCTAAAATCATACTTCCCGGCGAGGTTGTATACATTTTCTCCAGTTTCAGCCAGAACCTGCAATTTTTGTTTTTCCTCCTTTCCGCCTCCAAAAAGGAAGATTTGAAAATCGGTTTCCCGGCTGAGTTGAGTTATCACCTCCTTCATCAATTCCAGAGGATAGACCTTAGAAAGATGTTGTGCAAATGGCGCAATTCCCAGCCATTTTCCCGGTTTGTTGCCTACCAGTTCCACTATTTTCTTCGGAATGTTTTTTTTCTTCGGAAAGCTGTATGAATTAAGGTCTATGGGGTAACCCAGGCTGGCAAACACATCGGCGTAGCGCTGGTGTGTAGATTTTAGAGGCTTCAGCAGTTTATTGGTTTCCCGGGTGAGCGCCTTTTTTTCTTCCCGGCCCTTGTCGATTTGCACCACAGGAATTCCGAAGAGAAAAAATACAGATTTTAAAATATTGCTGCGCAATACATTATGAAGATCGGCAACCTTTTCAATTCCCTCATCGCGCAAATCTTTAGCCAAACAACCTAAACCTATCACCCCGCTATGCACTCCATTTACATCGGCTGCATAAAAACTGAGGTTGGGAATATCATCAAAAATCGGCTTAAAAAAAGCCCGCGATAACATAGTGATTTTTAAATTGGGGTAGGTATTCACCAGGCACCGAAGCACAGGCACAGTCATCGCCACATCTCCCATTGCCGAGAGTCTTATCACCAAAATACGAGCTCTTGCTGAAGCAGTTATATTTTTTTCAGAAAAGCTCATAGAATAAGTTTTATTTATTTCGAAGAACCGGGTTGAGTTCGTCGTCGTTATACATTTTCATTTGCCTGTACACTTTCATATACTTTTTCCCGGCAGCAATATCTTCAAGCAATTGATCTATGGCGGTAGAAAGATCTACTCTTTGCTCCAATAACACATCGAGTTTGGCCTTACATTTCATTTGATGTTCCTGCGAAGCATCTTCGCGATTGGCCTCTTCGTGCATATGATAAATCTTAAGGGCTAAAATCGAAAGCCTGTCTATAGCCCAGGCCGGACTTTCTGAATTGATAGTCGCATCTACGGCCGGCTCTACTTCACTGTATTTTTCGAGAAAATAACTGTCGATATATTCTACCGTATCGGTACGATCCTGGTTGGAAGCATCGATTTTACGCTTCAATTCAAGCGCAGCTACCGGGTCTATGTTGGTATCCCGAATGATATCCTCGTAATGCCATTGCACGGTATCTATCCAGCATTTTCTATATAAAAGATGTTCAAGAAGTTGGTTATCATTGTCGTAAGGATTAGAAAATTCCTGATCTACGCTGTCAATTTCGTGATATTTTTCAATTACCTGCTGAAAGATTTTATTGGCTTTATCTGAAAACATAAAATGTAAATTCTGAAGATTTTAAATACGATTATTAAGTGAGCAGAAACTAAATTCCCGCTAAAACTTTGCTTTTGCAAAGGTATTATAAATTCCACAAGTATTTCAGGGTGCTTGCTAAAGAAAGGGTAACACGAAGGGCAGTAAGATGAGCAGGGCTAAAAGTATTTCCTTGAAAATTTTATCTTTTTTACGATCAAAATAATTGGAAACCACGATGCTTAGCGGTACAAAAAAGAAGATAAGCTCGCTGCCGTTTTTTGTAGGAGCTAAAATCGCAACCGAAGCAGCCACCCCCAGAAAAACCAAAACCAGATTAAGCGAGGCACGCATACTTACATTGGCTTTGTTTATTAGCTTTAGAAAAGTTCCCAGCGTCCAGAGCAAAAGGCTTAGAAAAATACTCAGCGGAATCAAAATTTTCAATTCCCTGTAATTTGAAAAATCAAAATTGGAGCTTTGGTGCCACTCCCAAAACCAGTAAATTTCCTCATAAGCCAGCAAATGAAAACAAATGCTTAGCAATGCCACAGCCAGGAAAGCCACCGGGGGTATAAGCCAGTTTTTGAAATAAGGCAGGTAAAACAACACCCCAACATACACCAGCAGAATAAAAAGTATGCTCCAAAAGTAAAAAAGCGAGGCAATAAAGATCCAGAAACTCGCGTCGAAAATCTTCATTTGCATGTCTTTGTTTGACCTTAGGCTAATAATTCTACGAAAGGCCAGCAAGACAAACAAATTCGAAAAAATAACGGGATGGTTTACCAATAAAGGGAAAAAGGAACAGGTGAAAAGTGCAAAAAACAGGACTTTGTAGGCGCTGCGCCGGGTTAATTCATTTTTCTTGGCGATGAAATTAAGCACATAGGCCGAGAGCAAAAAAGCCAGAAAACTTCCCAGTTTTTCACCAATAACCGCTATTTCGAGATCGTAATCCCATAAGCTGAGATTTGCAATCACAAAAAAAACCGCCATAAAAATTGCTATGGCGATTCCGTTAATAGGTTTTGATTTGCTAAAAAAGCTTGTAAGCACTGGTCTTTTTTATATTTTTGTACACTAAAATAATAAAGTTATTATTGAGCGCAGCGCTTTTTAATTTATTGCCTGCATTTCCATAAAATCCTGGTTTTTTAAAACTCCATATTATGAAAGATATTTTTGAAGGCATCGCCTGGTTGTTCGAAGAGATTTTATTCATTCCCCTTGATTTTCTTCGCGAACTTGAGCTAAGCTCCTGGTGGGCAGCCAATGCACTAAATTTCATCTTTGTACTGGTAGGCTTCGCAGCTTTCTTTTACTGGATGAAACAGTTGAAAAAATTCAACGATAACGACGAAGAAAACCGCGATCCTTCAGCTCATTCTTTCTTAGGATAAGTCGAAACCAAGATCTTTTCTAAAATACATCTTATCAAAATGTACATTTTGGGCATTTTGATAGGATTTTTTTAGTGCCTCTTTGTAATCCTTTCCAAAGGAAGTTAGTGCGATTACCCGCCCGCCATTGGTCACCAGCCTGGTATCTTTCATTGCAGTACCTGCGTGGAAAACTATAGAATCTTCTACCTTTTCAAGGCCTGTAATTTGCTTTCCTTTTTCATAAGTTTCAGGATAACCTCCTGAGACCAGCATCACTGTCACCGCCGAGCGCTCATCGATTTCAATATTGGCTTCATCGAGTTTTCCCTGGGCCAGTTTATCAAGAATTTCAACCAGATCTGATTTTAGTCTTGGTAAAACCACTTCGGTTTCGGGATCACCCATTCTTACATTATATTCGATCACTTTTGGTTCGTCTCCCACCTTGATCAGGCCTATAAAGATAAAGCCTTTATAATCTATTTCTTCCTTAGAAAGTCCATCTACCGTAGGTTTTACGATGCGCTGTTCGATCTTTTCCATCAATTCGGCGTCGGCAAAGGGTACAGGGGAAATCGCTCCCATCCCGCCGGTGTTCAGGCCGGTGTCGCCTTCACCAATTCGTTTGTAATCTTTGGCGGTAGGCAAAATTTTATAGTTCTTCCCGTCGGTTAGTACAAAAACGCTTAGTTCAATTCCATCCAGAAACTCTTCGATCACCACTTTTGCACTGGCCTCACCAAATTTCTTATTGGCCAGCATATTTTCGAGTTCAGATTTTGCCTCGTCAAGATCGTTTAAAATTAAAACCCCTTTTCCGGCTGCCAGGCCATCGGCTTTTAAAACGTAGGGAGGTTTTAGAGTTTCGAGGAATTTCTTTCCCGCTTCCAAGCTTTTTTCGGTGAAACTCTCGTAGGCTGCCGTTGGAATATTGTGCATCGCCATAAACTCCTTAGCGCGCTCCTTACTACCTTCCAGTAAAGCTCCGCGTTTTGAGGGACCAATGACTTTAACCTGTTTCAAAGACTCATCTTCAGCAAAGAAATCGCTTATTCCTTCAACCAGGGGATCTTCTGGCCCCACGATTAGCATTTCGATATTTTCCTGAAGCACAAAGTTTTTTATCCTTTCAAAATCGGTGACTTTTAAATCTATATTTTCAGCGATTTCGGCAGTTCCGGCATTACCGGGGGCTACAAATAATTTGCTGCATTTTGGGCTTTGTGATATCTTATAGGCAAATGTGTGCTCACGGCCGCCAGAGCCAAGGATTAAAATTTTCATCTTTGGAATATTTGGTTGTGCAGCCAAAAATAATTGTTTGTAAATTGAAGCACCAATAAAAACGTATAAAATAGTCCTTTGCCCTTGGATTGGTTCAAACTTTCATTACAACTCAACCGTTTTCCCATTAACAGGGCACAAAAGTTGCTGCAGCAAATTCAACAAATTCCCGAATCTGATTTTCCTGAGTACCTGGAAAAAACCCGGCAGGAAATCCTCAGTTTTCATCTGGAAAACAATAAATTTTACAGGGATTTCTGCGGGAGAGATCACATTTTAGATTGGAACCAGGTGCCGGTGCTGGAAAAGAAACATCTTCAGCAACCGCTTAAAAACCGCTTGAGCAAAGGTTATAATCGCAAGAATTCGTACGTAGGGAAAACCTCGGGTAGCAGCGGGGAACCATTTATTTTTGTAAAAGATAAATTCACTCACGCCCTTAGCTGGGCGGGGTTCAGCGATCGTTACCACTGGCACGACATAGACCTCAACAAAAGCCTGCAAGCCCGGTTTTATGGAATCCCCTTAGATTTTTACGGAAATATTCAGGAACGGGTTAAAGATCGCATAAGTCTTAGACGACGCTTTAATATATTCGACCTCAGCGAGGAGAAAATGGCCGGTTTTTTAAAGCGTTTTGCCAGAGAAAAATTCAATTATATCAATGGTTATACCAGTGCGATCCTGCTTTTCGCTAAATATGTGAAAAAGCAGGGCCTAATTTTAAAAGGAATTTGCCCCAGTCTTAAGCTTTGTATAGTAACTTCTGAAAGACTTTTCGAAAAAGACAAAGAACTTATCGAAGCGGCTTTTGGTGTACCGGTAGTAAACGAATACGGCGCCAGCGAAGTAGGCCTTATCGCTTTTGAAAATAGAAAGCAGGAATGGGTGGTGAATTCTGAAGATCTCTTTGTTGAAATTCTCGATGAGAATAATCAGCCTGTAGCTCAGGGCGAAAAAGGCCGTATGGTTATAACATCTCTGTATAATCGCGCCCAACCTATGATTCGCTATGATATTGGCGACACGGGAATGCTATCGCCAAAGAGTACGCTCAAAAAACCAATTTTAGAAAAACTAATAGGCAGAACCAACGACATTGCCAGGCTGGCCAATGGAAAGGTGGTGCCGGGACTAACATTTTATTATGTTACCAAAACCATCATAGAAGATACTGGAAACATCAAGGAATTTGTAATTAGCCAAACCACTCTCGATGCTTTCAAAATTGAGTATGTGGGTGAAAAAGCCTTTACCGAAACCCAAATTAATAATATTCTCACCTCTATAGAGCGCTATGTAGGCAAAGACCTTAGAATTTCATTCGAAAAGAAGGAATTCCTGGAGCGAACAAAAAGTGGAAAACTAAAGCAATTCACCTCACTACTCTAAGGCTTTTACCTGCTTTTGCTTCACGAAAAAATGCTCCTTTAAAAACATCCCCATACATTTTAGGCTTTTAAAAAAGGAGAAGCCAAGCACCCGGTGGTAAATCCTGAAATTGTATTTAAGCAAATCCCATTTATTTCCTGAAACCGAATTTTGTCTTTTTCGGTATATGGCCAGGGGCTCCCTGATGCTTTTTGCGGTACCGCCTTTTTTGATCGCAGCCAGCCATAACCCCCAATCCTGTCGTTTTCGTATTTCAGGGCCGAAAATTTTCCCGGTTTTTCTTACCCAATAGATCCCGGTGAGATTGCCTACATAATTTGCCCTCAATAATTTCTGATAAGTAAGAAACGGAAGGGCTTCAACGATTTCCCGGCGGTGCTTTCCATCTTCGTCGATTCGCTCATAACTTGAAAAACTAACCCCCAGATCATTTTGCTGCATAAAATTTACCTGGGTTTCCAGCTTATTAGCTTTCCAGAGATCGTCGGCGTCGAGAAAGGCGATGAATTCTCCCCGGGCTTTTTCAATTCCCAGGTTTCGCGATTTCCCGGCACCCATATTTTCTGAATTCTCTATAAGCTGAATTCGGGATTCCTCTCTGCTGAAATTTTTAATAATTTCTGAAGTGCGATCTTCTGAAGCATCATCTATAACAATGAGTTCCCAATTTCGCCAGCTTTGCGCACTGATAGATTCAATAGCCTCGCCTATAAATTTTTCAGCATTAAATGCCGGCATAATAATCGAGACCAGAGCTTGTTTTTTCATTACCGCCGTATATGCTTGGAAAAATCTTTATGCTCACTCTTTTCCAGCTCCTCCCGGGATAGGCCTTTAAAGTACTCGTAAGTGATTTTCATCCCTTCCTGGCGGCTCACCCTGGGTTCCCAGTTTAAAACCTGCCTGGCGCGACTTATATCGGGCTGGCGTTGCAGCGGATCGTCTTTAGGCAGTTCTTTGTAAATGATTTTTTGATTGGTTCCGGTTAACTGAATGATTTCTTCAGCAAAATCTTTTATGGTGATTTCTTCAGGGTTTCCAATATTCACGGGCTCGCTGTAATCGCTTAGCAGAAGCCTGTAAATGCCTTCTATTTGATCGTCTACATAACAAAAGGACCTTGTTTGCATGCCGTCCCCAAACACGCTTAAATCCTCTCCTCTTAACGCCTGACCTATAAAAGCAGGAATTACCCTGCCATCGTTTAATCGCATTCGGGGACCGTAGGTGTTAAATATTCGTGCGATCCTGGTTTCCAGGCCGTGAAAGCGGTGATAAGCCATCGTTAGAGATTCCATAAAGCGTTTGGCCTCATCATAAACCCCCCGCGGACCGATGGAATTCACATTTCCGTAGTATTCTTCATTTTGGGGATGTACCAGCGGATCTCCATAAACTTCAGAAGTTGATGCGATAAGAATTCTCGCCTTTTTTTCCTTGGCCAGGCCCAGCAAATGCAAGGTCCCCACCGAGCCTACTTTTAAGGTTTGAATAGGGATTTTAAGGTAATCTATAGGGCTGGCGGGAGATGCAAAATGAAGTATATAATCCAGTTTTCCCGGTACGTGCACGAATTTGGTAACATCGTGATGGTAGAACTCGAAATCTTCGTGATGCATAAGATGTTCGATATTCTTCACATCGCCGGTAATGAAATTGTCCATCCCAATTACCTGGTAACCTTCTTTAATAAACCGGTCGCACAGGTGAGAACCTAAAAATCCGGCTGCCCCGGTAATGAGTATTTTTTTGCTCATAAAGTTTGAAGTTTACTCAAAAGCTGAGTTTCTGAATTAAGCTGCTGAAAATTACTGAAATTTCAGGAAAGGCTGTTTTTATTCAATTTTGCAAGGCTTTCCTGCCAGGTTTGAGGAACTATTCCAAAATTTTCCTGAAGCTTTTTTTTGGATAAAACGCTATAAACCGGACGTTTTGCTTTGGTTTGGTAACTGTCGTCACGCTTGAGCTTAATATGGGAATTACCCGATAATTTCAAAATTTCGGCAGCAAAATCGTACCAGCTTGCCTGCCCCGAATTGCTAAAATGGTAAACTCCGAATTGTTTGTTTCCCGAATTAATAATCTCAATTAAAAATTGAGCCAGGTCGTTTGCGTTGGTGGGAGTTCCGGTTTGCGCCCCGGTAATTTTTAGATCGGCTCCTTCTTCGGCCTTTTTCAGGATGGTATTATAGAAATTATGCCCAAACTGAGAGTAGAGCCAGGAGGTTCTCACAATAAAATATTGCTCCAGTGTTTGCTGAATCAATTCTTCCCCCTTCAATTTTGAAGCTCCGTACACATTTATGGGATTGGCGGGATCCTCTTCCAGGTAGGGAGAATTAGCCTTTCCATCGAAAACATAATCGGTCGAAATATGAAGAAGGCAGGTGTTATGCAACGAACAAACCTCAGCTAAATTTTTTGCTCCGGTGGCATTTACCAAAAATGCTTTTTCTGAAGCACTTTCGGCCTGTTCTACATTGGTATAAGCCGCGCAATTAATGCAAAAATCAAAAGTTTCATTAGTAAATGCCGCTTCGATGGCCTCCCGGTTAGTTATATCCAGCCCACCTGAGCTATAAAAACTGAATTTTATATCGCTCTGTTTTTCGGCCAGAACCTGAAGGCATTTTCCTAACTGCCCGTTGGCTCCGGTTACCAGTACATTTTTCATCCAAACACTGCTTTTAACCGGGGTTGTGCCAGGTCTTTTTCAGAAATAATCATTTCTTCCTCCGGAAATTCCCAATCTATGGCCAAATCTGGATCGTTATAGATAATCCCAGCCTCTGAGCCCGGGTGATAATATTCGTCGCATTTATAGGCAAAAACCGACCTTTCAGAAAGGGTTACAAAGCCGTGCGCAAAACCTGCAGGAATAAAGAGCTGAAGCAGTTCTTCATCGTCAAGAATAATTTTAAAAGTCTTTTTAAAAGTGGGAGAATCGGGTCGCAGGTCTACCACCACATCCAAAACTTTTCCCGAAATAGCCCGCACGATCTTGGTTTGCGCAAATTCCCCGGTTTGATAATGAAGGCCGCGTAAAACCCCTTTGGTAGAAATCGACTGATTATCCTGCACGAAATCTTTCTCAATCCCTGTGAGTTCTATAAATTTTTTTCGATGGTAACTCTCAAGGAAAAGTCCGCGTTTATCCCGAAAAATATCGGGTTTTATGATAAAACAGTCTTTTAAGGGAGTTTCAATTTTTTGCATTTTTTAATCTTTTGATTTAAAGATTTGTTCTAATATTTTTTCGGTAATGAGATAAGTAGGTTTTACACCTGTGGTCCCCAAACCTCCCGAGGCCAGTGTGCTTCCTGTCTCCAAAGGATTATCTGAAGCATAGTAAGCATATCTTACCTTCACGTTTTCTGAAATGCTGCCTCTTATCTTAGAAGCCGCCTGAATCGCTTTTTGGTAATGAACACCTTCCATCTCCAGGCCGCTCACCTTCCAGGTAGATTCGTGAAAGTAAGAGAGTATGTCTTTATTTTGAAGCGAGGTTCCCAAAACCGTGATCATAGCTCCGTCTACGACTTTAATTCCGTTTCCTTCCAGATCTTCTTTGGTAAGTTCATTTATAAAGGGATAATTATCGGCCGTACCTTCAAATAAATGTGCCGAAGGCACCATGATATCGCCTTTTTTGCCATCTAGAATTCCGGCTTTCCCCATAATGGAAACCGAAACCACATTGAGTTTAATCTCGTTTCCTTCAAAAGTATAGGGTTTTAAAAGCTCATCCATAGTTTCGTAGGCCTGTTCTCCAAAGGCATAATCCATCACCACGATCACGGGCATTTTTTCTGTACTCGCATTGGGCACAAGATCTTTATAGCCTCCTTTTATAAGCGTCGTATCAAAAACCTGCACGTCTATATTGGTGCCGCTTTTGTCTTCCAGAAATTTCATCCCGTTATCCAAAGCATATTTCATCACCTGGTTTCGAAGTTGCCCGTTCGAGCTGTCACTTAGCTCTTCATAGATCTCCAAAGCCTTTTGTTTTTTAAGCTTTTCGGCCAGGGCTACAGGAGTATACAGGGTATTCATTACAGAGTGCATATTGGCACTAATTATATGAATTGGCCTTTCCAGCAGATTTTCGGCCAAAAGGTATTTCTTGATATTATCGGCCCAAATTTCACCGTGTAAGTGGTGCCCCAATCTTTCCCGAAGTACCGGACTAAAAGTAATAATGCGTTTTTTATTGTTAATCACTTCTTCGATGGCCAGTTTTCCCAGCCAATAGATAATTTCGAGAAAGCGATCGGGTTTTTGGCTGAAGGCGAATTTCCCGTAAATATTACTTACTTCAGAAAATGTTCTTCCCAGAATATTGGCGGTATGTGTTAGGGCTACTTCGCGTTCTTCCTGGCAAAGTTCTTCAGTTTTTAAAGCTGCTTTTTCAAGTTTTTTCCAGTCGCGGGTAACATTACCTTCCTCATCGATTAAAACCCTGCGGCTTATTTTATGAGACTCGATAAAAAGAAAAGTAAGATGCGTTAAAATATCATAGATTTCAGATCGGCCGCGGGTAATCTCAATATTCATCTGCTCCTCGTCTATGCGGTAGCAATTTCTACGTCGTTTTGGCGGAACAATGGGTTGAAAATGCGAATTTCCATAACCTTCATCGCTGGTAAGGTTAATATAGGTACACTCTTCAATGCCTTTGGGCAAACGATCTATCACATAGAGAAGTCCATCCAACTCGGCCTTATCGTCGGCGATTGAACCGTAAATCTCGGGACGTAAAGTGAGCAAAGCTTCCCTAAGGGTCTCTCCAGAAACCCCCATAGGTTTATAAAAGCCACGATTAAAGAGATGCCGCATAGTTACATACAAACGCTCAATAGCATTTGTACTTTCCTGTGCACGGGTGCGACCCTGTAATTTTAAATTTATCATAGATTTCTATTCATTAATAATTTTCTCCAGGGCATTGGCAATTTTGCGATCGTTAGCCAGCCTTGGTAATTTATTTTGCCCTCCTAATTTCCCGATAGATTTCATATACTGCTGAAACCCATTTTCGGGGACTATAGTCACTTTGAGCGGCTGCAGGATTTTGCCTTCAATAAGGTCAAAATAATACGAATTTTGCTGCTGAAGTGCCTTATCCAGGATTCCGCGAAATTTATCCATATCGGCAGGCTCATTTTCAAACTCTACAAACCATTCGTGATAAGGCAATTCTTCGTTGGCCGGGGTGATTTGCGGAGCTACGCTAAATTCGCTGATTCTTGCTCCGGTCGCTTCAGTGGCTTCCTGCATAGCGTATTCTACCTCCTTGGCAATCACGTGTTCGCCAAAGGCCGAAATAAAATGCTTTATTCTTCCAGAAACTATTAGCTTATACGGTTTTACTGAAGTAAACTGAATGGTATCGCCAATGTTATAGGCCCATAAGCCGGCATTGGTAGAAACCAGCATCACATAATTAACCCCAACCTCAACCTGGCCAATACCTAATCTTGCAGGATTTTCATCGAAAAATTCTTCAGCCTTAATAAATTCATAGAACATGCCCGAATTAAGCTGAAGCAACATGCCTCTATCCTGCTGTTTATCCTGAAAAGCGAAAAAGCCTTCAGAAGCCGGGTAAAGTTCGATGCTATCTACCTTTCTACCTATTAAATTCTCGAATTTGGCCCGGTAAGGCTCATAATTTACCCCGCCGTAAATAAAGAGGTCAAAATTTGGAAAAAGATCCCCAACCTTTTTTCCTGTTTTTTGCTGAAGTCTTTCAAAATACATTTGCACCCAGGAGGGAATACCGCTAATCACGCTCATATTCTCATTTCGGGTTTCCTCCACAATGGCATCTACCTTGGTTTCCCAGTCTTCAATACAATTGGTTTCCCAGCTGGGCAGCCTGTTTTTTTGGAGATAGGAAGGAACATAATGCGCCACGATTCCTGAGAGCCGGCCCAGTTTCACTCCATTCTTTTCTGAAAGCTCGGGGCTACCCTGTAAAAAGATCATCTTTCCATCCACAAATTTTGCGTTTCCTGTTTCTGCGATATAGCACAAAATCGCATTTCGGGCGGCATCGATATGTGTGGGCATTGATTCTTTAGTAAGCGGAATATACTTTGCACCGCTGGTAGTTCCCGAGGTTTTGGCGTAATAAAGCGGTTTCCCCGGCCACAGTATATCGGGTTTTCCCGCCACCATTTCGTCTACATATTCGCGTAACTCCTCATAATCCCTAACGGGCACGTTTTTGACGAAATCGGCGTGGTTTTTTATGTTTTCGAAATTGTGATCTTTTCCGAATTTGGTGTTTTTAGCCTGTTCAATTATCTCACGAAACACCTTCTCCTGGGTGGCTTCCGGATGTGAAGCCCAGGAATTGATTTTCTTTCTTATGTAGGCTGCGAATATTTTTGCAGCAAATGCTTTTAGAGACATATTTTAATCAAAATCTATATAATCTGTTGGGTCTACAGGCACTCCTTCGTTCCAAAGTTCAAAATGCAGGTGAGGGCCTGTACTAAATTCTCCGGTAGAACCTGCAGTGGCAATCACTTCGCCGGCTCTCACGGTGTCTCCCTGTTCTTTGGTAAGGGAGGCATTGTGTTTATAGACCGAAAGCAAACCGTAACTGTGTTTTAAAATCATCACATAACCCGTAGCTGTGGTCCATTCAGCGAAAATAACTCGCCCATCGGCTACGGCTTTAATCGGCGAATTTCGTGCTACTACTATATCTACCGCGTAATGCCTGTTTTTAGCGTCATAAGCTTCAGAGATCGAACCTTTAACCGGTGCAAATAATGAAAAGTCTATATTATCGGTATCTCCGGGAAGCAGATTATACTTGTCTTCCTGGGCTACCTGCTCACGTAAAAGCGAGTCGGCACGCGAGGGTTCTATGGCTTCAATTTCAAGATATTCTGAATTTCCCTCAAAGGTAGAATCACGGTTTAAAGCACCAAAATCGCTCTCCCCGCTAAGCACGCTTTTAATAGAATTTAAATACTGGTTATTGATGCGCAACACCCGTTGCAAAGAATCTGTTTTATAAGCCAAAGTCGCCGACTGTCTTTTAAGCTCGGCACTGGAATAACCCGGGATATACTCCCTTAGAGGGGTAAAGGAAATAATTATTGTGGTAAGTGCGATTAGAAAGATAGCACTGGCCGTGACTGTGACAAACACATTAAGCCGGGTGAGTTTAAATGAGAGTCGTTCTTCAAAAGTGTCTTCATTCAAAATAACCAAACGGTATTTATGCAGAAGTTTTTTGGCGAATTTTCTCTTATGTTCTTTAGGTTCGGCCATAATTTTTACAAAGATAAATGAAAATTTCGGCGGAAGGCTGTTCTGCCCGGGCTATTCAAAAGCCTTAAGTTTTCGCAATTCCCTATCTGCCAAAATTTGAAGTGATTAAGCCAGGCTTAGACTGAAAAGCACAGGACCCGGCCTGAATAAATTTACTGCTCATTAACGTATTAATACGTTTATTCTTGTTAAGTTTGTAATATTAAATATAGAGATTATGAATGCATTTATTTTACCGCTGGTTATAGGAGCTCCACAAATTATTCTAATCGTAGTGGTAATTCTCCTGTTATTCGGAGGCCGAAAAATACCTGAATTAATGAGAGGTTTAGGAAGTGGGATCAAAGAATTTAAAGATGCTTCCAAAGATGATGAGGATAAAAACAAAATTCCTGAAGACAAGAAATAAATTTTTCTCCTAAAAATATCGATGCCCAACTTTTTCAGGTTGGGCATTTTTTTTATTTGATTTTTGCCGATTGTAAGATGGCATCCAGTTCAAAAATATTGTCTCTTTTGCCTCGTGAGGGAGAGAAAACAAAACCTTCAAGAATCAAGTACCGGTTATTGGCTTCGTCTCTTACCGCGTAATTCACAAAAGGCCCGGCCATAAAAGCATTTTTCACTTCCCAGGTACCACGGGTTTCATAGGCGAATTTGCCGTCTATCTGGCTATCGAATAGATAAGGAGCATAGGCTTCTTCAGTAATCATATAACTGCCGTCTACCGGCCCGGGAATATGCGCCAAACCAATAGAATCTCTCAGGGCAATAATATTCCCAATTACATTGGTATCTTTTTCTATTCGCGAAAGCGGAACTTCATAGATAAGAATTTCCATATTCCCCTTCTGAATTTCTTTGCGAATCCAAACGAAATTTTCCTCTTCCAGGGCATATCTGTAAGCACTGGGAAATTTAAGCGATAAACCGAATTTTTTCTTTAAACGGGCGTCATCTTTAAGCGATTTGCCCATTCTGCGTTGCTTTTCCTTTAATTCGGTTTGTTTGAATAGCCGAACGATATTCTCGCCTTCCTTATCGAGTAAATCGCTTATTTGCTGCTTATCACCACGAACAATCACCCCGGTTTGAGGCCTTGAGTAAACATTTGAAACAACATTTACAGCGGTATCGGCCGATTCTTCTACCTTAAGAAATAAGCGGTTTTTGCGAACAAAACCCGAGAAGGTAGAGGGTGGAATCTGACTTAATGAGAATAAAGGCTCTTCCTGCGGAAGCCCTTCGACACTGGCCGCCAGGTTTCGTCTAATACTCTCTCCTACTTCCCCTTCCCATAGATCATTTTCAATTACAACAGTAACCTGGTTAATATTTCCTGAAGAATCGGTTAAGACTCTATCAGATTTTTCGTTGGAATCATTACAGGAAATAAACAGTAAAAAGCCTAATACGAGGTAAAGGGGGTTTTTCATTTTTAAAGTTTTAAATTATCAGGACCCGTTAGAAAGCTTCAATTTCATTCCGGGTTTCAGGGTATTATTACCCATTTGGTTCCAAGTCCTCAAATTTTGTACCGTAACGCCCGGAAATTTTTTCGAAATGCTCCATAAGGAGTCTCCGGGTTTCACTGTATAATATTGAGGCGCCTTATTTTGTTGGGAAGTTTTGCTGCTATTATTTGCAGTAGCAACCGGCTTACGCGGATAAATAGTAAGGTATTGCCCCACTCTTAAGTTATTGCTTCTCAGGTTATTCCAGGATTTAATATTGCTCACCCCTACCCCATAAGTTTGTGCAATTTTACCTAAATAATCCCCGCTTTTCACTCGATACCTTATGCGCTCTTCGGCTTCGGTATACTGAGGCAATTCTTTTTTATTTTCTTCAATATCTCTCGCTGCATAATTATAAATCTCGGCTTCGTTGGTTACAAACTTTCCGGTAACCGTAGAGGGCAATCTTAAAACCGATTCCCTTCCTTCAATATGCGGAATCACATCGAGCTTGTATCCCGGATTCAAAAACTGAAGCATTTCCTTTCTCACTCCTGTTACTTTCGCAATATGGTCGAAAGTAAGCATTTGTTTCACGTGTAAGGTATCGGTTTCAAAATAAGCCAGTTCGGGTTTTTCTGGTTGAAACCCGTGCGCATCGGCATACTCGAATAAATACATCGTAGCTAAAAAGGCAGGAACGTAACCGGCAGTTTCTCTTGGGAGAAATCTTCTTAGGTGCCAGTAATTGGTAGAACCACCGCTTCGTCGTATGGCTTTGGAAACATTTCCGGGGCCTGAATTATAGGAAGCCAGGGCAAGGTCCCAGTCTCCAAAAGTTTTATAAAGACTGGAGAGATATTTGGCTGCAGCTTCAGTAGCCAGCATTGGGTCCATACGTTCATCTACATAAGAACTCACATCGAGCCCGTGCATTTTCCCGGTGGCGAACATAAATTGCCAGATTCCGGTGGCACCCACCCGCGAGCGGGCCCTGGGATTCAATGCCGATTCCACGATGGCCAGGTATTTCATCTCTAAGGGAATATCATACTTATCCATTTCGGCTTCGAACATAGGAAAGTAATATTCACTAAGCGCCATAAGTCTTTCCATAGAGCGCTTATTGCGTTTTAGATAAGATTTAATCACGCTTTCCAGCGACGGATTATATTCTACATTAAAAGGGGTTCTGGCATTTAAACGGGCCAAACGGGCCTTGAGGGTATCGGTAGAAAGCTCTTCGAATACAACTTCGTTGTAATCCTGCTGAAGCATTTCTTCCTGCAGGGTATCAAAAAGATCTGAATTGGTTAATTCGGCACGCCAAATCGAGTCTATCCTGGCTGCCTTGGGCATATCTTTAAGCTCTACTTTGGCCGATTCCCTGATTACTGCAGAAATGGGAAGCCTGTCTTTAAATTCAGGGTCGGGATGGGTAAGAACAATTTCACTGCTGTCGACCTTTTGAAAAATCTGAACCCGAAAATTGGCCTTTTCAACCTGTTTCCCGTTTTGCTCTTTCTGTGCATAGGCTCCTGTTACTCCCAGGGCCAACAGCAATGAAAATATCCTTTTAAGCATGGCGTTTTTTATTGTTTGTTAAGAAAACGCAAAATAAACAAAATTCGTACCCGATTAGCCTTTAATGGCTTCAATTCCGGGTAGGGATTTTCCTTCCAACATCTCTAACATGGCACCACCGCCAGTAGAGACATAGCTTACCTGATCTTCGAAGCCGAATTTTTTAACAGCAGCAACCGAATCTCCACCTCCTACCAAAGAGAAAGCGCCATTTTTAGTCGCTTCTGCAATGGCTTTTCCAAGGTTAATTGTTCCTTTTGAAAAAGTATCCATTTCGAAAACTCCAAGGGGGCCATTCCAAAGAATGATTTTTGATTTTTTGATGATTTCAGCGAAATTTTTGGTGGTTTCAGGACCTACGTCCAGTCCCATCCAACCATCGGGAATATTATCAACTGCTTCCACCTGGGTATTGGCCTGTTCAGAAAAACTGTCGGCGATTACCGAATCTACCGGAAGATGTACCTCCACTCCTTTTTCTTCGGCCTTTTTCAAAATTTCCAAAGCCAGCTCCTGCTTATCTTCTTCAACCAGCGAATTTCCAATTTTACCTCCTTTGGCCAAAATAAAGGTATAGGTCATCCCTCCGCCAATAATCAAATGGTCAATTTTATCAAGTATGTTCTCTATCACAGTGATCTTTGAAGAAACCTTTGCGCCTCCAAGTACCGCGGTAACTGGTTTTTCTTTAGAATGTAACACCTTGTCCAGGCTTTCGATCTCACGGGCCAAAAGATAGCCGAAACACTTCTCTTCAAAAAATTTGGCTACAATGGTAGTTGAAGCATGTGCTCTGTGAGCGGTACCAAAAGCATCATTCACATAAATATCTCCCAGTTTGGAAAGTTTTTGTGCAAAATCTTCATCGCCTGCCTTTTCCTCGTTGTGAAATCTCAGGTTTTCCAATAGAAGAATTTCACCAGGTTTAAGGGAATCGGCAGCTTGCTGCACATCTTCTCCCACGCAATCATTAACAAATTTGGGCTCTACGCCAATTATTTCTTTAAACTTGCTAATTATATGTTTTAAGGAATATTTTTCTTCTTTGCCTTCAGGACGACCCAGGTGTGACATTAAAACCACGCTACCACCTTCTTCAAGAATTTTTATTATGGTGGGTTTGGCAGCTTCAATTCGGGTGGCATCGGTTACCTCTCTATCGGCATTTAAGGGTACGTTAAAATCTACCCGTATCAAGGCTTGTTTGTCTTTAAAATTAAAATCTTCTATAGTTTTCATACTTATGCTTTCTTACAAATATAATTTTTTCCGAAGAGATTAAAGTGTATATAAATTTTATATTTGCCTATGCTATTTTCAGAAGTTATCGGGTTAAGTCACCTCAAGAATCACCTTACCACCACGGCCGATAATATGCGAATTCCGCACGCTCAATTGTTTGTGGGAAATAACGGCAGCGGCACTTTGCCCCTGGCCATCGCTTATGCCCGATACGTGCTTTGTAAAAATACCGGCGGAGAAAATAAAAACGGGAATGAAAGCTGCAATCTTAAATTCGGAAATTTCTCTCATCCAGACCTGCATTTTGCCTTTCCTGTAGCCACTACAAAAGAGGTGAAAAAGCACCCGGTTTCCTCTAACTTTTTAACTGAATGGCGGGACTTTTTGAAGTCAAATCCCTACGGAAGTTTATTCGACTGGTATCAAAAACTGGGCATAGAAAATAAACAGGGCCAAATTGGTGTAGATGAAGCCCAGGATATCGTAAAAAGACTATCGCTCAAATCTTACGAAGGCGGATTCAAAGTGATGATTATCTGGATGGCTGAAAAAATGAATGCGGCAGCCGCCAACAAATTGCTTAAGCTTATCGAAGAACCACCCAAAGACACCCTGTTTTTATTGGTTACCGAAGATGAAAAGCAAATTATTCAAACTATACGTTCCCGTTGCCAGGCTTTACATTTTCCCCCGCTACCCGAAAACGACATTGCCGATTTCCTTATCAGGAAAGAAAACTGCAATGCGGCTGAAGCTTTAAAAATCGCTCACCAGGCAAACGGAAGTTACACCCGTGCACTTCATCTTATGAAAAAGGATTCGGGTGACGAACAATTCGAAACCTGGTTTATTACCTGGGTGAGAACCGCTTTTAAAGCCAAAGGGAATAAAGCCAGTATCCTGGGTCTTATTGACTGGAGTGAAGAAATTGCCGGTGCCGGGAGGGAAACCCAGAAAAACTTTTTGCTGTATTGTATGGATTTTTTCAGGCAGGCCCTTATGCTCAATTATCAGGCCCGCGATTTGGTGTATTTGGAACCTGCTACCAAAGGTTTTCAGCTGGAAAAATTCGCGCCATTTGTACACGGCGGGAATATAGCGGCAATCACCAAAGAACTGGAAGAGGCAACTTACCATATTCAGCGAAATGCCAACGCACGAATTATCTTTACCGATTTATCCATAAAACTAACCCGACTATTACACGCTAAATAATTGTTTATGGCAAACTTACTTAACCACATTACCGAAATTCTTATTTTAATCTTTATCGCAATTACCTTTCTGCAATCGGGCATCGATAAAGCAACCGACTGGGATGGAAATATCTCCTGGTTAAAAGGTCATTTTTCCAAAACCATACTTGCAGGCAGTGTTCCGTTTATGGTGGGAGTGATTTTGATCATAGAGATCATCACCGGGGTTCTGGCCATTTTAGGAATCATCTGGCTTTGGTTATATTCCGAGGCAGATTTCGCCCTGTATGCTGCCATTTTAGCCTGTATAACGCTGTGTATGCTGTTATTTGGACAGAGAGTCGCCAAAGATTACGCAGGGGCTTTTACTTTAACAGGATACTTTATCATTAGTATTTTTGGAGTTTATCTGCTTTCATAGACCAAGAAGCTATAAAATAAAAACGGCCTGTTGCATCTAAAACAGGCCGTTTTTATTTTTGACTAATTTAAACTTAGTCTTTCTTATATCTCTCGTTTAGATCTTTTAAAATTTCTTCGGTGATATCACGACCTTCTTCAGCATACATAATGCTGGCAGATTCGTTAGACCCAAAGATATAGGTATAGTTGTTCTCTTCTCCATATACCTTTACATAGTCTTTTACTTTATCTACCAAAGAATCTATAGCTGCATCGCTTTCCTGGCGCAATTGCCCTCCAACAGTTTGTTGCTGCTGCTGAAGTCTTTGCTGTTTTTGCATTAACTCCTGCTCGCGCTCCTGTCTCTGGGTATTGTTCATACTCCCCATTTTTTCCTGGTATTCCTGAACCTCCTTCTGAAATTCTCTGGCAGCAGAATCCAATTCCTGTCTTACCGACTCAGAACGGGTGTTGAATTTAGCTTCCACATCTTTCATTTCAGAATATTCCTGAATTAAACGGGTGGTATCTACATAGGCAGTCTTTTCATTCGAACAGGCTACAAACATTCCGGCAGTAATTGCCACTATAAAAAGTTTTTTCATTTTGCTTGATTAATTTATTTCGTGACAAAGGTATAAAACATAATTTTTAATCCCTGTCTAATATTTATTGGCTTCCACCCAAAAAATCACAACAATCAAATAAACTGATAATAAAAAATTCTAATATAAAATTACTTTATCAAAAAAGAGGTAAATACAAGCCTTATAATCAATTTAAAAAATAAACCCACCCAGAACCCTGTAATTTAGGCCTAAAAGAGCTTAAAACGTCTTAAAATCGAAAATTTAGCTTTTTTTGAAGAAATAGACTAGGGAAGAATACTCTGAAGTTTGTTTTGCCTTTCTATTCGATTTCCACCCGTTTAAAAAAGCGACCGGTAAATTAGTTTTCCCGGTTTTATATTTTTCAGATAAGAGAGATACATAATAGGCATCGAAAATCAGCGGGCGGGTTTTTAAAAGTTCAAAGCCATTTTTTTGAAGTAAACTTTTTAAGCCGTTTTGGGAAAAATGCCAAAGGTGTCGGGGCACGTCATAAGCGGCCCAAAATTCTTTATATTTTTTTGCGTCATAACTTTTAAAGTTAGGCACGGCAATCACCAAAATTCCATTTTGCTTTAGAAGCCTTTTAAAATTTAAAATTTCGGCTTCAGGATCTGGAAGGTGTTCCAGCACATGCCAAAGGCTTATGACATCAAAATTATCCTGGGTAAGCATTTCTAATTTTTCGAAAAGTTGCAGGCCTTTTTCTTCAGCTCTTTTTCGGGCTTCCCTTCCAGGTTCGATCCCGTAAATTTCAAAATTTTGTTTTTTTGCTTCTATTAAAAAATCACCGGTGCCGGCCCCCACATCTAAAATTTTTGCCTTGGGAAAATACTCCTGTATCCAGCTTATTTTTTTCTGAAGCATATACTTTTTTACGCCTCCATAAATTTTATCGCTAAGAGATTTTCGAGAATCTGAATGGGAGATATAATTCTCGCTTTTATAATACTGCTGAAGATTTTCGGGAACGGGTTCGGTTTTTAAAACCTCTGTTTTTTCATCGGCAAGCAACTGAAATTCCTCCCCGCTTACCAGGTAATCTTTACAGCTTAAAAATTGATTTTGAAATGGCATAAAGGCTAAAAATAAAACCCGGGATTTTAGCCCGGGAAAATTATTGTTCCACGTGGAACGGCACAAATTTTATCTTCCCATATAAACAAGAAGCACCGAAATATCATTAGGACTTACCCCGCTAATTCGGCTCGCCTGGGAAACGTTTACAGGTTGAATTTTATTCAACTTTTCACGAGCTTCAAAAGACATCGATTTGATTTTACTATAATCAAAGTTCTTTGGAATTCTCACCTCCTCGAGTCGGTTGAGTTTATCGGCGTTGTTTTTCTCCTTCTCTATATACCCGGAATACTTCACCTGAATTTCGGTTTGGTCTAGCATCTCTTTATTTAAATTATGCTCCTGAATATAATCTTCAACACCGGGAAATTTTCTGATATCTTCCATACTAATTGAGGGCCTGGAAAAGATCTTAAAGATCTTATCGCTCTGCTTCATCGGTGAAGAATTATAGTCTTCCAAAACAGGATTCGCATCTTCGGGCACCACACTGGTTTCTTTGAGAAAGTTTACAAAATCAAAAGATTTTTGTTTTTTCTCCTCCATTTTCTTGAGGCGCTCTTCCCCGGCTAATCCAATTTTATAGGATTTTTCTGTTAGCCGAAAATCGGCATTATCCTGTCTAAGCAGGGTGCGATATTCGGCACGGGATGTGAACATCCTATAAGGCTCTTCTGTACCTTTGGTGATGAGATCATCGATTAAAACCCCGATATAAGCCTCGTTTCTTTTCAAAGTAAATTCATCTTCTTCCTTTACTTTTAAGGCCGCATTAAGTCCTGCCATCAAGCCCTGAGAAGCTGCTTCCTCATATCCCGTAGTACCGTTAATTTGGCCGGCAAAATAAAGCCCTTCCACCAACTTTGTTTCCAAAGTATGTTTTAACTGCGTGGGCGGAAAATAATCATATTCGATCGCGTAACCCGGCCTAAAAAATTTTACATTTTCAAATCCGGCGACACTTCGCAAAGCTTTAAATTGAACATCCTCGGGCAGTGAAGTTGAAAAGCCATTTACATAAACTTCCACAGTATCCCAACCTTCGGGTTCTATAAATAATTGATGCCGGTCTTTATCGGCAAAACGGTTGATTTTGTCTTCTATCGATGGGCAATATCTGGGACCTATACTTTGAATTCTTCCATTAAACATAGGCGAACGATCAAAACCTTCTTTAAGGATTTCGTGCACTTCGTTAGAAGTGTAAGTCATATAACAGGAGCGCTGTTTTTCCAGGGGCCTGGTTTCATCCAGATAAGAAAATTTACCCGGCTTCTTATCCCCGGGTTGTTCAATCATTTTAGAATAATCGAGCGAACGACCATCTACCCGAGGGGGAGTTCCGGTTTTCATTCGGCCAGCTTCAAAACCGAGATCAACAAGATCTTTTGTGATTCCGGTCGAGGCTCTTTCACCGGCTCTACCTCCACCAAAGTTTTTATCGCCAATATGAATCAATCCGTTTAAAAAAGTACCATTGGTGAGCACTACAGATTTACCAAAAACTTCAAGTCCGAGATTGGTTTTTACGCCAACAATTTTATCGTCTTTTACGATTAGCCCGGCAACCATTTCCTGATAGAAATCGAGATTTGGGGTACGCTCCAACCTTAGTCTCCAGTCTTCGGCAAAGCGCATTCTATCACTCTGCACCCTGGGGCTCCACATGGCAGGCCCTTTAGATTGGTTAAGCATTTTAAACTGGATGGCACTGGTATCGCTCACCAGGCCACTGTACCCGCCAAGAGCGTCGATCTCCCGCACAATTTGCCCTTTTGCAATCCCACCCATAGCCGGGTTGCAGCTCATTTGGGCAATATTCTGCAAATTCATAGTGATAAGCAGGGTTTTTACACCCATATTGGCAGCAGCAGCGGCAGCTTCACTACCGGCGTGCCCGGCTCCTACAACTATAACATCATATTCCTTTTCAAACATAAAAGCTCTGCTTTTTCAGTTATTGTTCCACGTGGAACATTTGAATTTTTTCCTCTTCCTTCTGTCGCATTACACGACTTTCACTTTCAGATTTATCCTTATATCCGCAAAGATGAAGTAGGCCGTGAGCCATCACCCGAAGCAATTCGGTCTGGAATTCCTGGTCGAAATTCTGTGCATTTTCAACGACTCTTTCGGTGCTTATGTAGATGTCACCGCTAAGAAGATTTCCAGAAGTATAATCGAAACTGATAATATCGGTATAGGTGTCGTGATTTAAATAATCTACATTGATTTTGTGCAGATATTCATCGTCACAAAAAATATAGTTGATCTCACCTAATTCTTTAGCTTCTGAAGAAGTTATTCCCGCCAACCAGGCCTGGTATTTTTCCTCCCCTTCCAGTTGAAAGTCATTTTCTGAAAAAAAGTTAATCTTCTGTTCGCTCAAAATATTCTTTTACTTTGCGTTTATAATTTGGCCGCAAAGGTAAGATTTGTCTATTTAATATTTCGGTGGAATTGAAATATTCTTTAGCCTTAAGAAGTTGATCCTGGGAAGACTTGTTGAATTCCTCCAAATTCGTAGTTGCCTCTCTTCTATCGTCCTGCCCCTGTTGTTTTTCTGCCTCTTCAAATTTCAGCAATTCATGTTGTAAATCCTGAAAGTTCTCCAGTAAATCGGGATCAAAAGATTTCTCCAGAAGCTGCTCTTCCAACTGCTGCATTTTTCGTTCCAAATCCCCGGTTTTTTCTCCGCTGCCATCCTTCTTGTTGAGTTCTTCCAGACGCCTTCTTAATTCCTGTTGTTGCTTGTAAATTTCAAAGAGATCAGAATTCATTTGTTCTTCACCTCCACCTTCTTCTTTTGGTTTTCCTTCACCATGTTTTTCCAGGCCTTCCCTGAATTGTTCCTCCAATTCCTGTTGTTGCTGAATAATATCGGGCAGCTGAAATTCCTGTTCCCCTCCCTGCCCGGGATTCATATTCATTTGCTGCTGCATATTGCCAAGAATATTGCTTAGCAAATACGCGAGATTATTAGCCCCGGTAACTACGTATTGCTGACTGGCAGTTCCCTGCGGAACTTCATTATCAGAAAGCCTTTCAATCGCCTGCTCAAGGTCAAATTCTATATCGGTTAAATTCTTTGTAATCTCTTCATTGATGAAAGGATTCTTCATCGCCAGTGCATATAAACTATCGTCTATATGTTCAAAATGTTCCCGTAAAGTATTCTGTTGTCTCAGTGCAGCAGCATAAGCAGGGTTTTCTCTTCTCATCTCACGGAATTCCAATAATAGATCTTCCTGGTTGAAAGAAAAACTTACAAGATTATCAAGTATCTGTCGAAGGCTTCCAATGTCAGCCTCCAATTGCTGCATTGACTGCTGCTGGCTGCTTTGCTGCATTTTCTTTGACATTTCCTGCATTTGCTCACCGGCTTCCTTTTGATTTTCCCCGGCTTCCTTTTTCTTATCTTCCTGTAATTTTTGTTCAGCCTCCTGCATTTCTTTCTCTATGCTTTCTTCATCAATAGAATCGCGGCCAAGTTCTTTGGGCTCTTTTAAATCTTCATTATCCTTTTCCAGTTGATCCATCGCCTCCTTAAATTCCTGGAATTTCTCATTTATTTCCTGTTGTTTTTCAACTGAATTATTTTGTTCATCCAATCCTAAATCTTCCTGCTTTTTCCCAAGTTCATCAAGATCTCTGGCCAGTTTTTGAAGCTTTTCCTCTACATAATATCTTTTGGTAATCTCCAGCAACTGTTCAAGATTTCGTTCCCCGCTTTGGTTCTTTTTAGACAGTTCATCTAATTTCCTGCCCAGTTCTTCCTTTTCAAGTTTATTGGCTAATTCTTCAAGTTGCCTGAGCAATTCTTCCTGTTCTTTTAATTCTTTTTCATTTTTTTCAAGCCTTCTTTTTAGCTCCTGGTTGAGTTCCTTATTCTCGGGTTCGATGCGTTCTTCCTCAAAACTTTGTTTTAGCTTTTCAGAATAATTCTTCATTATTTCATTCTGCTGTTTTTGTCTTTCCAGAAAATCACGAAGCTTTTGACGCTGGTTATAATTAAGCTCCCCAGATTCTTTTTGAAACCTTGAAATTTCTCCTAATTGTTCCTCGGAAGTTTTCATTTTTTCCAGGCGTTCCTGAATTCCCTGAATCGATTCTCCCTGTCGCTGAAGATTTTCGGTTTCTACCTCGGCCCTGGTTTTTTTCCGATAAGAAAATACTTCAGAATCTTTATATTTCGCCCCGTTTACCCCGTCATTATCCCAAACCCTAAAATACACCTGATAGGCCTGCCCGGCTTCCACTTCAAGATTCCCGGGAAAATCCCGATAAAATTCGGCCAGAGAAGATTTTGAAACCGGAATTTTCACTTTATTTTCTCCTTCGGGATTGCTTTCAGGAAAATATCTCAATTCCAAAAGGCTAATCGCATAATCATCGCTTAATTTCCCGTAGAAATAAAGGCTTTCCCCGTCAAGACTATCTACTTTTTTAATTACCTCAATCTCAGGTCTTTCGTCTGGAATTACCGACAACAAATAGTTAACAGGTTCATAATCATCGATTTGTGAATTTGAAGCGCTTATGCTATAAGCGGCATCCCGATAAATATTCCGGCTATAGTCGAGGCTGTCGTATTCAACGGGCAGCTGCAACAGGCTATCCGAAAATTTTAAATGTAATTTTTGAGCATTTAAACTTTTAAACCGCCAGGTAATTTTAGTGCCTTCGGGAATTACTGCATTTCCCGTAGAATTTAAAACCTCATTCGTTCGGGCGGTATAAGCGGGATAATCAAGATGCATTTGCATGTCGAGGATCCTGGGAACTTTTACTACTTCTATTCGATTCTCCAGGCTAACATTATTGGCATTCAATTCAAAATCCAGGTCAGATTTAAGCCCGGTAAAATTATATTCAAATTTCCCCGTAGAAGTTTTTCGCATAAAATAATTCTGGCCCTTAAATTTAAGACTTATCTCTTCGGGAATCAGTTTTCCCATTGTTTCTACCTGAAGTAAAAACTCCTCCCCTTCTCTAACTTTAAGCTCATCGTTGAGAATTAAAAAAGAAAATACTGCAGGGGCTGTATATTCCTTATTGTAGTTGAAAAACCTTTCGGAAGGACCGGTTAAAAGACTGGCCTGGCCACTAAGTATAAAGGCCAAAATTAATATGATGGGGAATGCAGCGTATTTTATGTATTTCGAATTCTTTTTAAAATCGACTGCACGGGAAAATGGAATCGGCGATAATTCGGCCGATTTCTGTTCGATCCCGGCCAGGAGCAATTCGCTTTGTCTCGAATTTTCCCTGAGCTGAAGCAGGTTGGTCAATTTGTCGTTCACTTCAGGAAAGTGTGTACCAATAATTTCGGCAGCCCGGTGACGGCTTATACCTTCCCTTAGCTTAAATAATTCAAGTATGGGTTTGAGAATAAAAATTCCGAAGAGAAAAATTTCGACTATAAGAAATGACCAGAATAAAAGACTTCGGCCAGTGGTACCTAACCAAAGAAAATGTTCGATTAAGATATTCAGCAGAAAATAAAGCAGGCCTATGGCAAGAAAAAGAAGCATTCCTTTTATGAGACGGTTTAAATAGTACCGCCGCATAAAGGCTTCCAGCTTTTGTTCAATACGTTTAAACTCCCCCATTTTCCTTTTTCCACTAAAAGCCTAAAAATACGATAAAAAAGACAAAATTCAGGATGAGAGATTTTCGAGAGGGAATTCAGCAAAAATCGATTTCTGCGCTATAAATAAGCTTGTATCTTTGTGCCCTAAATCAAAATTTGATTATGACTGCTAAAGTAAGAGTTCGTTTTGCGCCAAGTCCTACAGGACCATTGCATATTGGAGGAGTTAGAACCGCTCTATACAACTACCTATTCGCAAAAAAACATAAGGGTGATTTTATTCTTCGCATAGAAGATACCGATCAAAACCGTTTTGTGGAAGGAGCCGAGGAATATATTAAAGAATCTTTGGAATGGTGCGGAATACCCTACGATGAAGGCCCGGGGAAAGAAGGAAAATTTGGTCCTTACCGCCAGAGTGAGCGAAAGGAAATCTATAAAAAATATGCCGATGCCCTCATCGAAAGCGGCAATGCCTATTATGCCTTCGATACAGCTGAAGCTTTGGATGAACACCGAAAACAACACGAAGAAAAAGGAAAAACCTTTATTTATAACTGGCATAATCGCTTAAAGCTCGATAATTCCCTTAGCCTGGAAAAAGAAGAGCTTCAAAATCGCCTGGAAAATGGTGAAGAATATGTGATTCGTTTTAAAGCACCTGAAGATGAAACCTTAAAACTAGAAGACGAAATACGGGGTGAAATGAGTATTGATACTTCGGTATTGGATGACAAGGTTTTGTTTAAAAGCGACGGGATGCCCACCTATCACCTGGCCAATATTGTTGATGATCATTTAATGGAAATCACTCACGTGATTCGTGGAGAGGAATGGTTGCCTTCATTGGCCCTGCACGTGTTGTTATATCGTGCATTTGGCTGGGAAGTGCCTAAATTTGCACACCTTCCATTAATTCTAAAGCCACAGGGAAAAGGAAAATTAAGCAAACGAGATGGGGATAAAATGGGCTTTCCGGTTTTTCCATTAGAATGGAAAGACCCAAAAAGCGGCGAAGTTTCCAGCGGATACAGAGAGGAAGGCTATTTTCCGGCAGCGGTGACCAATATGCTGGCATTTTTAGGCTGGAACCCGGGAACCGAACAGGAATTTTTTAAATTGAATGAACTGGTTGAGGCTTTCGAATTAAGCCGGGTTCAAAAAGCAGGTGCGAAATTCGATCCTGAAAAAACCAAATGGTTCCAGCAACATTATCTTCAGCAGGCAGATTTAGAGGTACTCACCGATAAATTTGTAGAGGTATTGGAAGATAAAAAAGTAACAGCTGAAAGAGATTTTGCCAAAGCGGTAGTTTCGCTTATGAAAGAGCGGGCGGTTTTTGTACAGGATATTTGGGAGCAGGGTTATTTCTTTTTTATAGGTCCTACCTCCTACGATCCCAAAAATGCGAAAAAAGCCTGGAAAGAGGATACCGCGAAATTAATGCTGGAGCTGGTAGAGTTGTATAAAAACCAGGAGGATTTTAAGGCTGAAGCGGTTCAGGAACGTACAAAAGCCTGGATTGGTGAAAAAGAAGTAGGCTTTGGAAAGGTAATGCAACCGCTACGTCTGGCCCTGGTTGGTTCCTTACAGGGACCCGATTTATTCGTAATTGCAGAATATATTGGCAAACAGGAAAGCAATGCGAGAATTCAAAAAGCGATTGAAGTACTGGGATAGAACCTGGATATATTAAAATAAAAAGCCTGTGACACAAATCACAGGCTTTTTTATGCGTTTTAAGCAACGATTTTCTATTTCGAGGAGACTATTACCCTTTTTACTCCAATAATCTTGGAAACAGCCTTTAAAATGATCGCTTTTTCGGCTATAGAACCCAACATACTTCCCATTATAGAAATTGGTGATAAGGCCGATTTGGTTTGAGCCATTTTTAATTTCATTTCCTCCCTGTCGATCTGGGTTTGAAGTTTTAAAATTTCAAGATCTCTGTCTACTTCTTCAAATGAACTGTACACTTTCATAATCTATTTTTTAAAAAAACTTCTGGAGAATTTGCGAAGAACGAGGCGTTCAAGGGGTTTTCTTCCGAAGATTAAAAATAATATCATCAAAAGAACATAGATACCGGCTACGATAAAATACCCTGCCGATGGCGAATCAAGAGCCTGGCTAATACTTATTGCCACAGCAACCGAAAGCAGGATTAATGCCAGAATAAAAAAAATAGCCAGAACAAGGCCAATTGCAACAGCAATTACACTTTTCGTGGCTACTTTAAAAAATTCGAGTTTATAATATTCAACATTGCTTTGCGCAAATGCCTGAATATTCTCGTTTAACTCATCTATGCTTTTTGATATTTTTTCAAATGCCATAAATTAAACTATACTACGGCTTTATCGGGTTTAGAACCTCCCTGGCCTTTGCCGCTTTTTTCCTCTTTGTGCAGTTTGGAATTTTGCTTGCGCAGTTCTTCCAGTTTATGCTCCATAGCTAATAGAATATCGTCGGCTTTATGGCTGGCAGATGAAAGAGTTTCTTCCAATCTTTCTTCAAAACTTGCACGGGCCTTTTTAGCTCTGTCACTTAGATTAGCCGAAGTTTCCTGATATTTTTTAGATAGATTATCCTGAGCCTTTCGGGCGTCATCCTGTAACTTCTTTCTGGTTTTCTCACCGCTCTCTGGTGCGTAAAGAAGACCGATTCCTGCTCCAATTGCAGCACCGGTAATAAGGGCCAACAATGTGCTTCCTGTATTTGCCATAATGAAATTTATTTTTATTAGTTAATGCAATCAAAGATACAAGATGCCTTGTTGCATCGCTGTTAATGAGCGGTTAATATGTTAAATTTCTTTACTAAAAATTTCTTAATACTATTTAAGTTTAGCCCAGGAATCACGCAATCCAACAGTGCGATTAAACACCAGCTTGTCTGAAGTAGAATCTTTATCCACACAAAAATAACCTATGCGTTGAAACTGAAATTTATCCTGTACTTCTGCATTGGCCAGCCCGGGTTCCAGGTATCCGGTAATTACCTGCAGGGAATCAGGATTTACAAATTCAAGGAAATCCTTTTCCTTATCCTTATCGGGTTCTGCTACGCTAAATAAGCGATCGTAAAGGCGAATTTCGGCTTCTATGGCGTGTTTTACCGAGACCCAGTGCAGGGTTCCCTTCACCTTTCTCATAGACTCCTCTGTACCGCTACCACTTCGGCTTTTAGGATCGTAAGTACAGTGAATCTCCTTGATTTCACCATTCTCATCCTTAACCACTTCTTCGCCTTTTATGATGTAAGCATTTTTTAATCGTACTTCTTTCCCCAGCGTTAACCTGAAAAATTTACGATTGGCCTCTTCTTTAAAATCTTCTTTTTCGATATAGATTTCTCTCGAAAACGGGATCTCTCTGCTTCCGGCCGACTCATCTTCCGGGTTATTCTCGGCTTCCAACCATTCTTCCTTATCTTCCGGATAGTTCGTAATAACCAGCTTCACAGGATCTAAAACAGCCATAACCCTCGGTGCCACTTTATTGAGATCTTCGCGGGCACAAAATTCCAGATGGGCCACATCTATGATATTTTCCCTTTTTCCAACTCCAATAGAATCGGCGAAATTTCTAATGGCACTGGGTGTATAACCTCTTCGTCTTAATCCTGAAATGGTGGGCATTCTGGGATCATCCCAGGATTTTACCACTCCCTTTTCAACCAGTTGCATCAGTTTTCGCTTGCTCACTACGGTATGGCTTAAATTTCTCCTGGCAAATTCGCGTTGTTTTGGAAGAAAATCTCCCGGCTTACTTACCTTTTCAACAAACCAGTTGTATAATTCTCTATGCGGAAGAAATTCAAGCGTACAAAAAGAGTGTGAAATACTTTCAATAAAATCGCTCTCCCCGTGGGCCCAGTCGTACATTGGATAAATCTTCCACTCGCCTTTGGTTCGGTGATGATCTTTATGCAAAACCCTGTACATCACAGGATCGCGCATCAACATATTGGGAGAAGCCATATTGATTTTGGCCCTTAAAACGTGGCCTTTTTCAGGAGTTTCCCCATTTTTCATCTGCTCGAAAAGTTCCAGATTTTCTTCTACTGACCGTTCCCTGTAAGGACTTGCTGTTCCGGCCTGGGTGGGTGTGCCCTTTTGAGCCGCAATTTCTTCGGAAGTTTGGGAGTCTACATAGGCATCTCCGTTTTTTATCATTTCAACAGCCCAGTCGTAGAGCTGTTGAAAATAATCTGAAGCATAGCATTCCTTTTCCCATTTAAACCCAAGCCATAGCACATCTTCTTTGATGGCATCAACAAACTCCTGTTCTTCTTTTATAGGATTGGTGTCATCAAACCTAAGATTAACCGGGGCATTATACTGCTCCCCCAATCCAAAATTTAAACATATCGAGGAGGCGTGACCAATATGCAGGTATCCGTTAGGTTCAGGAGGAAATCTGAATTTCAGCTCTTCCCTTTTATAATTAGCTTTAAGATCTTCTTCTATGATTTGCTCAATAAAGTTGAGCGATTTTTTGGTTTCCGACATAACTTCTTTCAAAATAAAGCGCAAAGTTACCAAAAATAAGATCGCCAGAAACACCCATTCCCGGCTAATAAGCTCTATTTTTCCCGCTCTGGCATTAGACCTATACCCCATAAAATTTCATTTAAGCTATCTTTGCCCAAAATGCAGTTATGGGAAGCATAAAACTTAAAAATATAAGAGTATTCGCTTATCACGGATGCCTGGTAGAAGAAGGCAAAATTGGCAGCGATTACAGAGTAGATTTAAAAATTAAAGGGGACTTATCGAATTCAGCCAAAAGCGATGAATTAAAGGATACTATAGATTATGTACATCTAAATCATATCGTCAAGGAAGAAATGGCGATTAGATCGAAACTTTTAGAAACAGTGGCCGAGCGGATTCTAAACCGGATTTTGGAGGAAATTCAACTGGTACAGCAGGTTAAGGTCGCGGTTTCTAAAATTAATCCACCTATTGGGGGAAATGTGGCTATGGTAACAGTAAGCCGCAGCAAATCCCGATAAAATTTTGGTTTCATAACCTAAAAATTTTATTACATTTGCCATCCAATTTACGGCATCGTGGCCGAGTGGCTAGGCAGAGGTCTGCAAAACCTTGTACAGCGGTTCGAATCCGCTCGATGCCTCCAAAAAGCTCCTTTTTTAAGGGGCTTTTTTTATGGATGAATTTTAATGAAAATTAAATGGTAAGTGGTTCTCTAGAGGCTTCGGGACGCTCTATTCAGTAAAAATAGCAGCTTATTCGGGTGCCTGCTGAAAGTCGTACTCGTTAAGGCTGTCACCCGGGGTAATGGTTTCAATCTGATCTTTGATATTGTTTACCTGGTCGGGAAAAAGGCCCTGGCTTATTAAGATTCCACCGAAGACGATAAGCATAATGCTTATTCCCTTTTTCATATAATAAATACGATTTGGAGTAAGCTTTCTATTAAGTTTTTTGGCCAGTAAAATTTTAAAAATATCGATTATGAGGTAGGTTATTAAAATGGTGCTGAAAAAAACTGTAATCCGGTTTGGCTCCATTTCGAGTTTGGGACCAAATACTATGATAAGGCCCAGCCAAAATCCCAAAACACCCACATTGATAAAATTTAATCCAAAACCTTTGGCAGCCAGACCAAAATAATCGCTTTTATTGAGTTTTCGAATTTCGGGAGTATCATCTTCCTGTTGCAAAACCCTTTTGGTTTGAATTAAACTCATAAGTCCGTAGGTGGCCAGAATAGCCCCTCCAAAGATGAATAAAGCAGGATCATCTTTTATCCTGGTAAGCAGTTTTGTAGTACTAAAATAAGCGATGAGAAGAAAGATAACGTCGGCTACAATAACTCCTAAATCGAAAGCAAAAGCAGCTCTGAATCCCTTAATTGCGGCGGTTTCCAGCAACACAAAAAATACAGGGCCCAGCAAAAATGCCAAAAAGAAACCCAGCGGGAGTGCTGCCAAAATATCCTGCATCATAATTGAGAATTATTCAAGCAAAGGTAGGATTTTAGTTCTTTTTGATAACCTTACCACCAAATAAGGTATCCTCTTCAATGTATTTCGGATTTCCGTATACGTTTACAGTGCCGCCGGCGCGAACTTTGGCAACTACCTCCCCGCTGGCAGAAATATCGCCAACGCCACCCGCGCTTATGCGTATATTGGTATCTATACTTAAATGATTTTTAGCGTAAAATTTTCCGCCTGTATTGATATTTACTTCCTGAATATCGCTTTCGCCTTCTATTTCTATAGTCGCACCGGTAGTGACATCGGCATTTAAAAGCTTCAGCTGAACCCGGGCAAAAATATCTGAAGCTTCCGAAGCATTTAAAGTTAATTCTTCCTGTTTTACTTCATTTTCAAAACGCACCGAAGCATTTTGACGGGCATCTAATACCTGGATTTTAGCATAATAAAGTTTAACTTCAGTATCATCTTCATCCCAGATATTATCGATGCTTACGCGAATTTTAAGTTCTCCGTCATCGATCTTAAATCTCACTTTCTCCCGGCTTTTTCCGGTGATTTCGGCCCGGTTGCTGTCACTCTCAATGAGTTTCACGCTTAAGCCGTTGTAAATTTTAACCCGGTTAAAATCTTCCAGCTCGTGAGTGGTGATTTGTGCGTTACCTACTGAAACACAAAAGATGAATAGTATCAGCAAAAAATTCTTCATAACTTCTCTAATCTTCCTTCTTCCCGTGCATATTGAAATCGAGGTGGCGCTTGGTAAGATCGGCATTTTTCACACTTACGTAAACCTCATCACCTAACTGATATACATTTTTGGTTTTTCTACCTACAACCGCATAATTTTCCTGGTCGAACTCGTAATGATCGTCGCTTAGGTCGCGTAAACGAATCATTCCCTCGCATTTATTCTCAATAATTTCAACGAATATTCCCCATTCGGTTACTCCTGAAATGACACCCAAAAACTCCTGGTCCTGGTGATCCTGCATAAATTTCACCTGCATATACTTGATGGAATCCCGCTCAGCATTGGTGGCCAGGTTTTCCATTTCACTACTATGGTGACATTTTTCTTCATATTCCTCTTCACTGGCGGTTTTTTCATCGTCTAAATACCGCTGAAGCAGCCTATGTACCATTACATCGGGATAACGCCTAATCGGGGAGGTAAAATGTGTATAATAATCAAAAGCCAGCCCGTAATGGCCTATATTTTCCGTGCCATAATAGGCCTTACTCATAGTTCTAATGGCCAGGGTATCAACAAGATTTTGTTCCTTTTTGCCCTGTACATTTACCAATAAATTATTTAAGCTACTACTTATTTTTTTCTTGTTGCTTAAGTTTAATTTGTGCCCAAATTTGGCAACAAGGCTGCCTAATGCTTCTAATTTAGAATCGTCGGGTTCATCGTGACAACGGTACACAAAGGTTTTTTTCTCTTCGGCTTTACCAATGTATTCGGCTACCTTTCTGTTGGCCAGAAGCATAAATTCTTCAATTAATTTATTGGCTTCTTTTTGAACCTTGAAGAAAACTCCAACAGGTTCGTTTTCTTCATCAAGATTAAATTTTACTTCCACCTTATCGAAAGAAATCGCTCCCTCGCGCATTCTAACCGAACGCATTTTTTTTGCGAGTCGGTTTAATTCCAGCACGGCACTTACGATCTCGTCCTGAACTTCATAAGCTCCCTCTCTAATCGAAATTTCTTCAGGAATTTTATTGCTTTCGGTTTCGATGATATGCTGAGCTTCTTCGTAGGCGAATCGCGCATCAGAATAGGTTACCGTTCTTCCAAACCACTGATTTTTAACCTTTGCATCCTTATCTAATTCAAATACTGCAGAGAAAGTGTACTTTTCTTCATTAGGCCTTAATGAACAGGCATTATTCGATAAAACCTCGGGTAACATGGGAACCACACGATCTACCAGGTAAACCGAAGTAGCCCTTTCATAGGCTTCCTCATCGAGTATAGTTCCGGGTTTTACGTAGTGTGAAACATCGGCAATATGAATACCAATTTCAAGATTTCCGTTTTCCAGCTTTTGGAAACTCAGGGCATCATCGAAATCTTTGGCATCGGCAGGATCTATGGTGAAGGTCAACACATCACGCATATCGCGGCGATTTTTGATTTCTTTTTCCTGAATCGAGGTATCCAGATTATTGGCAAAATCTTCAACTTCTGCAGGGAAATCGTGCGGAAGCCCATATTGAGCCAGGATTGAATGAATTTCGGTATGATGTTCGCCGGGAGTTCCCAGCACTTTTTTGATATTTCCGAAGGGTGAATCGGCTTTTTCGGGCCATTCTTCAAGTTCTACCACAACCTTATCCCCGTCTTTTGCATCGTTTAATTTATTGCCCTGTACGAAGATATCGGTATACATCTTGGGATCATCGATCACCACAAAACCAAATTCTTTCTTCAGTTGAAGAATCCCAACAAATTCATTGCGTTTTCGATTAATAATACGGGTTACTTCACCTTCAGATTTCTTATTTCTTCGCCTGTTGAAAACATAGATTTCAACCTCATCGCCATGAAAAGCAGTGTTGAGATTATTTTGCGAGATGAAAATATCGTCGTTTAAATCCTCAACCACCACATAGCCAAAGCCTTTGGTAGTCATATCGAGAATCCCGGTATAGTAATCTTTAGATGAATTTATCTTAAACTTACCTCTTTCAACCTCTTCAATCTGATTCTTGGCCGCCAGTTGGGCAAGTTTTCGAATAATATGATTGCGGCTGTTGGCATCATTAACGCCAAGTTTGGCAGCAATTTGTTTGTAATTAAATGTTTTCCCGGCCTCTTTTCTCATTATTCCTGTAATACTCCTGGCCAGATCTCCCTGCCCTGCAGGGTTCTTTTTTTTCTTCTGTTTACTCATTCTTTTGTAATAATGGATAAAATTACTGCATATAAGTTACAATAGATTAATTTGAGTGTAAAGTTTTGTTAAGCAGAATTTAAATGTGAAAATTTTAAGAAAATATACCCTGCGAAATGAATAAGGGAAAACCCCTAAAATTTGGTATAAAATTTGAAAATGTAAAAGTTATCTTAAAACATTCTTAAATTTGAATTAACTTTAAAATTGGCCTAAATAGCTAATTTTAGATTCTGAAAACCAGGGAGATGAAAAAATCGCAAAGCATATCACTTCTTTTTATCCTCATTTTTTTGTTGGGTATTTTAGGTACAATTGGGTATGTAAATCGTTCCTTAAACAAGAAATCTGAAATCGATTTGCATATCTCCCCGGTGCAGCAAATTAACAGGGCAGCTTTTCAGGTTTAAGTGCTATCTTTAAGTAACTCATTTTTAATACTATGAAAGAGTTCACTTTTCTGGCCAGCTTCACTTATCCCCACGAATACGCCGTATTGCGGCTGGTCTTTGACCAGGAAGGCATTAGATATTTGCTAAAAAATGATACTTTAATAGGCTTGCTACCTTTTTATTCCTACGCCCTGGGAGGAATAGATTTACTGGTTCACTTCGACGACTTTGAAAAAGCAAAAAAGATTTTCGATCGGTTTAATGAAGATCCAAATCATCTTCGCATCGTATAGTTGTTAACAAGCTTATTATTATTATTTATTTCTTCTTTTTTAAAAAATTAAAAATGATGGTGTATTATGGGCTGTTAATTTGTGCAATAAAATTCTGAAGCTTTATTTGTTAAATCCGATACTTGTATTCACTAACAACTTATTAACATTGCTTTAAATTTTTAAAGTCCTGATTCTCTAATGATTTTAAGACTTAGTTAACAATAGTTGAAAAAGAAATCTTAATAGCAGCGCTTGAAAACTTTCATAAAAATTCTTGTTTACAACCTGTTTTTGATTGCTCATAACTTTGCCAAAAATAACCCACTTATAATTTGAGTTATCCAGAAAAAAGTTGCTATTGAAATTTTACCCGTATAAAGCAAATCTCTTTTTTATTTAATCATCAAAGTTTATCCACATGTTTGTGTAAAACGCAATACCTTGAAAATTAAGTCACTTTAAAAAGTAATTAACAAGGCTGTTTATTACGGTTAATAACCCAATTTCTTAACTTTGTTCTCCTAAAACCCATATTATGAAAATCGCCATAGGAAACGATCACGCCGGTACCGAATACAAAAAAAAGGTAGTTGATTTGCTAAAAGAAAGAGGAATTGAAGTAACCAATTATGGTACTAACTCTAATGATAGCGTAGATTATCCCGATTTTGTGCATCCCGTAGCCAATGATGTTGAAAATTCAAAAGTAGATTTCGGTATTATTATTTGTGGCAGTGGGAATGGTGCAAATATGACCGCCAATAAGCACCAGGGTGTAAGATCGGCTTTATGCTGGACCAGTGAAATTACCAAACTTGCCAGAGAGCATAACAATGCCAATATTTTAAGTATTCCTGCCCGTTTTGTTTCAGAAAACCAGGCCCTGGATATGGTGAAGACCTTTTTAGAAACCCCTTTTGAAGGAGGCCGTCATCAAAACCGAATCGATAAAATCCCGGTGCAAAATTAATGTCACATAAGCATTCGCACTCTCACCACGATCATACCCATTATCACGGTCAATTAGCGGGACGTAATTTAATAATTACCATCCTCCTTAATACATTTATTACCCTGGCCCAGGTAATCGGTGGTTTTATAAGTGGGAGTCTCGCGCTGCTTTCTGATGCGCTGCATAACTTCAGCGATGTTATTTCGCTTGTGATAAGTTTAATAGCGCATAAACTGGCAAAAAAGGAAGCCAGTCTCAATAAAACCTTTGGATATAAAAGAGCCGAAATAATCGCTGCTTTTGTGAATGCCGCTTCTTTAATAGTGGTTGCCGTATGGCTCATTATAGAGGCGATTGATAGATTCAGAAACCCTAAAATTATAGATTCGGGCCTTGTGATCTGGCTGGCTGTTTTTGCGATTTTAGGCAATGGTTTCAGCGTGTTGCTATTGAAAAGAGATAGCAAGGTTAATATGAACCTTAAATCGGCTTATATTCACCTTTTTACCGATATGCTGGCCTCTGTGGCTGTGCTTGCCGGCGGATTATTGATGAAATACTACGAGATGTACTGGGTAGACTCGGCACTTACTTTAGCCATCGCTCTTTATCTTATAGTAGTTGGCTGGGATTTGCTTAAAAACTCAACCCGGGTGTTGATGCTCTTTACTCCTACCGATATCACTTTGGAAGAAATCGCCGAGAAAATTGCTGAAATTCCGGTTATTAACAACGTACATCACGTTCATGTTTGGCAATTGAATGAAGATGAGACCCACCTGGAAGCCCACGTAGACTTTAACGAAAATATCAACTTACAGGAATTCAATATTATTCGCGCTCAAATTGAGGAACTGGTTTATAAGGAATTCAACATCAACCACGTAAATATTCAACCCGAATTTGGACGCGACGGAAATAAAGATTTAATAGTACAGGACTAGATGCAGATAGAAATAAAAAAGTTTGAAGAACTTAATTTAGATGAATTATATAACATACTTCAGCTAAGGTCTGAAGTGTTCGTGGTAGAACAAAATTGCGTGTACCAGGATATCGATGGCAAAGACCGGGATGCCCTGCATATTTTAGGAAAAAAAGATGGAAAAATCATCGCCTATACCCGTTGTTTTGACAGCGGATATTACTTTGAGGCTGCTGCCATAGGCCGGGTGGTGGTAAAAATGAATCAGCGAAAATTTGGTTATGGGCATCGCATTATGATTGTTTCGATCGAAGCTATAAAAACCCATTTTAAAACTGAAAAAATCAAACTTTCGGCACAGCGCTATCTTACAGCCTTTTACGAAACGCACGGATTTCACCAAACCGGGGAACCTTACCTGGAAGATGGAATTCCGCATATCGCGATGGTGAATTATGCTATTTCAGAATAGTGGAATAACGAGTAGCATCGTTTAATACTTTTTGTGCCTCCTTTATTTCAGGATTATGCTGCACATAATATTCGTATAAACCTTCTTTATAAAAATATCGCTTGATGATCTCATCGGTTAATAAACTGGTGATTTCAGGTTTTTTATCTTCCAGTTCCTGTTTTTTATCGGCTTCAATTGCTGTTGAAATCTCCTTATAGCGCGGAAGCACCAATTGTTCCATCCCCTCATCTTTGGCTGTAGCCAGTAATTTTTCCAATTCCTTTTCAGTATTGGTTTGGTAGGTGAAATCTATCTTCTGAAGATATGTTTTAAAGTCATTCCAGTTAGCTTCAGTGAACTGAAAATTTTCAGGTTTTTGTAGCTCATTTTTATAGTAATAATCAGTAGCAAAATCAAAAATAGCATCCTGTACCAACAAGGCTGTGGTAATCTCAGAATAAGCTGAAGTCTCCAGTTTTATATCGGGTTCAATGCCGCCTCCGTCAAATACCTTTCTACCGTTTCGGGTAGAGAATTCAGTAAAAGATTCATTTTTTAGGGCATTTCCTTCCTTATCCCTGTTGCGGTAATTTAAAGCCTGAATACACCTTCCGCTGGGAGTATAATATCTGGAAATTGTGATTTTTAACTGGGTGCCATAAGCCAGCTCTTTGGGTCTTTGCACCAAACCTTTTCCGAAGCTTCTCGCACCAATAACCACTCCCCTGTCTAAATCCTGCACCGCTCCGGCCACGATTTCACTGGCCGAGGCACTTCTTCCGTTCAGCAGCACAGTTAACGGGATTTTACTGTCTATCGGCTCTTTTTGAGTGAAATATTCCTTGTTGTATTTATCGATGACCGATTTTGTGGTAGTGATAAGTTCTCCCTTGGGAATAAAAATATTGCTCACATTTATCGCCTCTCCCAGCAATCCGCCCGGGTTACCTCTTAAATCCAGAATGATCTTATCGGCTCCCTGATTTTTTAAATCTTTTAAAGCCCTGGCCACTTCGCTGGAAGCTTTGGCGTTGAATCGCGAAAGTACAATATAGCCGCTGTTATCGTCCAGCAGGCGGTAAAATGGAACAGCTTTCAGGTTTACAGAACCACGGGTTAAAGTGGTGGTTTTAATGTCGCCCTGCCTTTGGTATTTTATTTCAACCGGGCTGTTGGCAGCTCCATTAAGCAATTCTCCCGCATCTTCCTGAAAATCTTCAACACGTATCCCTCCAATCTCCAGAAGTTCATCTCCGGGCTTTAAACCGGCCTTGTCGGCAGGATAATCTTTATAGGTTTCCAGGATGGTAAGTTTATCCTTTCCTGCTTTCACCGCAGCTCCAATGCCGGTATATTCTCCCGAGTTGTTAATTCTTGCAGCCTCAACATCCTGCTCGTTCCAATAGTTGGTGTAAGGATCCAAATCGGCCAGCATAGATTGGATAGCGGTATCCATTAGCTCTGCAGGGTTGGTTTCCTCTACATAGTTCATATTGATCTCCTTGAACAAAGTGGTGAAGATTTCAATTTGCTTGGCGATCTCGAAAAAATCGCTGCGGTAGGTGGTGCTTCCCATCACTAAGAAGGCTCCAGTTATTAGTACAAATCCGGCTTTTAAAACTCTATTTTTCATCGCTCGTTTCCTTTTCATTAAAATTTTTAAAAATATGCCGAATGCATTTTTCCAACTGTGAATAACTGCTTTCTTCCCTGGAAATATAAATAAACATTAAGGCGTATGACTTATTGATTTCATTGTCAACAAGGTACTTATTTTTTCGGTAAATTTCGCGCATCAGGCGCTTGATTCTGTTTCTTTTAACGGCTGTTTTTATCAGTTTTTTCGGAACCGATACCGCAACCTGAAACTGACTTTCTCCAGCCTGCTCCAATGGAAGATAAACCAGCTTAAGCGGAAATTTCTTTAACTGCCTGCCCTCGGTGAACAGCCGGTCTATGATAATTTTACTCTTGAGTTTTTCTTTTTTTCCGAAGCTTTGATCCATAGCTCAAAAGTAACCAAAATTAAGCCGTGTCTTTTGGCTGAAGGCCATAAAAAAGCCTCCCTGCAGAGGAAGGCTTTTTGAAAAATGTTGAAAATGTATTATTCTGAAGTATTTTCAGCTTCATAAACATTATCCTCGCGGTTAACATCGGCCATCATCTGCGAAGGATCGATCTCAATTTTTGCAATTTCAGAAAGCGGGATATCCAGGCTCATTTCATAAGTTGGATAGGCCCAGGCCCAATCTTCCAAAATTTTCTTTGAGTCATCTGCCAATGGTTTTTCCCATCGCATCATTCTCAGCGGGATATAATAAAGGCTGGTCTCTCCTCCTGTGGTGGTCACCTCTACCTCTACCGGCATTGGCATAAGCCCGTTTCGCTGTAATTTAACTTTTGTTCCCTGGTTTTCTTCGGAAACTTCAGCGATAGCATAGTCGATTTTATTGGTGGTTTGAGTCCAATCCATTAAATACCAATCCAGTTCTGCTCCCGAAACTTTTTCGGCTACACGAATAAAGTCATTTGGAGTGGGATGTTTAAATTTCCAGTCGTGGTAATATCTTTTTAAGGTTTTTTGAAGGTTTTCTTCCCCGATGATGTAACCTAACTGAGCCAAAAATACAGCTCCCTTAGAATAAGCTGAAGCACCATAAGCCCCATTTAGCGCAAACCTGTCGGCGTGGGTACTCTGCGGCTGCTCCACTCCCGAATTGGCCAGGGCCAGGTAGCTGCGGTAAGAACCAGAATGTGGATTTTCAGAATTTTGATCCATCACTTCATTCATCGCCAGGCTCGAGATATAGGTGGTAAAACCTTCATCCATCCATTCGTGTTTGCTCTCGTTGGTAGCCATTAAATGCTGAAACCAGGCGTGAGCGAGTTCGTGGGCTGTTACTCCTACAAGGCTACCAAAACTGCGCTCTCCGGTGATTAGGGTTAACATGGCGTATTCCATTCCGCCGTCACCGCCCTGCACTACGGTATATTGATCCCAGGGATAGGGGCCTATATGCTCATTGAAAAACACCAGGAGATCTTCGGTTTTCTGCTGAAGATTTTTCCAGTTTTCTTTGATCTCTTCATTGTCTTTGTAAAAGAAATGAAGCACTGTACCATCGCTGGCGGTTCGTTTATCGTGAATATATTCAGGATCTGCAGCCCAAGTGAAATCGTGCACCTGTGGAGCTACGAAATGCCAGGTATGTTTTTGACCTTTTGCAGGCTTTACCTTTACGCCTTCATCTTCGTAACCGTGACCAATCTCATTAGGGTTTTGAAGATAGCCAGTGCTGGCTACGGTATAATTTTTATCGATGCTTAGTTTTACATCAAAATCACCCCATACGCCGTGAAATTCTCTGCCAATGTAGGCATCGGCGTGCCAGCCTTCAAAATCGTATTCGGCGAGTTTAGGAAACCACTGGCTCATAGAAAGTGCCACGCCTTCAGAAGAATTTCTTCCCGATCTTCTAATTTGCTCAGGCACCTGCCCCTCGAAATCCAACTTGAAGGTGGTTTTCGTTCCGGGTAAAATAGGTTTATCGAGTTCAACTTCTAAAACAGTTCCCGAAACTTTATTTTCAAGAGCTTTTCCATCCTGTGTGAGATTGGAAATCTTTAAGTATCCCTGCTGCTCGGGGCTAAGTTTTGAGATTCTGTCACCCACTCTCCTATCGGGATCCTGTATGGTTCTTGAGCGAATATCCATCTCAGAATCGGGCTGAAAAGCATTGAAATAAAGATGATAAAATACCCGGTAAAGCGTATCTGGAGAGTTATTGGTATATACCAATTCCTGTTTTCCCGTATACCGGAAATTTTCAACGTTCATATCGACTTCCATCGTATAATCTACGTGCTGTTGCCAGTAGGAAGTATTGTTTTGAGCAAAACCCAATCCTGAAATTAAAAGGCTTAGGCTTAAGATGATTTTCTTCATAAGTAAGTTTTATTATTTGGTCTGTGAAGCTAAAATTAAGGCGTTATAGAGATTTACCATTTTACCTGAAGTAGAAAGTTCAGCAAAATCCTTTACCTGGCTTTGCTCTTCTCCTACTCTAACTCTGGCCTTAACCGGTAATCCGCTATTCATAATTACCTGTTTTACCTGGGCGGCGGTTAATTTTGGATAAAATGATCTTATAATGGCTGCAACCCCGCTTACCGCCGGTGCTGCCATAGAAGTTCCCTGTAGATATTCGTATTCGTTATTTGGTGTGGTAGACCAGATTTTGGTGCCGGGTGCAAAAACATCCACGTTTCTAATTCCGTAGTTTGAAAATCCGGCTACAAGACCAGATCCATACTCATAATTTAAAGCTCCTACGGTTAGGAAATTATCCACGAATTCTTCAGGATTATCGGGATTCTGGTCGTTTGGATAAACGCGTTTTACCTCTAAATCGGTACTTTCATTTCCGGCTGCATTAACGATAAGCACATCATTTTCGGCGGCATAGCGAATCGCATCTTCCACCCATTCAGGATTTGGAGAAAAATATTTTCCGAAGCTGGTATTGATGATGCTGGCACCATTGTCTACGGCATAACGTATGGCGAGGGCGATATCTTTATCGTATTCGTCTCCATCGGGTACGGCTCTAAGCGTCATGATAGCTACATTGTTTGCCACTCCTTTAATCCCGATATTGTTATCGCGATTGGCCGCAATAATCCCCGCCACGTGGGTCCCGTGTTTTAAATCTTCTTTATCTGAAGAAGGTCCCATCACATTAGGATTTCCGTAGTCGGTATCATTGATGTCATAGGGATCGTCACCAACTATGGCTCTCCCGTCGAGCTCCATATTAAAATGGGAATCCAGTCTATCCTGGTAGTACTCGATGGCCTCATCGAGCTCGGCTAAGGCTTCAGGAATATTTTCATTTACATTATCCTGAATTTGCTGCAGCATCGCCTTATACTGCATAAGTTGCTGATTGTCGGTTTGTAGGGCCGATAAATCTTCTTTGGTGTAATCTTCGGTTCCCAATTGTGAACTTACTGCCGCGTGGGCATTGACCAATTGTTGCTTGATTTGCTGATATTGATTGATATTCTGCGTGGTTTCAGAATATTCCTTTTCATACTCGGCTTTGGCTTCCTGGTAATAGATATATTCAGCTCTATCTGCAGTAGAGATCGAACTGGCAGGTTTGTTTTCATATTTTGGGCGCAGGCGCTTGTAAATACGGGTATATTCCATATTTTCTTTTACCGCATCACCCAGAAAATTCCAGCCGTGTATATCGTCTACATAACCGTTGTTATCATCGTCTTTTCCGTTATTCGGAATTTCATTCGGGTTCCTCCAAATACTGCCCTGCAGGTCTTCGTGCTCTATATCTACCCCGCTGTCTATCACCGCGACGATAACCCGTTTTCCTTTTTGATTTTTAATGATTTCAGTATAGGCCTTATCCACACTCATTCCCGGGATGGTGTCCGCAATCAAATCGGCTCCCCCCCAACCCTTAAGCTGGGTTTCAGAAAGGTCACTGATTTTTAAAGGGATAGAATCTATATTCGAAATTGGGGTGGAAACAATAGTGGGTGCACTACTGCTACAGGCCGAAAGCAAGACCGCAAAAGCAGCCGCGGCCAGGGGACGATAAAAAGGTATTTTCATAGCTTGTTTTTAATTGAATAACTCGTTAAAGGTATAGGTTTTATCATATCTGGGACCTTTCTCTGTATTTTTCAGACTTATGATCTCGTTATGCGCATCGTGTTCCATAAACAGGAAATATTCTTCTTCTATTGCCTTCTGAAGAAATTTTTCTTTTTCTGAAAGCGTTAATAATGGGCGGGTATCATAACCCATTACATAAGGCAAAGGCACGTGGCCTGCGGTAGGCAAAAGATCGGCCATAAACACCAGCTTTTTGCCTTTGTAGGTAATATGCGGAATCATTTGTTTATCGGTATGCCCGTCTACAAACAGTACGTCAAAACCTAAATTTTCAGCATTTACCTTTTGCTCTCCATTTTTACGATCAATAAAATTCAACTGGCCGCTCTCCTGCATAGGCAAGATATTTTCTTTTAAAAAAGAAGCTTTTTCGCGGGCGTTGGGTTTGGTGGCCCATTCCCAGTGCTCCTTATTGCTCCAGAAGCGGGCATTGTTGAAGGCCGGTTCAAATCCGCTGCGGTCTTTGTTCCATTGAATGCTTCCACCGCAATGGTCAAAATGCAAATGAGTAAGGAAAACATCGGTGATATCATCTCGATGAAATCCGGCTTTTTTTAAAGATTTATCAAGCGAATGATCTCCCCAGCGGTAATAGTAACTGAAGAATTTTTCGTCTTGCTTATCTCCCAAACCATTATCGATTAGAATGAGCTTGTCGCCATCTTCAATGAGAAGGCAGCGGGCTGCGATATCTATCATATTATTTGAATCGGCCGGGTTGGTTCGTTGCCAGAGGCTTTTGGGGACTACCCCAAACATAGCTCCGCCGTCGAGTTTAAAATTCCCGGCTTCAATAGGATATAATTTCATGAATTACAAAATTTTTGCGGGTATGCAAATTAATAAATGCCGGGAAGAAAACCGAGTTTATTTATGATCCACTAAAAAAATCACTTTTTCATCGGGTAAAATGTCATCCCTGTAATGAAAGGGACGGGTACTTCCCTGTTGGTTTTTAATCACCAAGGGTAAAATTTCTCCATTTGTGCTTCGATGATTTTTAACCCACTCCCGCGTAGAAATTTCTTCTTCGATAAGTTCTTCAGTTTCTCTGAAATTCCCGGTATTTAGGCGATGAATCCAGGGATCGGGGTCGGTTTTGTTGGCAAACATAGAGGAAGCGCCCACGGGGTCCAGCAGGTCTACATCGGCACCATCTTTACTGGGAGCAACCAACACATATTTATTGGGTACGTAAAAGAATTCATCGGCCTGCCTGGCGGCCAGCAGGTTGATTTCGCTGTTTCCGGTAAGGGCGATAAAAGTCGATTTTTCAGCTGCTTTGGCCTCTTCCATGGTTTCTTCCTTTAAAATATTTCCGTGCAAGGCTTTAAAACCTTCTTTTTGGGCAGCATTTACAAAATCCCGGTTGGCATCGACAAGAGTGATATCGGTATCGCCTTTGAGTTTATTGGCCAGGTAAATCCCCAGCGGATTAGCCCCCAGAATGAGATAACCCTGCCTGGATTCCTGGTGAATTAATTCTCCTCTTTTTTTCAGCCAGTTGGTAGTCCAGGTTAAAAATACGGGCACGGTAAGCGTGGTGAGTATGGCCATAAATACAAGAATGGAAAAAATTTCAGCAGTGATAATTCCCATTTGCAGGCCAATTCCTGCAATAATAATTTCAACGGCGCCACGGCCATTCATCCCGGTTCCCACGGTAATTCCTTCGCGCCAGCCATAACCGCTGGGAAGGTAGAATAATGCGGTTCCCAGGATTTTCCCCAGCATAGCTACTCCAATCACCGCTACCAGTAGTATTAAATCGGTTTGAAAAACATCGAGGGTTACGTTAAACCCGGCAGTCACAAAGAAAATAGGGGCCAAAAAACCTATCGAGATATCGTGAAAAATATTGGTTACCTCTTTTGAAATTTGTCGGTTAAAAACCCCGTCTCTAATGAATAGCCCCGCCATAAATGCTCCTAAAATACTGTGAAGCCCTGCCATTTCTGCCAGTTCTGAAAACAGAAAAACAATGATGAGAATAAGGGTGAAATGCATGGTGCGGCTTTTCACATCCATTTTGGTGAGATACCTGCCAAGTAAAGGCATCAGGTAAATCCCGGCGAGCACAGTCGCAGCAAAGAAAAGTATGGCTTTAGTAGCTACCCAGGCTATGCTCAGGGTATCAATATTTCCTGCATCTACATAACTAATAATTCCAGCAAAAATCACCAGGGCCAGGGTATCTGAAATAAGGGCACCGGCCATAAGCACGTAGGCAATTCGGGTATTGAGCAATTTTAAATCGACCAGAATGCGGCTTTTTGTTGCCAGGGAGGTGACCCCCACGGCAATAGCGACGAAAACCGCCGCGATTTGAGTTCCCCCAAACCAGATTATGGTATAATAACCCAGGGCAAAAGGCACGATAAACCCACCTACTGCCGCTAATAACCCGGCCCAACTGGCCTTGCCCAGGTCTCTGAAATTAATTTCCAGGCCTATATATACCATAAGCAAAATGATTCCCACCTCGGCAAGCACATTGAGCATTTCTGAAGTTTCCATAAGCCCAAATACGGCAGGACCCAAAACTATCCCTATGACCAGCTCTCCCAAAATCGCAGGATAACCAAAACGTTTCGCTGCCGAACCTCCTATCCAGGCGGCTATTAAGATGATGAGAATGTTTAAAATATTGAGTTCTTCCATAGTGAAGTGGTGGTTAGCAGCCGTAAAATAGGTTTTATTTGAATTTCAACAAAATTAAGACTGCGATTAGCCCGCCATAACCGAATGTTAGGGAATCTATAAAAGCGAAGGGGGAAATGGTGGGATGCTACTATTTTCCTATTTTTACTAAGCTTTCCTCAGCTAAATTATGCGAGATATTAAGGGGGAAGTTTTAAACTATACCCGGCCAATAGACTGAACTATGAATGAATTTCTCGAAATTTTACAACACGAATTTGAATTGCCTTTTTCAAATCCTGTTCTGGTTTTTGCCCTTATTCTTTTAATTATTCTTATTTCCCCAATTCTCTTCAGGAGATTGAACATTCCCGGTATTATCGTATTAATCATAAGCGGAATTATCATCGGGCCCTATGGTGCCGGTCTTTTGGAACAAAATGCCGCTATAGACCTATTCTCCAAGATCGGGTTGTTGTATATCATGTTTATCGCGGGTCTGGAACTGGATATGAATCAATTCAAAATCAATAGAAATAAAAGTTTGCTTTTTGGATTTTTCACCTTCATCTTGCCGCTGGCTATCGGTTTTCCGGTTTGTTATTATTTACTGAATTACGATTTCAACGCCAGCTTTCTCACCGCCAGTATGTTTGCTACCCATACGCTGATTTCCTATCCTATTGTAAGCAAGATGGGGGTCTCTAAAAATGAAGCCGTGGCCATTACCGTTGGAGGCACCATTTTAACCGATACTGCTGTACTTATAATTCTTGCGGTAATTCTCGGAAATGCCCAGGAAGGTGGCCTGAGTATGGATTTTTGGATTCGCCTGGTGATCTCCCTCAGTATTTTTGTGGCTATCATGTTCTTTCTGGTTCCGCGAATCGCAAAATGGTTTTTTACAAGACTCGAAAAAGAAAAACATTCCCATTATATTTTCGTGCTTGCCGTGGTTTTCCTGGCCGCCTTTCTGGCTGAATTGGCCGGGGTAGAAGACATTATTGGAGCCTTCCTGGCGGGATTGGGCCTTAACCGTCTTATTCCTCATTCTTCAGCCCTTATGAACCGAATTGAATTTATGGGAAATTCATTGTTCATCCCATTTTTCCTTATAAGCGTGGGAATGTTGGTAGATATAAGCGTAATTCTAACGGGCTGGATGGCTATAGCCGTGGCATTAACCCTTTCTATAGTTGCAATTTCAGGGAAATGGCTGGCTGCATTTTTCACACAACTGGCTTTTAAATACACTGCAGCCCAGCGAAAAGTAATTTTTGGCTTAAGCTCGGGGCACGCCGCTGCCACCCTGGCCGTGATCATTGTGGGTTATAATGCTGAAATTATAGATATCAATATTCTTAACGGAACTATTATTCTTATTCTAATCACCTCGATTGTGGCCACATTTGCTACTGAAAAGGCAACCGCCAAAATGCTGGCTGAAAAAAAGGATATCAATCCTGAAGAGATCAAGCAAACTGAGACCTACAAGATGGAAACCATCCTGTTACCTCTGGCCAATATGGTGAATTTCGATAAGTTGGTAGAGTTTGCCATTTTAATCAAGGATAAAGCTTCGCTAAATCCGGTTTCGATTCTTTCAGTAGTACCAAACGATGAACAGGCCGAATTGAATATAGCACAGGCCAAAAACAAACTCGACGGATTTGTATCACAGGCTTCGGCTTCAGAAACCGATGTGGATATTACCGCTACCATAGACCAGGATGTGGCGCAGGGAATCTCCCGCAAATCCCGTGAATTGATCGCCGATCTCATCATTATGGGATGGCCTACCAGTTCGGGAGATGAAGTTGTAATCGGGGAGAAGATGCAAAGCATAATAGATCAAACCAAAAAAACTGTTTTTCTATGTGACGTGCGCAAACCCTGGGCTACTAACGAAAAATTAATTGTAACGGCTCCTGTTGGTTTTGAAGAAATGCCGGGATTTGAACTATGGCTTAAAAAAGTGATCAAAATGGCCGAAGAATTGAGCATTCCCATTGTGATGTACTGTTCAGAAAAAACCCAACAAAGCATAGAGTCCAAAACCGAAGAATTGAATCTTAGAGCGCCTTTTGAATTTAAAAAATTCAACAACTGGGATGATTTTCTTGTTATCGCCAGAGATTTGGGGTCTGAAGATATCATTATGCTGGTTAGTGCCAGAAGGGGAACTCCGGCTTACCGGGAGATACTGGAAAGTATTCCCTATAAAATGGAAAAATACTTTGAAGAAAACACCAGGATTATTGTGTACCCGCAATAATTGAAGCCGAAAAATTTGAATAGGAAAAGGCCTATTCTTCCACAGCGTCCATTAATTCATCGGTGATTTCGAGGTTGTGATACACATTTTGCACATCTTCATCATCCTCAAATTTATCGGCCAGCTCAAGTATTTTCTTTGCATCTGCTACAGGAAGTTCCAATCGGTTCATTGGGATTCTTTGAACTTCTGAAGATTTTGCTTCAATATTGAGATTTTCAAGTTTTGAAGACATAAGTCCGAAATTGGTAAATTCAGTATAAACCGTGATAAAATCTTCCTCTTTTTCGATTGTGGTGGCTCCGCCTTCGATGAGTTCCAATTCAAATTCTTCCAGGTTCATGGCGATTTTCTCGCGTTCAATTACAAAGACCCCTTTTTTATCAAAAAGAAATTCAAGAGAACCATTAGTTCCCAGGTTTCCGCCATTTTTCGAAAAAATGGAACGCACCGAGGCTACAGTTCTGTTGGTATTATCGGTGGTACACTCAACGAAAAAAGCGATGCCATTTGGGCCATAGCCCTCGAAGCTTACCAATTCATAATTATCGGCATCGGCGCCGCTGGCTTTCTTTATTGCGCGCTCGATGGTGTCTTTGGGCATATTCACTCCCTTGGCGTTGGAAATAGCGTTTCGCAACGCCGGATTGGCCTCGGGATCTGGCCCGCCACCTTCTTTTACAGCCACACTAATTTCCTTGATCGCCCGGGTAAATTGTTTAGCGCGTTTTTTATCCTGTGCGCCCTTTCTATGCTTGATATTCGCCCATTTGCTATGTCCCGCCATTATATTTAGTCTTTAGTCTGAAGTTGGTGGACTAACAAAATTAAAAAACTTCATAAAAATAAAAAGGCCTCGAAATTCCAGCGAGGCCTTAGTAAAAAATATAAAAATTTAGAATCTAATCATTCAACTTCAGCACTGCCATAAAGGCTTCCTGTGGAATTTCTACATTTCCAACCTGTCGCATTCGTTTTTTACCCTTTTTCTGCTTTTCAAGAAGTTTTCTCTTCCGAGAAATATCTCCTCCATAACATTTGGCGGTAACGTCTTTACGCAGGGCTTTTACGGTTTCCCGGGCAATAATTTTAGACCCTATAGCCGCCTGAATAGGAATATCGAATTGTTGTCTTGGAATTAGTTCCTTCAGCTTTTCACACATTTTCTTACCTATATCGTAGGCATTATCTACGTGAAGCAGGGCAGAGAGGGCGTCTACCACATTTCCGTTAAGAAGCACATCTACCTTTACCAGTTTAGATTGTCGCATTCCGATAGGGGAGTAATCGAAAGAAGCATAGCCCCGGGATACGGTTTTTAGCCGGTCGTAGAAATCAAAAACAATTTCGGCCAGAGGCATATCAAACGATAGTTCCACGCGTTCGGTGGTAAGATAAGTTTGGTTGGTGATTTCCCCTCTTTTTTCGATACAAAGGCTCATCACATTCCCAACATAATCGGCCTTGGTAATGATGGTCGCCTTTATAAATGGTTCTTCAACACGATTTAAGGAAGAAGGCTCCGGCAGGTCTGAAGGATTATTTACCAGGATAAGATCATCGGGGTTCTTATTGGTATAGGCGTGGTAAGACACGTTGGGAACGGTGGTGATCACAGTCATATTAAATTCTCGCTCCAGCCGCTCCTGAATGATCTCCAGGTGAAGCATTCCTAAAAATCCGCAACGAAATCCAAAGCCAAGCGCTGCAGAACTCTCGGGGGTAAAAACAAGAGAGGCATCGTTAAGCTGAAGCTTTTCCATCGAACTGCGCAGTTCTTCGTAATCTTCGGTATCTACAGGGTAAATTCCGGCGAATACCATAGGTTTTACATCCTCGAAACCGGCAACAGCCTCGGTGGTTGGATTTTTTGCATCGGTAATGGTATCACCCACTTTTACCTCGCGGGCATCTTTAATTCCGGTGATGAGGTAACCTACATCCCCGGTTTTTATTTCCTGTTTGGGTTGCTGTTTTAGCCTTAAAGTACCTACTTCATCGGCAAAGTAATTTTTTCCGGTAGCTACAAACTTGATATTCTGACCTTTTTTAATACTTCCGTTAATTACCCTGAAATAGGTTTCAACCCCACGAAACGGGTTATAAACCGAATCGAAAATCAGCGCTCTTAGCGGTGCATCTACTTTTCCGCTGGGAGCCGGGATACGGGTGATAATGGCTTCAAGAATTTCTTCAATTCCCACTCCTGTTTTTGCACTGGCAGGGATCACATCGGCAGGATCACACCCCAAAAGATCTACGATATCATCGGTTACTTCTTCGGGGTTTGCGCTGGGGAGATCTACCTTATTCAAGACCGGAATGATCTCCAGGTCATTTTCCAGGGCTAAATACAGGTTAGAAATGGTTTGTGCCTGTATACTTTGCGCCGCATCTACCACCAGCAAAGCTCCTTCACAGGCAGCGATAGAGCGCGAAACCTCATAAGAGAAATCCACGTGGCCGGGAGTATCGATTAAATTAAGCACATATTTTTCACCTTTATACACATAATCCATTTGAATGGCGTGACTTTTAATCGTGATGCCACGTTCGCGTTCCAGGTCCATACTGTCCAGCAGTTGTTCCTGTTTTTCACGATCGGTCACCGAGCCGGTAGAATCTAAAAGTCGGTCGGCAAGGGTACTTTTTCCGTGATCTATGTGTGCGATGATGCAAAAGTTGCGTATATGCTTCATATTCTAATCTATACTGAAAAGAAGGCAATTCACCTTCAAAATTAAAGTGTACAAATATAGGGTATTTTAAAGAAGGCTTCGAATCCTTTTAATCCCGAAATGCGTAAATTTTCGCAAGCTTTAAGCTCTCAATTGCTTTTTAAAATTCTGCTGAGACTTTTTTTGCGCCGGATTTTCTTTAAGGCCAAAAATTTTTAAAAGCTATTCTGTTTTTATAAAAATTTAGAATAAGTAGCCGGGTTTTTAAAAAAGTTTCTTTTTTTTGTAGGAAGCATTTTTATTATAGGTTTGTTAGGAAATCCTAAGGTTTTGTTTAACAGTAATAAACCTTACAACATTCTTTGAATTATGGCAGCACAAGCTCAGGCATCTAATAGCAGCACCAATAAGTCGATCATCATAATTGGAGCGCTTTTCTTCATTTTCGGTTTTGTAACCTGGTTAAACTCCCTATTAATACCTTATCTCGAGATTGCCTGTGAATTAACAAAATTCCAATCCTTCTTTGTCACTTTTGCCTTTTATATAGCCTATGTGGTGATGGCGCCAATTTCTACCAAGACTCTAAATTGGTTAGGATTCAAAAAAGGTATGTCTGTAGCGCTCATAGTTATGGCTGTGGGAGCCCTGTTATTTATTCCGGCTGCCATTATGCGTACCTATTTTCTTTTTCTTGCCGGCCTGTTTATTATGGGTAGCGGCCTGGCAATTTTACAAACCGCTTCGAATCCTTACGTAACCATAGTTGGGCCGGCTGAAAGTGCAGCAAAGCGCATTAGTATAATGGGGATTTGCAACAAATTAGCAGGTGGAATTGCCCCGATCCTTATCGGATTTTTCCTGCAGCTGGATAAGGCCGATGAATTGCAGGCAAAAATTTCTACCCTTAGCGCAGCCGAACGAATTGAAGAATTAGATGCAATGGCCCTGAGAGTAATTCCGCCTTATATAGGAATTATCATCGTGTTGCTATTGCTGGCCTTATGGGTTTTTAAATCGAGCTTACCAGAAATAGATACCGATGAAGAAGATGAAGACCTCAGCCTTCAAAATGCAGGGAAGAAGAGCGTTTTAGATTTTCCGCATGTGATTTTGGGCGTAATAGCGCTATTTTTATACGTTGGAGTAGAGGTAATAGCCGCCGACAGTATTATTAGTTATGGGATGGAACAGGGAGTTTCACTGAGTATTGCAAAATACTTCGCCACTGGAACTATGGTCGCTATGGTGATAGGATATTTAATAGGAATTGTGAGTATACCCAGGTTGGTAACTCAGGAAAATGCCTTAAAAATTTCAGCAGTAACAGGAATTCTGTTTTCTGTAATTGCCATCTTTACTTCAGGTTATGTCTCCCTGGCATTTATAGCCCTTTTAGGATTAGCTAACTCATTAATGTGGCCTGCCATCTGGCCTTTAGCTCTGGCCAATGTAGGTAGGTTTACAAAGGCTGCTTCTTCCTTATTGGTTATGGGAATAGCCGGAGGGGCTATCATTCCGTTAGCCTATGGAGCTCTTGCAGAAAACTGGAATGCCCAGGATGCATATTGGGTACTTATTCCCTGTTATTTATTCATCCTTTTCTTTGCAGTAAAAGGTCACAAAATCAAATAAAATTTTAAGCTTATGAAGTTCGTTTCTTATTTACTTCTGCTCTCATTTTTTCTGAATTTCCAGGCGATAAATGCCCAGGAAGAAAATTCAGCAATAAACCATATCATCCCGGCACCTTCTAAAATCGAATGGAAAAACGGGAAATTTCGTCTCCCAGAGCGAACCACGCTTTGCTACGGAGAGGGTGCCCGCACCGCCGCAAACTGGCTGAAGAAATTACTTGACAATACCCAGGCGCAGGCTTACCCAATGCGCGGGGGCGAATGCAACGGATTCAACCTTGAGATCAATCCCGATTTGGAAGGAGAGCTGGGCCGGGAAGGCTATAAGCTCGATGTTTCAAAAAATGCCGTATTGATGGAAGCTGCTTCTGAAGTCGGATTATTCTATGCCGTGCAAACCTTTAGACAAATGCTTCCGGCGGGAATCGAAAAAGGAAAAATTTCCGAAGAAATCGAATTAAAACAGGTAAGCATTACCGATGTTCCGCGTTTCGAATGGCGTGGATCTATGCTCGATATTTCCAGAAGTTTCTTTGGAGTAGAGTACATTAAAAAGCATATCGACAGGATGGCTCTTTATAAGCTCAATCGCCTGCACCTGCATTTAACCGACGACCAGGGTTGGAGAATAGAGATAAAGCAATTGCCTGAACTAACGAATAAAGGAAGTATGGGCGCTGTAAAAGGTGGCCAATCTGGATTTTTAACCCAGGCGCAGTATAAGGAAATCCAGGATTATGCCCTGGCGAGAAACATTATGATAATTCCTGAAATCGATATGCCAGGCCATATTTATTCAGCCTTAATGGCCTATCCCGAGCTTAATTGCGATGAATTTGCCAATCTCGAACCAAGAATGGCCACCCCTCCCGCGCTTTTCCATGAGTATAAAGTGGGCTGGAGCAAACTCTGTCTTGAAAAACCCGAGATCTATGAATTTGTAGCAACCGTCCTGGGCGAAATGGCAGAGATTACCGAGGGGCCTTATTTGCATATTGGTGGCGATGAAATCAAAGATAAACGCTATAAAGAATTCGTAGTGAAAGCCGATTCTATAGTGCGTGGTCTTGGAAAGACGACAATTGGCTGGGAAGAGGTGACTCAGGCCAAAGTAGATGAAAGTTTAATCAGTCAGCGCTGGAACGGGAAGACCAAATCTGAAGTAAGTGTTAGACAGATAGAGTCTATTTGTTCAGCCTTTTATTTTGATCATGCCAATATTCCCGGACAGGAGTTTACCAATAATTGGTGTAAGAAATCTGGTGTTTCCTTAAAGAATGTGTATTCGGTTAAAATAAATAATAAAAATGTGATCGGGGTAGAGGCCCCGGTTTGGACTGAAAAAGTACTGAGCAATGAAGCTGCCGACGACAGGTTCTGGCCTCGCAGCATAGCGATGGCCGAGGTGGGTTGGAGCCTCCAGGAAAACCGAAATTATGATGATTTTTTAAACAGGCTGGGCTCGCACGGGCAACGCCTGGAAAATATGAAAGTGAATTTTTTCAGAAGTCCTGAAGTGGAATGGAATAATGAAAGCGGGGCAGGAGTATTTTCAGATTTTATGCCTGCTCAATAGTCGATAAAAAATTTAAAAAGAAAAGGAAAAATGCAGCAAAAGAATCCCGATACCGAAAAGTCCTCTATTTATAATGATTTAGAGAAGATGAGCACCCAGGAGTTGCTCAGCAACATCAATAAAGAAGACAAAAGCGTTCCCGATGCTATTGAAAAACAACTCTCTGCCATTGAAAAGCTGGTACAGGTAATCGTTCCCAAAATGCAGGAAGGGGGCCGTCTTTTTTATATAGGCGCCGGAACTAGCGGTAGGCTGGGGGTTTTAGATGCTTCGGAATGTCCTCCCACCTATGGCGTAAGCGATGATATGGTAATAGGTCTTATTGCCGGGGGCGATATTGCCCTTAGAAAAGCCGTTGAAAACGCTGAAGATGATACCGAACAAGCCTGGAAAGACCTTCAGGAATATCAAATTTCAAATCAGGATGTGTTGGTGGGAATAGCCGCTTCAGGCACCACCCCATACGTAATTGGCGGAATCGAAACCGCCCGCAAAAATGGAATAGCCACCGGCTGTATCACCTGCAGTTCCGGGAGTCCGCTAGCCGCAGCCAGTGAATATCCCATAGAGGTAATCACAGGCCCCGAATTTGTTACCGGAAGCACCCGAATGAAGGCCGGTACCGCACAAAAACTCGTGCTCAATATGATATCTACCAGCGTTATGATCAAACTTGGGCGCGTTAAAGGCAACAAAATGGTAGATATGCAACTTTCCAATAAAAAACTGGTAGGTCGCGGTACCCGAATGATCATGGAAGAACTTGGGGTAGATGAAAAAACGGCTTCAGAATTGTTAAAAAATTATGGCAGTGTTCGGGCCGGAGTGCAAGCCTATCGGGAAAAACTTAAATAAAAATTTTATTTAAGTCAGGTATTTATTTAAAAAAAATCTTTAAAATTTCATCATTTTAATTATTACCATATATTTAACGTTTAGAAATCTATATATTTTTAAGCGGATATAGGTATTTCTACTAACAGCTAACAGATTTATTAAAACAAATTTTACATTATGGAAAAACGATTGCGTAAGCCTTTATTACTATTGCCGTGCTTCTCTTCAACTTACATAGATGCACAAAATTTTAAAGAACCTTTTAAATTATAAGCAATGGAAAAAAATAATAAATTAGGATATAAATATTACCATATTGGATTAATATTCACTTTATTTTTTATAGGGAATATAAATGTATTTGGACAAACAACACAATATAGCTTTCAGGGAACTGTTGTTGATAAATCGACTAATTTACCTTTGTCTGGTGTAGCTGTTTTCCTTCAAAACACGAACAGAGGTGCATCTACAGATTTTGATGGAAATTATACTTTCACCGCGAATTTAGAGCCAGGAAATTACACAATCGTAGTAGATTATATTGGTTTTAAAACCCAGCGTAAAAGCATAGAGTTGGGAACTGATAGTATGATTACGACTAATTTTGAATTAACAGAAGACTTACTAAATTTAGATGAAGTTGTAATCACAGGAAACGTTATTGGTACCAATAAAAGGGCCTTAGCAATTAACCTATCTTCTGTAGATGCCGATAATCTTACCAATAATGCTTCAGTTCAGGTAGATCAGGCTCTTCAGGGGAAAATAACCGGAGCTTTGGTGACGCAAAATTCAGGTGATCCTGCAGGTGGTATCTCGGTTCTTTTACGTGGCGCTAGCAGTCTAGGAGGCAACCAACCGTTATATATTTTAGACGGAGTAATTTTAAATAATTCAAGCAATGAGTTGGTAGATATTGGAGGTAATTCTCAAAATAGATTAGCCGATTTAAATCCTGAAGATATTGCTAAAATAGAAGTAATAAAGGGTGCTGCTGCCTCAGCTATATATGGTTCAAGGGCCAATAACGGGGTTGTTCAAATCTTTACCAAAAAGGGAAAAAGTGGAGAGACCGTATTTAATTTTAATACTACAGTAAGAGCCAGCAGTCTAAGAAAGGAAATTGAGTATAATACTGCACCACTGGCCTGGGAAGATCCGTTTGATAGAAATAATTTAAATACAGTACCGGTTCAAAGATATAATCTTCAGGATGAAATTTTTGAAACCGGTATAGGGATAGAAAATTTTCTTTCTATGAGTGGAGGAGACGAGGATACCCAATATTATATATCGGCGGCTCAAACCAATAATGAAGGAATTGTAAAGAATACAAATTTTAACAGGATTAATTTTAAAACCAATGTTGTTCAACAGGCTTTTGATTGGCTAAAGGTGACCGGTGATTTTAATTATTCCAGAAGTGTTAGCGAAGATGTGCCAAATGGGGGTATTAATGCAGCTTATGGTGCGATTACAGGGTTTTTATTTAGCGATAATTCAATTAATCCTGCTCCCAACGAATCTGGGGTGTACCCGGTTACTTCACTTCTTGTTCCCAGAACGAATCCGGCTGAAGCAGTAAACAGGTTTGATTTTGGTAATAAAACAAATCGATTTATTACCAGTTTTAAATTGGATGCAGATATCACTGAAAATTTAACCGCATCCTACGTTTTTGGATTAGATTATTATAACCAATCTGCAACTGCCTTTTTACCCGTAAATAATACTTCCTCAATCGGGGATGGTTTTGCTCGTCGTTCTGACAGAAATAATTTTCAATATAACAGTGATTTAAATTTAAGTTATGCTGTAGATCTCACGGAGGATATTGAGTCGACTACCATAGTAGGTGGAACTTATCAATTTCAGGAGATAGAAACAATTTCCATTCAGGCTACTGGTTTACCACCTGTGATAGAAACGGCTACTTCAGGTGGGATCTTAGAACAGGGTGAAAGCAGAATTCCTTTTACTTTATGGGGTGGTTTTGTACAACAAACTTTTGGATTTAAGAATAAACTTTATATAAATGGTGCGTTAAGAACAGATGGGTCTTCAGTTTTTGCTGAAGATCAACGTAATCAATTATATGCTAAGGGAGGCTTTTCTTATATAATTTCTGAAGAAGATTTTTGGCAAGATGTTTTAGGTGATACTTTTAATACCTTAAAGTTACGTGCAGCCTGGGGTCAATCGGGAGGACTTAGCGCGCTACCAGCATTTAGTCGATTTACCAATTTCACCCCAGGGGCAATCAATGGACAAAATAGTTTAATCTTAGGTTCGCAGCTTGGTAATATAGATGCATCTCCGGAGCGCCAATCTGAAACTGAAATAGGTTTTGACGCTGGGTTGTTTAATGGAAGAGTAGGAATTGAATTTACTTATTATCAGCAAAAAGTTTCTGACCTTCTTCTAAATAGAGAGTTAGCCCCTTCAGCAGGTTTTGCTTCCAGATTTGAAAGTGTTGGAACTTTGGAAAATACGGGTGTGGAAATTATGCTTAGAGCAAACCCAATTAGAACAGATGATTTTAATTGGAACATTTCCACAACATATACCAGTAATGAAAATGAAATAACGAATGTAGCAGGTCAACAATTTGCCTTGGCCGGAAGTTTTTCTACTAACTACGTAATTGAAGGTGAATCTTTAGGTGTTTTCAGAGGTTCATTTTATGCCAGAGATGAAAACGGAACGATTCTTTTAGATGATGCTGGTTATCCGTTTCGAGGTACTAATGAAGATGGATCTACAGCTAAAGTAATTGGAGATCCCAATCCAGATTGGTATGGATCTCTTATTAATGAATTCAGTTATAAAAATTTTAATTTTAGAATTCAATTTGATGCAGTACAGGGCTTCGATGTCTTTAACTGGAATAGAAGGCTTTTAGATAATGTTATTTTTGGTGGAGGTTCTAACGTAGGTGAAGAATTACGTGGAAACAGACCAAAGGCATATGGAGGGGCCCAGGCGGGAATTTTTGAAGAATATGTGGAAGATGGTTCTTTTGTCAAATTAAGGGAGGTCTCCTTATCTTATTCTATTAAAGATCCTATTCAATACATTGACAATGTAAGATTTAGTCTAGTTGGAAGAAATTTGATTTCCTGGGATAATTATAGTGGATGGGACCCCGAAGTAAACACAGGTGGACAGGGAAATGTTAGAGGATTTGATTTTGGAGCCGTACCCATTCCAAGAACCTATCAGTTCGGGATAAGCGTAAGTTTCTAACCAATAAAATATTAGAAAAAATGAAAAAATATAGATATTTAAAATTAGGTTTTATTTGCTTTCTTTCTTTACTCAATGGATCATGTGAAACAGATTTTAGTAATCCAAATCAAGCTACAGATGAACAAACCTACTCTTCTAGAGAAGGAATTTTGGCTGCTTCAATTGGAATGCAACAATTATATTCAACCAGTGCATTGCGTTGGAATATAGAAACTCCGGCAATAACTACAAGAGAAGCTGCAATCACAACTACCTTTCAAAACATGATTGAACTAGAGGATGGCGGAAGTGTCTTGCCAAATTTTAATGCTAATATAAATGGACTTTGGAGTACGAATCTAAGGATAATGAAAATTTCCGAAGAACTGCAGAATAATATTCCGGCATTGGAACTCGCCCCAGGCACTCAAAGTGGTCTTTTAGCATTCGCCAAACTTTTTAAGGCGATGACAATAGGTAATTTAGCTCAAAATTTCGAGCAAGTGATTGTAGAAACTGAACAAAATAACAATGCCGAATTTGTGAGTAGACAGGAAGGTTATGAATTTGCCATATCCCAATTAGAGGAAGCCTTATCTTTAATAAATGCGAATCCTGTGTCAGATGAATTCACCAATGAAATTACTGTAGGAAATATTGATCTTTCTAATTCTATTCAGGCCATGATTGCCAGATATAGCTTGTTCGCAGGAAATTATGAAAAAGCGATTACTGCTGCAAATAGTGTAGATCAAAGTTCAGTTTCTTTGTTTTACTATGACGCAATAAATCTTAACCCTATATGGTCTAGGGTTTATTTAAATAATACTCCTAATTTCAAACCAAGAGATAATTTTGGCCTTCCACAAGAGTTTGATTTTAGTGAAGAAGATGGACGGTTTGATTTTTATCTAATTCCATTAGAGGAAACTAATCAAAATGGTCTACCTATTGAAGATCTAGCAGGATTTTTTGATGAGAATACAGAGCCAATTCCTCTTTATATTCCAGATGAAATGAATTTAATCATAGCCGAAGCAAATCTGAGGAAAAGTGATCCCGACATCGCAACTGCAATTAATGCTTTAGATCGCGTAAGAACCGATACTAATGATCCTCTTGGCATCAACGCAAATCTGGCTCCATATACTGGCAGTAATGAAATCAGCGACCTTTTTAGGGAAATATATAAAAATAGAAGAGCAGAGCTGTTTTTAACAGGATTAAGTTTGGAAGATAGCAGACGTTTTAATCGTCCCGAGCCGAGTTTAAGCGCCGGAAATTATGATGAAGAACGTAATAGAAATTTTTATCCCTATCCTGAAAGAGAACGGAATAGTAATCCAAATACTCCCGCAGATCCAGAAATATAGGATTTTTAGGATAATTGAAATTAATGGGCCTACTTCTAGAATCGAGGTAGGCCCATTTTCATATTTAAATTATTTTCTAATTATTTTTAGCTACAACAAAATCCTCATTAAGAGTTCCGCATGAAACAACTAATCATAATTCTTGGATTCGCCAGTTTTCTCTTTAGCTCCTGCAAATCCACCCAACCCGCGCCCGAAATGCCTGCGCCAGAGGTAGCCAAAACCGATACGATTCCCGCGCCTCCTGAACCTCCGGTGGTAGAAGAAAAGGAACAAATCGCCGGCATTACTCCCTGGAACGCAAAAACACCTTTAAATATTGAAGAATTTCGCGCAGCCTGGGTAGCTACCGTAGCCAATATCAACTGGCCCAGCAAACCGGGACTTTCTACAGCTCAGCAACAAAAAGAAGCCCTCGAGCTGCTCGATTATCTCGAAAAACACAATTTTAATGCGGTTATTTTCCAGGTGCGTCCGCAGGCCGATGCGTTATACCAAAGCGAGCTCGAACCCTGGTCTTATTATCTTACCGGAAAGCAGGGCAAAGCGCCAGAGCCCTTTTACGACCCGCTTCAATATTGGATTGAAGAGGCACATAAACGCGGCCTCGAATTGCACGTATGGCTTAATCCTTACCGCGCCCATCATACCGCCGGGAAAGAAATCAGTGAAAATTCAGTAATAAAAACCAATCCCGAACTCGTAGTGAAACTCGAAAACGGAATGTGGTGGATGGACCCCGCCCAGAAAGGCACCCAGGATCGCTCTGCCGCCGTGGTGATGGACCTGGTGAAACGATATGACCTGGACGGAATTCATTTCGACGATTATTTCTATCCATACGATTCCTATAACAACGGCAAAGATTTCCCCGACGATAACAGCTGGAGAGCTTACCAGGCTGCCGGCGGCGAAATGTCCCGGGGAGACTGGAGACGTGATGCGGTAAATACCTTTATCAAGCGTATTTACGAAGAGATCAAAGCCGAAAAACCCGAAGTCAAATTCGGCCTTAGCCCTTTCGGAATCTGGAGACCTGGTTATCCACAGTCGGTTACAGGTTACGATCAATATGATAAACTCTATGCCGATGCCAAACTTTGGCTTAACGAGGGCTGGATAGATTATTACACCCCTCAATTGTACTGGAAAATTGCCCAGCCCGGGCAAAGTTTCCCTGAATTGTTAGGCTGGTGGCAAAGCGAAAATACCTTGCAAAGACACCTGTGGCCGGGAATGAATGTAGGCTTAGGCGGTGACGAAAAAAATATCACCGAAGTGATCAATCAAATAATGATCACCCGGGGAATGCTTCCGCAAAGCAAAGGTGCTGTGCACTGGAGTATTGGGCCACTTTTAAAACACAAAGAACTTTCTGAAGCGATCAAAGAAGGGCCGTACCGCAAAAAATCTCTTGTGCCGCCAAGTCCCTGGCTCGATAATGAACCGCCTGCCAAACCGGTGGTTTCAGCTAAAATTGAGAATGACAGAGTGAATATTTCCTGGGATCATTCAGATTTTGAAGACGTCTTTCGCTGGGTGGTATATTTTAAATACGAAACCGGAACCTGGGATTATAAAATTCTATCCGCTAATGCGCGCCAGCAATACCTGCAAAAAGAAGTGGGAGATAAGAAGCGAAAACTCCAAAAAGTCGGCATTACTGCAGTAGACCGCAGCGGCAATCAAAGTGAATTTTTTGAAATACAAATAAATTAATAGCCTATGACCCCCCTACTGGTTTTTGGCGTAATTGCCGCGTATTTTATTTTATTGATGGCCATAAGCCAATTTACGTCCCGGCAGGCCGATAATAATACCTTTTTCACGGCTAACCGACAGTCACCCTGGTTTTTGGTGGCTTACGGGATGGTGGGTGCCTCGCTCTCGGGTGTTACCTTTATTTCGGTGCCGGGAGAAGTGGGAAATACCGCCTGGACCTATTTGCAGTTTGTGATGGGAAATATGCTGGGTTATGCCGTGATTGCCCTGGTGCTTATTCCGCTGTTTTATAAACTAAGGTTGATCTCAATTTATGAATACCTTAAAGACCGCTTTGGGCAAAACTCCTATTATGCCGGGGCTTCCTTCTTTTTGATCTCGCAAACTATTGGAGCTTCCTTCAGGCTTTTTCTGGCCGCCCTGGTATTGCAAATCGCGTTTTTTGATGCTTTCGGCATCCCTTTTTGGGTAACGGTGCTTATCACGATTTCCCTTATTTGGGTATATACTTTCCGTGGCGGAATTAAAACCATCGTATGGACCGATACTTTGCAAACCACCTTTTTGCTCCTGGCGGTACTCATAAGTATTTATATGATCGTAGACCATATGGAACTAAACACAACTCAGGTATTTTCTGTAATTGCTGAAAGCGAATTATCAAATATTTTCGATTGGGACTGGCGTTCGAATACGGCTTTTTATAAGAGTTTCCTGGCCGGGATGTTTATCACCATTGCAATGAATGGCCTGGACCAGAATGTGATGCAGAAGAATCTTACCTGTAAGAACCAGGGAGAGGCTAAAAAAAATATTTTCTGGTTTTCTATCGTATTTTTCCTTTCCACCCTGCTTTTTCTGGCCCTGGGCGTACTTTTGTACAAATACGCCGCCGACCAGGGAATTGCAGTTCCTGAAAGAAGCGACGATCTATACCCGTTATTGGCGCTTAATCACTTCGGAATTCTCGCCGGGATCGTGTTTTTGCTCGGGATCGTGGCTGCAGCTTTTTCCAGCGCCGATTCAGCATTAACTGCGCTAACCACTTCATTTTGTGTGGATATACTCGATATTCAGAAAAAAGAAAAAGATCAGAAAAAAACGAGATTGCTGGTGCACATTGGTTTCACCGTGTTAATGTTTTTGGTGATCGTCGCCTTTAATGCGGTCAACGACAGCAGTGTGGTGAGCGCGGTTTTTAAAGTTGCCGGCTTCACTTATGGACCTCTGCTCGGGCTGTTTGCCTATGGCCTGATCACAAAAAATCCGGTGAAAGATAAGTGGGTGCCATTAGTGTGCATTTTATCGCCGATCATTTCGGTGATTCTCGATTTTAATTCGGAAGCCTGGTTCGATGGCTATAAATTCGGATTTGAAATTCTGCTGGTAAATGCCGCGATAACTATGGCCGGGCTTCGTATTTTATATCTAAGAAGACCGGGTTATCTTTAGGCTATTGATTAAATTTGAAGATGATGCAGCTTAAATTCTATACTTACAATCTCGAACTAAAAAACACCTTTACCATAAGTCACGGGTCCCGGGATTTTCAGCCTACCCTTATCGTTGCTTTAAGCGATAAAGGTTTTACAGGCTACGGGGAAGCTGCGGCTACTTCGTATTATGGAGTAACTACCCAGGGAATGCAAAAAGCGATCGAAGCTATAGCTCCGGTTATTTCAGAAAATATCGACACAACTCCTGAAGAACTTTGGGAAATCACCAATCCGCATTTAAAGGAAAATCCTTTTGCGCAATGCGCTCTTGATCTGGCGATGCACGACCTACACGGCAAACGAAACGGCAAACCACTGTACGAAATGTGGGGTTTAAGCCTGGAGAATATTCCGCTTACCAATTATACCATAGGGATTGATTCGGTCGAAAAAATGGTGCAGAAGATCAAAGAATTTCCCTGGCCTCTGTATAAGATCAAATTGGGTACTGAAGATGATGTGGCTATAGTTCGTGAGTTAAGAAAGCATACCAAGGCAGTTTTTCGCCTGGACGCCAATGCGGCCTGGACGGCAGAGCAGGCGATTGAAAATGCCAAAGCCCTAAAAGATCTAAATGTTGAATTTCTCGAACAACCTTTAAAGGCCAATGACTGGGAGGGAATGAAATTGCTGAAAAAAGAAAGCGTTCTTCCGCTAATAGCCGACGAGAGTTGTATTCTGGAGAGTGACGTGCAAAAATGTGCGGGATATTTCGACGGAATTAATATTAAACTCACCAAATGCGGCGGCCTCACCCCCGGGAAGCGAATGATTCTCGAAGGCCGAAGCCTCGGCCTTAAGGTGATGGTAGGCTGTATGACCGAATCTGCCGTGGGAATTTCGGCTATTGCACAGTTATTGCCGCTGTTGGATTATGTAGATATGGACGGTGGTTTATTGATTAAAAATGATATCGCCGATGGGGTAAAGGTATATGATGAAAAAGTGCATTTCCCCGAAAGAAACGGCACCGGGGTGGAGCTTTATGAGAAGTAATTAAAAGACCTGCAAGGTCTTCAGAAAGCCACTTAAGATTCGACCTGCAATATTTATGAAAAGGCGATCAGAACATTAAACTATAAAGGTCTTGAAATAGTGAGTTAAACAAAACCTGCAAGGTTTTCAAAACCTTGTAGGTCTAAACCCAAACTATGTAGGTCTAACACAAAATAAATTGATTAGAAAATGAAATTGCTAAAACAAACTTACCTGCCATTTATAATGCTTTTCTTTCTTTTCGCAGCCTGTGAGGAAAATCAGGAACGAGAGGAGGAAAATCCGTTAGAGACTCAAATTGCTGAGGTGAAGAAAGAATACGCCCCCGATGGCCGGGTAGCCTTATTCGACGTGCGGGCCGAAAAGCAGGGCGAAACCTATGTGCTAAGAGGAGAATCGAACGATCCTGAAGCCGTTCAAAAGCTTCAGCAGGAGCTTGAAGCTGAAAATATCAAATTCCGGGACAGCATTAAAGTTTTGCCAGATTCAGAAACTTTGGAAAACAAGGTGAGGGGAGTGGTAAAGATTTCCGTAGCTAATATACGCGATGAACCCAAACACTCTGCACAGCTGGTGACTCAGGCCACTTTAGGAATGCCGCTAAAGGTTTATAAAAAGAAAGACGGCTGGTATTATGTGCAAACCCCAGAGGGCTACCTGGGCTGGGTAGATTACGGCGGACTCCAGAATATGACCGAAGACGAACTTAACACCTGGAAAGCAACTGAAAAATTGATTTTCCTGGAAACCTCGGGATTTTCGTATCAGGAGCCAAACCGGAACTCTCAACGGGTATCAGACCTGGTTGCCGGGAACGTTTTAGAGCTTGTAGGGCGACAGGGCAATTATTATGAAGTAAAATACCCCAGCGGCAAAAAAGCCTTCGTAGAAACAGCTTATTCGCAGCCTTATGAAGAATGGCTGGGGAACCTGGAGCCTACTGAAGAAGATTTAATCGCCACCGGAAAGGAATTGATGGGTGCGCCCTACCTCTGGGGGGGAACTTCTACCAAGGGAGTGGATTGCAGCGGCTTTACCAAAACGGTTTTCTTTTTAAACGGAATGGTTTTGCCCCGCGATGCTTCGCAGCAAATTCATACCGGGGAAGAGGTGGATACCGAAAAGAACTTCGAAAATCTTGAAAAAGGCGATTTGCTTTTCTTCGGAAGACCCGCCACCGATTCTACTTCAGAAAGGGTGATTCACGTGGGGATGTGGATTGGCGATAATAAATTCATTCATTCGATGGGCGAGGTGCACATAAGCAACTTTGACCGGGAAGCCGAAGATTTCGATGAATACAATTACAACCGATATTTACGCACTAAAAGGGTTTTTAACAAGGAAGATCAAGGCCTTATTTATCTTAAAAATTCAGACCTGTTTAGCCTTCCTGAAACCGAAGAGGTGAAAATGTAAGTGGTTAGAAATATTATTTTAAATCATCCTCCTTAATCTTTTAATTATGGAGGATGATTAATTTTGGAAAATACTTAATTTCATCCTACAGGTCGTATATTTACTGTAAATAAACCAGTTATGGATTTAAAGAGCCGAAAATTAAAAATTATTGACTACCTCATTCATCTTAATGATGAAAACGTGGTAAAGGAGATCGAATCCATTCTATATAACGAATTTGATGCAGAGGAATTCAGGAAATTTTCTAAGGAAGAATTAATTAAAAGAACTCAAAAATCTGAGAAGGATATAGAAGCCGGTAGAGTTATTTCACAGGAGGATGTAGAGAGGAAATTTAATATGTAATGCGTTAATGGAAATTTTTTGGACTGATTTCGCTATTCAAAACCTAAAGGAGATTATAGATTATCATAATAAAGTAGCTGGTCCATCAGTTTCAATTAAAATCCAAACGGATATTTTTACTGCTGTAAAGCATTTAATTAAAAATCCCGAAATGGGAGTAATCGAACCTTATTTAAAAGGTTTCCCGGTTATTTATCGATACATATTAAGCAAAAACTATAAAATAATTTATAGGATAGAAAATCGAAAAATCTTTATCACTGATATATTTGATACGAGACAGAACCCTAATAAAATATCAAGATCAGAACAATAAATACGAGTACAGTTTATTTAAAAGGAATTTTATTAGACTTTCAGTTTGTGAAACATTATTAATTCCATTCCTCAAAGCTTTCATCCTCAAAAACATCATCTATAAGCAGGGCATCATCATTATTTTCAGCCATTTCCCTTAATTTTTCTTCCCAATTTTCTCTTCCAAAACTAGCTTTCATAAAATGAATGGTTTAAATTTTAGATTATTGCAATAAGTAATTTACTGAATTTCAGTAAACTTAAGAGCTGAAATTTATGAAAAAAAGAGCTACAGGGATCTACCAACCTCTCGACTGCGCTCGAGGTGACAATTCCTCCCGACTGCGCTAGGGTGACATTGGAAATTAATTATTTGTCTTCTTTCTTAAACATATAATAGCCACCGCCCTGGTCCCAGCTGCAAAAAATTAAGCTGTCTCCATTAGGCGAGACTCCAATCCCCCGTGGTTCTGCTCCATTGACTTCTGGAAGTTCCAGAGTCCACATTTGTTTGGCGATTTCGTCGCGAAAATGAAAGCTGGAAGGGGAGACCCCGCTTGAACGCACTGCTGCATACAGGGAATTTCCAACTACCTGGATTGCACTGCTTCCGGCATTGATACTGCTAATATCTTTTTCTTTGATATAGTTAATCCCGTCTTCGCTGCTATACACCTGGATTCGGGGGCTACCTGGATCGGGGAAATATAATTTCTTCCCATCAGGGCTCATATCGAAAGTCCTGGAAAGGTTTCGGCCTTCGAGTTTCAACTGGCGAAGGAGTTCAAAACCACTTCCATTTTGCTGCAAAACATAATTTGGATCTTCGGCAAACAATGACATCGCATAGATTTCTCCATTTTCGGAAGCCCGGGGAGCGGTGATGGCGCGGGCGCCATCAGGGGCTTCCCAAACAGCAATTCCCTTTCCGGTATTTGCATCGATTTTGATCAATCTTCGGTTAATTCCCGCCAGAATATTTCCGTCATTATCTACTCCAATTCCGTTTACGGGATTGAGTTTGTAGGTTTCCCCATCGATTTCCACCGTAGTTAATGGCGAAAATGATGCATCTTCTCCTTCGGAAGTTTTGATAATAAGTCCGCGGTTGTAATCGGCCAGCCAAATCTTTCCTTCTTTATCCCATTCTGCGCCATAGCCAGCCCCTTCTGCTATTTTGCCTGAAAATTTATAAGCCGGAGCGGGGACTTCCACCAAATCATCCAACTCCTCATCAGATTTTACCAACTGAAGTCTTTTTACCTCAGAAGCGCTAAAGTGTTTACCATCATTGGCAAGAACACGATGAAAAAAGGCCTGTTTTTCGCCGATCTCGCTTTCTGGCATTTTAGAATACCATTCGGCTTCGGTCATTTTCAGATTTTGCTTTCGCCCGGTTTTTTTGGTCAATACCAGCTCCTGAAATGCTGCATCTTTTGCCACCTGGTACACATAAGTCACAAAATCTCCTTCGGGGTCTTCAGCTTTTGTCCATTCAAATTCCATTAAAGCTTCAATATTTCTCACGCCATAAGTGTTTTGAGATTTATGCGAATTGATTTCAGGCGTCTTAGGGGGCTTATTTCCTTCTGAATAGATTTGGGTGCGTAAAACATTGTTTGGGCCTTCCAAACTAGCGTAAACCGCTCCCGCAGCCAGTAAATCCCGCAGTTCTTCGCTAAGCCTAACCTGGGTTCTGAATTTTGAGTTTTTAAGGTCTTTTTTCTGAATGCTGATTTTTGTGATTTCCAGCCCGCTTTCTCCATTTCTACCCCGATAAAGCACTAGCCGTTCAGGCTGGCCGGGAAAATTGAAATAATCGATTTCCAGCATCAATTCCTCTTTTTCAATCCTGGCTCTTAAATGTCCCAAACCTTTGCTCTTATTTTCAGAAGAATTCAAGCCGCTAAAGAATCCGCTGAATTTTTCAGCCGAATTAATATCCCGGCGAAGCATATAGCCATTTACCCCGAACATCGCTGTCGGCAAACGGGTTTGGTCCAACAGCGGCATTTCTGATGCTTTTTCTTTTTTAATATCGTAGGTGCTGTAAACTATGCTATCACTTTCCTTAAAAATATCCATTATCGTGATGCTGTTCACCGGTGCCTTATCAATATCCAGCCAACTTCTGGCCCCCGAGCCGGCAGCCCCGGTGTTTAAAAGTTCCAGTTTTCCTTTACGGCCGGGATAATAGGCGTGTTGGTGCCCGCTTATGTAGGTATGCACCCGGTACTTTTCAAGTAAAGCCTGTAGCTTTTTAGGATCTTCCAGAACATTGCCTTTAGAATCCCGTTCCTGGGCCACGCTGTAAAGCGGCATATGGCCCATCACGAACCTGTATTTTGCATTTTTTGCTGCAGGAGTAGAAAACTGCTCTTCCAGCCATTTTAGATTTTCATCTGTAATCACCGGCGAGGAAGCCTCCCAGGAAACGATAAAAATCTCATTTTGCAAGAAGGAATAATAATTTGGAAACTGACTGTCATCTACAAATTCCAAACCGGGTTTATTCCTATTTTCTCTCCAGAATTTTCTCGCGAAATCGTGCTCTACAGGGTAGGAGCGGGGCCCATCGTGGTTTCCCAGGGTAAAGGCAAAAGGAATCCCGGCATTTTTCAAGGGCGCTGCAATATGTTCATTAAATCCGTCCCACATTTTCGCCAGTCGTTCCACATCAGAAATTCCCATCCCGGCAACCATATCGCCTCCGCAAATCACCAAATCGGGTTGCCAGAAACGCGGCAAGCGATTAATGATACTATCTACCTGCCATTCATAATTGGCTGCGCCAAGACCTGAATTTAAGTCTGAAATCACTGCTATTCTTACATCTCCTCTCTTCGGAAGTACAGGCTGTTCCCGGGTTTCAACCAGTCTTATGGCATCTACAAGAAATTTTCCTTCAGCAGCACTCATGATTTCCAATTGGTCTTTAGGACCTATTTCAAAATTTCCTAGCACATTCCATTTTCCAAGATTGCTGAAATTCTGCTGGTTGAGAGCAATGGTATCACTTTTCCCGTTTTTATGAAGAATGTAATTTACTTTTGCTGTAATTTCTTCAGGATGCACCGGAAACCAAATCCCTAACTGATATTGCTTTCGCTCGATTCCCTCAAAGCTGTAGACTGCCTTGTTTATCGAGTTTGAGCTGGCCGTTCTGGCCGGGCTTTCTCCGTAAAAATTAACCTGATTGCTGCTTTTCCAGATGCCGGTTTCGGCATAATTTTTAGAATCGGTATCCAAAATAATCACCTGCTTTTCAGAATCCGGTTGAATTTGACTTAGCACCAATGCCCCCGCATTTTTTCTAAGGCTGTTACGGTTTCCTCCGGTAATATCGGCCGGGATATTTACCACCTCATCGGCCGCTACCATAGCCGAAGAGCCGCCACCATCAAGATTCAGGGCTTCTTTGGCGCCAATCTGGAGCATTAACCGGCCCAGTTCAGGAAGGGTCACGCCGGCGCTGGCATCCTGCCTACCGTCTACCAGCATCATAAGCAGGGTGTTATTATCTTTATAGCCAATCGCCGTTCTGGGATGACGTATTAAATGACTGCCTCCAAACGCCTCTTCCTTGCTGCTTACACGAAGTTTTCCGTTTTTTACTAAAACCGGGCCTCCGCCAACCGCCTGACTTACCTCCCATTTTTCCGAAGCCGAATTTATATCCGGAAACTCAAATTTATAGGGTACTCCCTCTTCTATTCCTGAATTTGCCCAAACGATTTGCGGCTGGCCGCGATGCATTCCAAAAGCACCTCTGGTAATCTCTTCTGAAGGCCCCGGAGCGATGGTCTCGCCATCTTCAACGATAAGGCTTACCGATGAAGTTGCCGCAAAATAGCCTCCGTTTATAGCTAAAATCCCCTGGGATTTCTCGTAGGTTTCTTTGGTGGTTTCCCGTATGCTGTTGCTGCCAATAGAGCGCAGCTTGAGATTTTCATCTCTAAGATCGATTTCGGCATACATCGCTCTAATTGGCTTCCCATCGGGCAATTTTCCCCAGGCGCCGAAAACTTGAACCGATTTGGGCAAATTGATATTGAGATCTTCCCGGGGCTGCCAGTCCATTTCTATTTCCTGGGCCTGAAATGAGAGAACGCCAAAAAGGCCTAAAATGAAAAAATAGATTTTAGGAAAATTCATAAGCTATGGTTTTAAATTCTAGTTTTTTGCTCTTAGCAAAGGTAGTTTCGAATACAAATCATCACCCGGGCAACTGGTTTCTGCCTGGTCTTTATGACCGCTAATCGTGTTTCTGGGAATATTATATTCTGAAGAGAGAAACGATATCAATTGTTGTAAACTCTGCCATTGCTCAGGCAGCACCATTTCTTTATTAAAATCGCCTTCCAGCACGATTAAAACGTGGCCTTCCAGATCGTAGTCGGTATTGGAGTCGCCCTGAAAATTGATATCCCGACCTTCGGCTATTTCTCCACTGCTCGCGATATAAAAATGGTAGGGCACATCTGGCCAGGCTTTTTTAATGCTGCCATCGGCCATAGGGGAATCATTCTGGGAAAATTTTTGCAGGGCCTGTAATTTGGCTTCGGTGCTCAAATTAGGTTTTTGAGGCATTCCTGTGTGGTGTATGGTAAAAAACTGCGGCTTATGTAAATTCATTTCGCCTTTGGGAGGTTTTGCATTCCAGTCTGCGCGGGATAACCAAGCTAATTCACTTTCGGAAACTTGTGATTGTGCAGCAGCAAAACTTAGAAAGAACGAAAAAAAAACAATAAAACCGATTCTGAACATAGAGCCGCAGTTAGAGGTATTTTTGTTGTAAATGGTAAAGTATTTTTATCTCATTTTGAGTTAAGGGCAAATCTGTATTCTCCTGAATAAAATGCAGCTTAAAGGCCTTCCTGGCCGCTTCAGGATTGGAAATATCAAATCCTATGGTTTTAAGAGCAAGGTTTATATTGAAATTATTCGGAATCATTTCAGGGAAAACCAGCACATCCAGCAAAGGTATTCTTTGCGCCAGGCCTTGAGCCGGGAAATGTTTTAGTCGGTTTGGCGGGAAAATTTCCCATTCCATTTTTAGTTCATTCACTTCAGCTTCATCATACCACAGTCCAAAGCCTTCTTCAGCCAGTCTTTCCCACGGAAAAGTTTTATTAGGATCTACCTTTCGGCTGGGAGCAATGTCTGAATGCCCGATGAAATTTTTTGCGGGGATTTTATAATCTTCCTTCAGAATTTTTAATACCCCGATCAAACTGGCGATTTGAGCTTCAGAGAATTCCTCGAAACCATTGTTGTCGAGTTCAATTCCTATAGAAGAGGAGTTGAGATCGGTATTATTCCCCCACTGGCCAATTCCGCCGTGCCAGGCCCTGAAATAATCGTTGAGCATATGATACACCTCCCCATCGCGCCCAATCACATAATGTGAACTCACATTGGTTCTGGGCAGGGTAAAGGTTCTTAAAGTTTGCGCTACCGAATCCTGCGCGGTGTGGTGAATTACCACGTAGTTGGGTTTGCGCAGATTAAAATTAGTAGTTCCCACCCGGTACTCGCCATATTTGAGTGCGGATTCATTATGCTTTTCCGGGAGAGGGAACTTGCTTAATTGCTTTGCATAGGCCTTTGCCTGTTTTTTATGTTCTCTATTGGTTTTGGAATATGGATTGGAGGCACAGCTTGCCAAAACCAACATAAGAATGAGAATATTTAAAAAGGCAGCAGCTTTTTTCATCGCAATTGCTTAAAAATTAGAATTTCCAACGAACAAAGGCTTCCATAGCCTCATAATTCGCTAAACCAAGTTTATCATAGGCTTCAGCGGTTTCCCGGTTGCGTTCTTCGGCGCGAACCCAGAATTCTCTTTCGTCATCGCCGGGGAAAACAGGCCTGTCTTTTTGAGATTGATGCTGAAAAATCGCTTTTCTTTTGCGCTTCACCTCTTGCGGCGAAAGCGGTACGGCCATTTCTATTTCGTGGATCTGGAATTCCTGCCAGGCGCCACGATACATCCAAAGCCAGCAGTCTTTGGTCCATTCTGCGGTTTCCCGAAGGCGGGTAAGGGCTTCAAGTATAATTCTGAAACATACGATATGCGTCCCGTGGGGGTCGGCAAAATCACCTGCGGCAAAGACCTGGTGAGGTTTTATTTGCTGCAGCAATTGCATGGTCAATTCCACATCTTTCTCGGTCACCGGATTTTTCACCTTTTTCCCGGTTTCATAAAATGGCAGGGCCATAAAATGAATATTTTCGTCTTCCAGGCCTGCATATCGCGCTCCGGCAATAGCTTCCGATTTCCGAATAAATCCTTTTACATTCTGAATTTCGGGCAGGTCTATATCGTTAGGTTGTTTCTCCTCGAAGAAGTTGCGCATTTTTTCATAGGTTTCTTCCAGCTCCCTGGTGTCTTCACCCTGGCTTCGGTTAAAATCTATGGCAAATTCAACATACCGCAACACATCGGTATCCCAAACCGCGGTATTTCCCGAGGTTTGATAAGCTACATGCACATCATGCCCCTGGTCTACCAGTCGAATAAAAGTTCCTCCCATAGAAATCACATCATCATCGGGATGTGGAGAGAAGATAAGCGATCGTTTTTGCGGCGGATCTTTTCTTTCGGGCCGCTGGGAATCATCGGCATTAGGCTTTCCACCCGGCCAGCCGGTGATGCTGTGTTGCAATTGATTGAACACATCGATATTGATATTATAAGCCGGGCCGAAATCGGTTGCCAGCTGCGCCATTCCGTGGTTATTGTAATCTTCGTCGGTGAGTTTCAGAATGGGTTTATTTACTTCAGAAGAAAGCCAGATCACCGCTTTTTTAATAAGTTGTTTATCCCAAACGCAGTCTTTTACCAGCCAGGGCGTGTCGAACCTGGTCAATTCAGAAGCGGCATCTTCATCGAGGATAAACTCAACATTATCTGAAAGCTGTAAATAAGTAGCGGGAACATTTCCTGAAATTTCACCTTCTACGGCCTTTTTGATGATCGGGGCTTTTTTACGGCTCCAGGCCATAAGCACGATTTCCCGGGCTTTAAAAATAGTCCCGATTCCCATCGTGATCGCCTTGGTGGGCACGTTTTCTTTTCCACCAAAATCACGGGAAGCATCGCGTCTTGTAAGATCATCCAGGGTTACCAGCCTGGTACCCGAGTTAGGAGCTGATCCCGGCTCGTTAAATCCAATATGCCCGGTTCGTCCAATTCCCAGTACCTGCAAGTCTAACCCGCCAACTTCTTCAATCTTATTTTCATACTGAAGACAGTATTCGGCGATTTCTTCCTTTTCGAGAGTTCCGTCTGGAATATGAATATTTTCGCGTTGAATGTCTATATGCTCGAATAAATTTTCATCCATAAAGCGTACGTAGCTTTGTTTGGCTTCGGGCTGCATGGGGTAATACTCATCCAGGTTAAAGGTGATCACATTTTTAAAGCTCAGGCCCTCTTCTTTGTGAAGCCTTACCAACTCTTCATATACTCCAACGGGCGTTGCACCCGTAGCCAGGCCAAGCACGGCGTATTCTGCGCTTTCCTGTTTTTTCCTGATGATTTTGGCAATGCGGGCGGCTACCTTTTTGGAGGCAATATCCTCGTTAGGGTAAACGCTTACCGGAAGTTTTTCAAAACGGGTTTCTTCCAAGAGATTTAATCGGGCCATAGGTGAAAATTGTTCTGTAATCTTGTTATTTAACTTATGTATGATTTTACCAAACTTACCTGGTCTTTAAATATTTCGTCCATCACCGCAATAGTACCTCCATACAGGCTGGAATTAGAGCCTAGCTGTGAAAGTTCAATATTGGTGCGTTCTTTAAGCTGCATCATACAATAGGTGTTCATCGCCTGTTGTATGGGGGTTGTAATAAATTGTTTGGCATCGGCAATTTTTCCTTCCAGGATAATGAGCTCGGGGTTGAAAATCTGGATTAGAATCGCTATTCCCTTACCGAGTTTCATTCCTATATCAGACAATACATTTATCGCGAACTGGTCGCCTTTATTGGCGGCTTCGATGATTACCTCGGGTTCAAGTTTCTCGAGTTCATCATTCAATAAATTGTTGAGAATGGAGGTTTGTCCGGCTTTAAGTCCTTCTTTGGCTTTTCTCACCAAAGCCAATCCTGAAGCCTCGGTTTCCAGGCAACCGCGTTTTCCGCAGTGGCATAATAAACCCTCTTCAGCAAAAGGGATATGACCAAACTCACCTGCAAAACCCGACTCCCCCGAGTGCATTCTACCGCCCATTATGATACCAAGGCCAATACCCCAGTCCATAGAGATTACCAATACATTGCTCTTTCTGCGGGCCAATCCGAAACGGAACTCGGCCAGGCAGGCACTTTTGGCATCGTTAAGAATCACTACGGGTTTTTTGAATTTCTTCTGAAATTTCTCTTTTAGAGATTCGGGTTCCTGCTCGGTGAGATAATAAGTAAAGTTTTTTCCGGCTTCAGCCGAAACCAGCCCGGGCATACTAATGCCAACTCCCAAAATTTGCTCGACATCCAAATCGGCGTTTTTGATGAGTTTTACAGACCAGTCATAAAGGGTGTCTACTATATTGGAATCGGGGGAGATGGAACTTTGCATCACCTCCTCCTTTATAATAGTATGATTATTATCGATTATGGCCAATTTTATCCTGAAGCGTTCAATATGAATGCTCAGCACAAAAAATGAATGCTCCTGCAGGCCGTAAAGATCGGGTTTGCGACCACCTTCCGACTTGCCGCGCCCGTTTTTACTCACTATTCCGTCTTCTATTAGCTGGTTTAGTAAAGACATAGAAGTGGGAAGACTTACATTAAACCTGCTGCAAATCTCGGCATTGGAAGTATCGCCATTAAGAAATAGATGTTTAACTATTTTTAATTTTTGAAGAAATTTTTTGCGTTCTACATTGCTGCTTTCGGCAATTTTTTCTTCATTTATTAAGAATTCGTTTAAATCCTTGGTCATTGTGTGGTGTAATTTGGTTAGGCTGCCAAAATAAAATCTTTTTTAAAATAAGCCGCTAAAACAAGTTTAAAAGTAGATAAAAAAAATAATCTGGAAAATACTTTTTCTATTTTTTTATAAAAGATTGATTATTTAGACAAAATTTATACTTTTATGCGGAAGAAATAAAAAGGGAATTTTAAAAGCCTTCCTTATATGTCCCGGGAAATTACACTGCCGCCCACAGCCAGGGCGAAAAAATCTCAGCGCTATTTTGCTCTCGATGTCTTGCGGGGCCTCACTGTTGCCCTTATGATTCTGGTAAATAACCCCGGTAGCTGGGGTCATATTTACGCCCCTTTTCGCCACGCCGCCTGGCACGGCTTCACCCCAACCGACTGGGTTTTCCCTTCCTTCCTATTTGTTATTGGCAATGCGATGAGCTTCAGTTTAAAGAAGTATGAACAAAGTTCTGAGGCGGTATTCCTTCAGAAAGTTTTTAAACGCTCGGCTTTAATTTTCCTTATTGGCCTGTTTATGAGTGCCTTTCCTTTTGTGTACAGAGAGGGAGGAGACCTGGCTTTAAAAGATCTCAGTCAAATGCGAATAATGGGGGTGCTGCAGCGCATTGCCCTTTGTTATTTATTTGCCTCCTTAATTATTCACTATCTGAAATTAAAATGGTCGGTGGTGACGGGCGTTCTAATCTTACTGGCTTATTGGTGGATAATGTGGTTTTTTGGCGATGCTCCAGATCCTTTTGGGCTAAAGACCAACGCCGCGCTTAAATTTGATTCTTTAGTATTGCCCGACGAAAATCTTTGGAAAGGCTTCGGGTTCCCCTTTGATCCCGAAGGAATCTTGAGCACTTTGCCGGCCATAGTAAATGTGATTTTTGGTTATGCTGCCGGGATTTTTATTCAGAAATCTGGAATTAATATGGGAACTATCCTGAAACTATTGGCGGCCGGCATAGTATTTCTGGGCCTGGCGCTGGTTTGGGATCTTTGGTTCCCTATTAATAAAGGAATTTGGAGCAGCAGCTTTGTGGTTTACAGCACCGGGTGGACCTTAATCGTGCTGGCTATTCTTATTTGGGTAACCGAAATCCTGAATTTTAAGAAATGGACTGGCTTTTTTGAAGCCTTTGGAAAAAACCCTTTGTTTATCTTCGTAATCTCAGGCTTGCTGGCGATGTTGCTCAATGTGATTTACCTCAATGGGCAGGCGATGAAAACCTGGATGTATCAAAATTTTTACCTGCAATGGTTTAGTGATCACAAGGCTTCGCTTTTATTTGCGTTAAGTTATTTGTTGCTAATGTGGTTACTGGGCTACTGGTTACATAAAAAAAGAATATATATTAAAGTATAAATTATCCGAAATCCAATGAATTTTAAGACCCCACTCCTGCTGCTTTGTGTTTTTTCATTTCTTGCCGGTTCCCTGTATGCCCAGGATCAAAAACCTCCATTTTTGGAATATCAGAATTCAAAATGGGTAGATTCTGTAATACAAAGTTTGAGTCCAGATGAGCGTATTGCTCAACTTATTATGGTAGCCGCCTATTCCAATCGCGGAGCCGATCACAAAAAAGAAATTCTGAAGCTCATAAAAGATCAGAAAATAGGCGGGGTGATCTTCTTTCAGGGCGATGCCAAAACCCAGGTAGAATTGATGAACGATTATCAATTAGCTTCTGAAGTTCCTTTGCTTGGCGCCATAGACGCCGAATGGGGTCTCGGGATGAGATTAAAAAACACCATTAGCTATCCTTATCAAATGGCCCTGGGTGCGATCCAGGATGATAAATTGATCTATGAACTGGGGCAGGAGGTAGCCCGCCAGATTAAAAGAAGCGGACTCCATGTAAATTTTGCGCCGGTAGTAGATGTAAATAATAATGCCAATAATCCCGTGATCAATTACAGGTCTTTTGGGGAAGATATGGAAAATGTTTCGCGAAAAGGCATAGCTTATATGCAGGGAATGCAGGATGCTAATTTGCTAACCACAGCCAAGCATTTTCCCGGGCACGGCGACACCGATACCGATTCGCATTACGCCCTTCCGCAAATAAATCACGCCTTTTCCAGGCTGGATTCCCTGGAGCTGCATCCCTTTAAGAAAATTATCGACACCGGAATTGGCGGGGTGATGGTAGCGCATTTAAATATCCCGGCTTTTGATTCTACCGGGGTCCCATCTACCTTGTCAAAACCCATCATCACCGGGATTCTAAAAGAACGCCTTGGTTTTGAAGGTTTGATCGTAACCGATGCGATGAATATGAAAGGGGTGACCACCGGCAATGAACCCGGAGTGGTCGACAAAAAAGCCATTCTTGCGGGGAATGATTTACTGGAATTTACTGAAGATGTGCCTCGTGCCATTAGCGAAATTCGCAAAGCTATAGACCAGGGACTTATTAGCCAGGCTGAAGTAGACCGACGGGTGAGAAAGATCCTGGCCGTTAAACAATGGGTTGGATTAGATGCATACGAAGAAATTCCAACCCGTGATATAAATGACGAGATAAACACGCCTAAAGCCGAATGGTTAAACCGTAAACTGGTGGAAGCCTCGCTTACGCTGCTGAAAAATGAGAACGACCTGCTACCCATAAAGGAATTAAAGGATGTAAAGATCGCTTCGGTTTCACTGGGCACCGATAAAAAGACCACTTTTCAAAAAGGTTTGGATTTGTATACCAAGGTGAAGCATTTTCAGCTGAAAATGGATGCAGGAGCCTCGCAGGTAAGCGAACTTCAGGAGAAATTACAGGATTATGACCTGGTGATTTTAGCGGTGCACGATGACAGCCGCTTTCCAAGAAATAATAACAAGTATTCCAAAGCTATTCAGCAGTTTATAAAATCTCGCGCGGCAGAAGAAAGTTCGATCATCACTTTTTTCAAAAATCCGTATTCGCTGGATAAATTCGAAGGAATCGAAAATGCCCCGGCTTTACTATTGACTTACCAGGATTCTGAAACTACCCAGGAAGTGGCGGCCCAGCTCATTTTTGGTGGCGGTGGCGCCGGTGGTAGACTGCCCATTAGCGTGGGTGAAAAATTTAAAGTGGGCGATGGCCTTGACCTGAACGATGGATTAAGGTTTAAATATACCCTGCCCGAAGATGCCGGGATGGATTCTGAAATCCTTATCAATGGCGTGGATTCTTTAATGAATGAGGCGATGGAGGCAAAGGCCATTCCCGGCGGTCAGATTCTGGTGGCCCGGCGGGGAAAGGTGGTAATGCATAAGGCTTATGGCTTTCACGATTACAGCGATACGATTCGCGTAAAAAAAAATGACCTTTACGACCTGGCTTCGGTGACCAAAATTTCAACTTCTATGGCAGCTTTGATGAAGTTGCACGAGGAAGGAAAATTTAGTGTAGACCATACTTTAGCCGATTATTTGCCTTCTTTCAGAAGATCGAACAAGGCCGATATTCCCTTATACGATATCCTTACACACCAGGGCCGGCTTAAGCCCTGGATTCCTTTTTGGCGCGATTTGCGAAGAAAGAATGAGAGCTATAAATGGTTTACGATAAAATCTGATTCTTCGGCGCGATACCCTATAAAAATCGCCGAAGATATGTACCTGCATCGCAATTACCCCGATAAGATTGTGAAGGAGATAAGAAACTCTCCCCTGGAAGCCGAAAAGAAATACAAATACTCCGATTTCTTCTTTATCCTGGCACCGCGTGTGGTAGAAAGTAGGATAGAAGGTGATTTTGCCGGATATTTGCAGGAGAATTTTTATGAGTCGCTGGGAGCAAGTTCCCTGGGATTCAACCCATTTAAAAGATACCACGCTAATGAAATCGTGCCTACAGAGCACGATTATTTATTTAGAAGAGAACCCATTCACGGTACGGTGCACGATGAAGGAGCTATTATGATGGGCGGAGTTTCGGGGCACGCCGGGCTTTTTGGCAATGCTAATGACCTGGCGAAATTACTTCAAATGTACCTGAATATGGGTGAATATGGCGGTAAACGCTATTTGAAAGAAGAAACCCTAAATGAATTCACCAAAACTCAATTTCCTGAAAATGGCAACCATCGCGCTCTGGGCTTTGACAAACCATACCTGGAGTACAGTGGCGAGAGCAGCAACACTGCAAAAGACGCCAGTAAGGCCAGTTTTGGGCATACCGGTTTTACCGGCATTATGGTGTGGATGGATCCCGAAGAAGACCTTTTATATCTTTTTCTTTCCAATAGAGTGCTGCCCACCAGAGAAAATACGCGGCTTTATAAGCTCAACACCCGCACCAATATTCAGCAGGTTTTATATGATGCCATTATAGATTAGGACTTTAAATTTTTAGGAATAGATTTGCCAATTTTGGTTGAAGGTTTTGAGGAAATCTTATATTTGACAGAATTTTCTTTAAAAGCCATTCTATTTTATGAGTAAAAGCTACTATTTCTTTTCGCTTACCCTACTTTTCTTAATTTCAAATTCTTTATATGCACAACATCGGGTTTCGGGGATATTGGTTGCTGAAAATCAGGAGACTGTGGCCTTTGCCACGGTGATGTTGCTGAATGCCCAGGACTCGGTTTCGGTATATAAGGGTACGGTTTCAGATGAAAAAGGTAAGTTTCAATTTGAAGAAATAGCCGCCGACACCTATTTGCTTAAAACCAGTTTTGTAGGTTTTGAGCCATTGCTTCAAAAAATAGAGGTGAAAGGAAACCGGGATTTGGGTTCCCTGCAAATGCGGGAGGCTTCAAATAATCTGGATGAGGTTACCATAAATGCCCGCAAACCCAAAATCACCCGCAGCATAGACCGCATTACTTTCGACGTTGAAAACTCTACACTTTCCACAGGGAATTCCTGGCAAATCCTGCAGCAGGCTCCCGGGGTTATTATGAGCCAGGGCGAACTAAGTGTACGAAATTCCAGCGTGACCGTATATATTAATGACAGAAAAGTGCAACTCACTTCGAATGAGCTGCAAAACCTGCTGGAAAGTTATTCCGCAGAAAATATTAAATCGGTTGAGGTGATTCATAATCCGCCGGCCCGTTATGAGGCCGAGGGCGGGGCAATTATAAATATCAATACCAGCAAAAGCCTTACTCCCGGCTATAAGGGGAGTCTCGAAGGAAATTTCACCCAGGGCATAGTGCCTAAATATCAACTGGGAACCAGTCATTACTGGAAAGGAGAAAAGCTAAATCTATTCGCAAACTACACCTTTAACCCCCGCAAGGAGATTAAGCGGGACGATAGCTATATTAATTTTATAGCTCCATCAAATATGGGCAATCCGCGCTGGGATACCGATTTTCAGCGAATCACCCGAAGCCAGGCACATAACGCCAACCTGATTTTAGATTATGATTTTGATGAAAAAAATCGCCTTAGTTTTTCAACTAATTTAATGCATTCTCCTAACCAGACTTTCGATAACTCCCAGCGCACCGATGTGACTAGTATGGGCAATGAGCCTTATTCCTGGTTTGAAAGTATCAGCGACGTAAATACCGATGAAACCAACCTGGCGATGGACCTTACCTATACCCATAATTTTGAAAACGGAGGGGAGTTATCGCTGAATTCGCATTACACGAATTTCAGGCAGGAAAGAGACCAGGGCGTTAGCACAGATTATTTCCAGGGGAATGGGGATCTTTTTCAACAAATCGAATTTGGCACCGATGCCTTGCAAAAAATTGATATTATCACCTCGCAGGCCGATTATTCCACTTTGTTTGGAGAGACTAATTTTGAAACCGGGCTGCGGTATTCCCATATTTATTCCCTTAGCGCTATCAATTTTCTTAATGCCGAAGATATTGAAGATCTGTACGAGAGATTATCTGATGCCTTTCGCTATCGGGAGCATATTTACGCGGGATATGTAAGCCTTTCTCACGATTGGGAAAAATGGAGTGTGCAGGCGGGACTTCGTGGGGAATACACCGATTTATTCGGAAAAACCGTTTTTACCACCGACACCAACAGCCAAAAATATTTTGAACTCTTCCCAACGGGCTACCTGGAATACAGGCTTAATGATAATCATAGTTTAAGCGTGGATTACAGCCGAAGAATTGACCGGCCACGGTACCAGAGTTTAAATCCGTTTCGTTATTTTCTTAATGAAAACGATTTTAATGCCGGAAACCCTAACCTGAGAGCCGCGATTAGCAATAATTACAATTTCACCTATTCGTTGCTGGGGCAATATTTTATAGATGTTTTTTATAAGGATTTCGGCGAATCACCGGCCAGTATCGCTTTTCAGAATAACCAACGCCGGTTTTTGCGAAGAGTGCAAATGAATTTGCTGGAAAATAAATCTTACGGAATAAGCCTTACTCACGGTCGCAGCCTTACTCCCTGGTGGTATGGGCAGGTATATGCCTCCTGGTTTCACGACGAGAACAGGTTTGAGGCTTTAGAAAGCGAAGCCTATTCGGCGACCAACGAGATCGATGCTGTTTTTGCGCAAATTTACAATGCCTTTACGCTTTCCAAAGACGGCACATTTTCAGGAAATCTCACCTTTTTATATGTTTCAGACTATATGAGCGGTTCCTATACTTTCGATCCTTTTTCCACCCTCAGCATCGGGTTGCGCAAGAGTTTATGGGATAACCGGGCCGTTTTGAGCTTAAATGTGAACGATATTTTCAACAACACCAACACCAGGTTAACCTCCCAGTATCTCAATCAGGATAATTCCTTTTTTGCCAGGGAGGAGACCCGATATATTCAAATCGGGTTTAAATATAACTTCGGAAACTTCCGACTAAAAGACAATCAGCGTAACATAAACGCCGCCGAGAGGGATAGACTGTAAAGGCCGGCCCCCTTCCCGAAAGCTTTCGGGACCCAATGGGGGAACTTCTGCTTCAATAAGACTAAAAAATTCTATTTACGGCAGTTTTCATGATTAAGGGCTGTAAGTTTAAACTGAAACCACTTTATTTCAATACTTTAATTCCCCCTTTGGGGGCTAAGGGGGCTTTTTGTATTTTTGCCCCCCAAATAAACCAATGTGGCTAAAATAGGAAACATAGATGTAGGAGACTTCCCGTTGCTGTTGGCACCGATGGAAGATGTGAGCGACCCGCCTTTTCGCGCTTTGTGCAAGGAGCAGGGTGCCGATGTGGTTTATACCGAATTCATTTCTTCGGAAGGCCTTATTCGGGATGCCGCCAAAAGCGTGATGAAACTCGATATTTACGAGAAAGAGCGCCCCGTGGGTATTCAGATTTTTGGCGCCGATTTGGATTCGATGCTGCAATCGGTCGAAATTGTTGAAAAATCCAATCCTGATATTATTGATATCAATTTTGGATGCCCCGTTAAAAAGGTGGTGTGCAAAGGAGCCGGAGCCGGAATTCTGAAAGATATTGACAAGATGGTTTCCCTTACCGAAGCTATGGTGAAACACACCAAACTGCCGGTAACCGTGAAAACCAGGTTGGGTTGGGATAAGGATTCCATTCGCATTGTAGAAGTAGCTGAAAGACTGCAGGATGTTGGCTGCCAGGCCATCTCTATTCACGGGAGAACCCGCGTGCAAATGTACAAAGGCGAAGCCGACTGGGCTCCGATTGCCGAGGTAAAGAACAATCCGCGAATGCATATTCCCGTTTTTGGAAACGGAGATGTAGACACTCCCGAGCGCGCTGTAGAAATGCGCGATAAATTCGGCTTGGATGGAGCTATGATAGGCAGGGCCAGTATAGGCTATCCCTGGTTTTTTAAGGAAGTGAAGCATTACTTTAAAACCGGCGAACATCTGGCCCCACCTTCAATGCAGGAGCGGGTAGACGCCGCCAGGAGGCATCTTCAAATGGCCATAGACTGGAAAGGTGAAAAATTAGGCGTATTTGAAACCCGCCGGCATTATACCAATTATTTCAAGGGGATTCCGCATTTTAAGGAATACCGTATGAAAATGGTTACCAGCGATGATGCAGTAGATGTTTTTGCTGCTTTTGATGAGGTAGAAGAGAAATTCGCCGACTTCCAATTCGCATAAAAATATCTGATTAGAATTAAGAATAGCTCCTCCCCTTATTTCAAGGGGAGGTAGCCGCAGGCCGGAGGGGTTTTTAGTTAATGATGAGCATTTAGCTCCAAATGTAACCACCCCTTTCTTCAGCTATGCTGAATTCATTCCCCTCCTTGGAAAGGAGGGGAGCTGTTTTCGTTTTTTCGAGTTTAGTTGGTAATTCCAAAACAAAAGCTCCTCCCTTATTCCAAGGGGAGGTGGCCGCGAGGCCGGAGGGGTTTGTTGTTCTCGAGAAGGATTTCGTTTCGGAAGCATCCACCCCTTTCTTCAGCTCCCGCTGAATTCATTCCCCTCCTTGAAAAGGAAGGGAGCTGTTTCTTTTCGCATGTTGTTTGATGTTCATTCAAAAGCTCCTCCCCTTATTTCAAGGGGAGGTGGCCGCAGGCCGGAGGGGTTTATTTCGCACGTAATGCCTTCTTGCTGCTTCCCGCAGCTATATAAGAAGCCAACACCCCTAAAACTCCAATAGTGAGCATTACAATCAGGATATTTTCAAGATTTATGGCAACCGGGTAAGGCAGGCTTGGCGTGATCATCACCAAATCAAATTGCAGCTGTAAGTAGATAAGAATGATAGAAAAAATCAGTCCCAGAATTCCACCGATTAAGGTTAGCAGCATTCCCTGCGTAAAGAAAATTTGTTTGATTTGAGGAGCAGAGGCTCCAAGGCTGTAAAGGGTTTTAATGTTTTCACGTTTATCGAGAATCGCGATGATGATAGAGCCCACTACATTAAACAGCGCAATAATGATCACCAGCGTAAAAATTAGGTATACAGCCAGGTTTTCGGTATTCAGCATTTTGTAGAGGGTTTCGTTAAGCTGTGCCCTATTTTTAATCTGCACCCGGTTTCCGAAGATTTGTTGCAACTGGTTAGTCACCGCTTTCACATTGGCTTCGGGCGTTAATTTGATTTCTATAGCCGAAATCTGATCTTCTTCCAGGTCAAGGAAATCTTTGGCAAAACCAAGGTTGGTAAAAACATACTTGTCATCCAGCTCTTCGTTTACGCTGTAAATTCCGCTTACGATCACTTTTTTTTGCGTAAAGGCATCGGTAGGGTTGAGCACCTGTCCCTTTCCGGGTTTGGGAACCATTAGGCTAAGCAGCGTATTGTAGTTAAATATACTAAGACTTAGCCGGCGGCTAATACCGTTGCCCACTACCACCTGGGCCTCGCTGGAGGTGAGCCAGCTTCCGTGCATCAAAGCTGAATCTATTTGGGTGACGCGCTGGTAGTTTTCATCTACGCCTTTGATCCAGGCGGTATGATTTTTTCCGCGGAATTCCAGAAAAACCCGCTCTTCGATAATTTTTGAATAATTCTGAACCCCCTGAATTTCCTTGACCTCGCCGGCTTCTTCCGCAGAGAAATCTATGATTTTTCCTTCGGCAGGTAAAATTTTTAGATCGGGATCGAATTCGTTGGAAAAGGAAAGGCTGAAATCTTTTAATCCCGAAAATCCCGAGAGTACTATGAACAACGAAAAAGCTCCTGCAAAAACTCCAATTGCGGCAATAATGGTGATGATATTAATGGCATTATTGCTGCTTTTGGTAAACAGGTAGCGCTTTGCGATGTACAGGGGGAATCTCAAGCTAGGATTTTTTGCGGCGCTCTAAAAGATCGGGATCCTGGATAGGATTTTCCTCGCCTTTGATAGATTTTTCAATACCTTCTATATATTCCAGAGAATCGTCTACATAATAACTGAGATCGGGCATTTTGCGCAACTGATTTTTAGTGCGCTGGGCCAGTTCGTGCTTTATCTTGGGCTTTTGCTCGTTGATTTCCTCTAAAATCTCTTTGGCAAATTTTGGCGGAAAAATACTGAGGTAAGCCTTGGCGATAGAAAGATCTGTAGTGACCTTTACCTTGGAAACCGAGATCAAAATTCCTGTTCTGCCCGCTTCCCTAAGGTGATTTTGAAGGATCTCTGCCAGATCCCGCTGTAACACTCCGCCAATTTTCTTTTGTCTGTTTGTTTCCATAGGGCAAAAATACGAACTTTGAAGATATAATTGGCTTTCCCTGCGGAAGCCTTTAATTGAAAGGAAATGAAGAAAATCGAACATATAGGCATAGCCGTAAAAGACCTTGATGTTGCCAATGCAACCTATAAAGCTTTGCTGGGCAAAGAGCCTTATAAGGCTGAAAGTGTAGAAAGCGAGGGCGTAACCACCTCCTTTTTTGAAAGCGGTGAAAGCAAGATCGAGTTACTGGGCGCCACCAATCCCGATAGCCCCATCGCGAAATTCATCGAAAAACGCGGGGAAGGCATTCATCATATCGCCTTTGCGGTAGATGATATTGAAGCTGAAATAAACAGGTTGGAGAAAGAAGGTTTTCAGCTGCTCAATACAACCCCCAAACCCGGTGCCGATAATAAGCTGGTCGCTTTTCTTCATCCTAAAAGTTCACACGGGGTGCTGGTAGAACTTTGCCAGGAAAAGTAGGCCCAACAGGCCCCACCCCAGCCCTCCCCGAACTAGGAAGTGGGCCCCACCCCAGCCCTCCCCAAAGTAGGAAGTGGGCCCCTCCCCAACCCTCCCCTAAGGGGAGGGAGTAAAAGCGCCCGTAATTTTTTTTGTCACCCCGACGCAGGAGGGGTCTCATCTGAGTGAGAGATTTATCACGATCTCTTCGGACTTGCCTTTCACGCTGATTTTTGGTGGATTACACAATATTCATCTCTGCGCAAATCATAAAAATCAGTGTTATCAGCGTTCTGTTTTGCTGAATTTTTCACGCAATTCCGATAACTATCGGGACTGCAAAGACGATCCTGGCCGAGCCTGCAGTCCCTTTCCTTTTTTGTCACCCCGACGCAGGAGGGGTCGCATCTGAGTGAGAGATTTATCACGATCCCTGCGGATTTGGCTTTAACGCTGATTTCTGGGGGGCTTACACATTATTCAATCTGCGCAAATCATAAAAATCAGTGTTATCAGCGTTCCGTTTTGCTGAATTTTTCACGCAATCCCGATAACTATCGGGACCGCAAAGAATTATTCGTGTATCCGTGGCAATTCTTAAGTAAGAAGTTAGAATAGATGCCTTTCCGAAAACTTTCGGGACTAGGGGGCTATAAATTTTGAAATAAAAGTTGCCCTGTTTACAGTATTTATCTAAATTTGCGCCCTCATTAGCCTTAATGAGCCGGTCCTATAGCTCAGCTGGTTAGAGCACTTGACTCATAATCAAGGGGTCCCTGGTTCGAGCCCAGGTGGGACCACCAACAACCTCGCTTTTAGCGGGGTTTTTTTATGCCTAATTTTTTCCTTTTTTAATTTATAAGAATTTCGAGTCCAGAGCCTGTCCCGATTGAATCGGGATGGGACCACTTTTAATACTTGTAAAGCCCTATAAACAGTGCGTTTGTGGGACTTTTTTTATTTTAGGGGCGGAGAGAGGGGCGTTATTTTTTAATTATATATTTAATTTATTATAACTCTTTATCGAATTAAATTGTTTTTATTAATATAACTTTGCTATTTCAATTAAACTATAATATATTGGTTGACTTGAAAACTATGAAAAAAGAATTTATACAATCCAATATTTTAATTCGTGGAAACTTTGTTCCTTCTAAATTTGATAAACTTTTTTTTATTAAAAGCGAATTGATTGAAGAAAATGAGTTTCTAGAAACTAGTAGTTTCACACCCAATATGACTAGAATTTTAACGAGTAGATTTGTCTTAACTATTCGTTCTAGTCAAATATTAATAGCTAATCGGAAGGATTTCAATGACGATTTTATTAAAGACATTGTTTTTAAAATAATAAGTGATGAAAATTCTGAGTGCAGCGCTGCAGGTGTAAATTTTAAATGGTTTGTTTTTAATGAAGATGACATTGAAGAACATACAAGAAAAGCCTTTTATCCTACAAATAGTAAAGTAATTAATCGTCATTTTGACAAAAGCAATTCAGCGTTTGGTTATTATGCCAGTACAGATTTTAAAGGTTCGCGTATGCGAATGGATATAAAGCCATCATTAATTAAAAATATTAAAGAAGATAGCGAACAAAAAATTTTACAATTTGAATTCAATTTTCATTTAAATTTTCAGCAAGAAAAATCTAACAAAGATCTTTTCGAAAAATTAAATAATTATAATTCTTATTTAGCTGAAGCTGAAAAAATCATAGAAGAGTATGAGTGATATAGATGATTATCTTTTAATTGAAAGTACTAACGAATATTTGGAGTTAGATGATTCCGATTACCTAATCGAGGAAGATGAAAGCTTTTTCTTTACTCGTTACCATATACATGGATCCTATATTAATGAGAACTTGTCAAATGATTTAACTGATCTAATTTTAGATTTTTCTAATAAAGAAACTTTTTATATTAAAGCAATAAAGAATCTTATAAAGCAAAAGGAATACATAAACCTAATGTATCAATTAAGTAATGATTTGATTTCAAATGAAGAGTTCAGCGAAGAGCTAGATAGAAATGAAAGCAAGTACCTCATCAAAATTGACCAAGAATTAAATATTAATAATTACAAAGCAATAGTTGGGATTCTTAATAAATTAAAAGAGGACTTTACCGAAGATGATGTTTCAGAAGTTTTTTCTTTGAAGACAAGATTTACAAATAGAGTTTTAAAGAATAAATTTGAGCTTGATTAATGAAACAGGTTCATGAAAATTCGACGATAGAATGTCTTTCGGCTCAAATAATTTCTAGAAAAATTGTACCCTCGTCATTTATCGAGATAGATTCGGTAGGAAGATGTTTCACATATAAATGTTACAGGAATAGTGAGGCAGTTATTTTGTCAGAGTTAACCCCATTAAAACCAAAATATAATAAACACTCCAATTTAAAAGAAGGTGATATTCTAGAATGTGATCAATTATTCATTGCAGTTAATAAAAATAGACCTTATACGCCTGATTTAATCAATCACACTTCCCGTCATAAAGCTCAATTGATGAAAACCAAAGAGTATACTATGGCGAAAATTTCTAAGCGTATTTTTAATATTCCTGAATTAATTCCACCTAAAAAAATAAATAAGGTCGTTAAGAAATCATAACTAGTTTAGATCTGATTTGCAATTCCTGAATATTGGAATTTTATCTTTCCCGGAAAATCATATTGTAAGAATTAAAAATTCATATTTGATATGTAACATATTCACTTCAACCTAATATATAACTTCTATTTTTTTCTATTCTTCTCATCCAACCTTCTATAAAGGGGTAGGGTCTTTCTATTAAGATCAATCATTTTGATTTGTAGAAATGGCTGATCTATATGATCTTTAACCTCAAACTCTTTTAAGACTGCATTTAAACGTTTAAACAGATCCGTAAACTCTGTCGTGATGTAAAAAAAGTCCGTGTAAAGCTCTGAAACACGCTTAGAACAGTTCCAAACTTTTTATCTTTCCCTTCCATATCATTTTATTCTTCTCAATAACCATCCATCTATCAACACTTTATGTAACAAAAGTAACTGTAGCCGGTAGGCTTAAGCCCTAAGTTTGCATTGCAAAATAAACCTGGAAACAGGTGAAAAAATATTTTAGATATGAATACAGAAGAAATCATAAAAAACAAACAGGCTACAATTGTAGATGTACGCACCCGCGCCGAATTTAATGGTGGCAGTGTGGCGGGAGCTGTGAATATTCCGCTAAATGAAATTCCGTTGAGAATGGATGAGCTAAAGGAACTGAATACTCCGTTGGTGTTTTGTTGTGCTTCCGGAAACCGAAGCGGGCAGGCAGTGGCTTATCTTAACCGCCAGGGAATGGAAAATTGCTATAATGGCGGCTCCTGGCTGGAGGTGAATTATCTAAGTTCTCAAAGCGCCTAATATGATCTCAAAACTTAAAGAACTTTTGGGATTGGGCCCGGCACACAATTACAGAGAGCTTCTTGAGCAAGGCGGCCTGGTAATAGATGTGAGAAGCAAAGCCGAGTACGCTACCGGTCATATTAAAGGTTCTAAAAATATTCCGTTGCCCGATTTGAATAATTCTAATCATCTTCTTAAAGATAAAAGCAGGCCAATTATTACCTGTTGTGCCTCGGGAATGCGAAGTGCTTCGGCAAAGAACTTGCTAAAATCAAAAGGCTATACCAATGTGCATAACGGCGGTAGCTGGGGAAGTTTAAAGAGCAAAATCAATTCGTGAAAAATAGAATTCTGAAAAACTGGACCTGGACCCGCGGCATCTATTTGATAATCGGCTTATGGGTGATTTCCCAGGGAACAGTAGATGGAAATTATATCGGAATTGTATTGGGCGCCTGGCCTGCAGCGATGGCGTTCTTCGGAATTGGCTGCGCCTCGGGCAGCTGTGAAGTTCCTCCTGAAGCCGATAGATAATAATGCACTCCTACTTTGTAGAGCTATCTTTCCTCACAGAATTTTTTAAAATCTACCTCTTTAGTGGTATTTCACAGGTTATTAATGCATTTTATCTTAGCCCTGTAATTTAATGGGAAATTATTAGCCCGGGATTCGTCGGGAATATTGAGGTAGGGCTCTATTTCCGGTTGTATGTTGGGGCATAAAAGGTTACTTTGATCCCAGGACTTAAATTTGTTTTCCCCTTAAACGCAAAAACCTTCAGACTCATCTGGAGGTTTTTTGTTTTTCCTCCTGTTTAGCGGTTTTTCAAAATTAGTATCTTTAGAAGCTTCAAAGCCAAAGCTTCATGCAAACTGAACTGCAAAAAATCACTGAACACTGGGCCATTGCCTATTCTACCAAACTCACCGGGACAGAGTCCTTTCAGCTTTCCGAAGAATTTAAAAGGCTTATAGCGCTTACCACCCCTGGAAATTCGTATTCCTATATCGTTAACCTGAAAGATATGAGTTTGGAATATATTTCGAATTCGGCTTCGGTTTTTATAGGAAAAGCCGCTTCAGAAATACAAATGCAGGATCTAATGCAAAATATTTTGCCTTCAGAAATCGAAAAAATAAAATTGAAGAGTCAGGTGATTAGCGGGTTCTACAATAAATTCCTACAGGGAAATGAGGGGCTGGATTATAAGAACATTTTCTCCTACCGAATGAAAGATGCGGCGGGAACAGTTAGAACCATGCTCTACCAGGCAATTCCTTTAAGTCTTTCTCAAGCCGGAACTCCGGCGCACGTATTATGCATTCAAACCGATGTTTCTCATCTTAAAATTACTGGCAGTAACGCGGTTAGCTTTTTGCATATCAATGGAGGCCCTTCCTATTTTAATGTAGATTCTACCGGTGGGAGTTTTGATCCCGCAAATTGTGATACCGGGAATTTTGCCGAACTCTTTACTGAAAGGGAAAGGCAAATTATCCATAAGTTCACCCTGGGTCGAAATGCAAGGCAGATTGCCGAAGAGATGCATCTTTCTGCCCACACGGTTAAAACCCATAGAAGAAATATTCTCCAAAAAAGCGGCTGTAACAACACCACCGAGCTGGTGGCCAAATGCCTTTCGTGTGGCATCATTTCTCCCGGATTGAATTAAGCCGTACAATTTTAGGTCTCCAATCGGGGATTTTATTTCGTAATTTCCGTTTTTTGCTAAAGTATGCGCTACTTTTTAGTTTTCTTTCTTTTCGGTCTGAGTCTGGCGGCCCAGGAATTGCCCCCGGTCACTAATTTCGACCCGGCTACCTACGGGGCAGGGAACCAGAACTGGATGGCCACCCAAAATGCTGAAAATCATATTTTTATCGCCAATAACCTGGGTTTGCTAAGCTACGACGGGGAACATTGGAGGTTGAATAAGGTCCCAAATTCCGGCCCTCTTCGCTCGGTTCTTAGCAGCGGCCAAAGAATATATTCAGGCGGATATATGGATTTTGGATTTTGGGAAGCCACTTCAACCGGGGAGTTAAAATATAGCAGCCTGGCAGGACTTTCTGAAGAAGGAATGATCGATAACGAGCAATTCTGGCATATCGAAGAACTCGACGATTATATCGTTTTTCAGAGTTTGCAGCGGCTTTTTATTTTTAATCAGAAATCAAAGGAGCTAACCAGCCTCGCGGCCGGAAATATCATTTCAAATTTATTCAAACTTAACGGGAAACTCTTTTTTCAGGTGGCCGAAGATGGTTTGTATTTTATCGAAAATGGGCAAATGACCCGGCTTCTTCCAAATTCGTTGATTCAGGACAGGCCTTTGGTGGGACTTTTTCCTTTCCAGGGTAAAATGCTTGCCGCAACCCGGGATGACGGCTTGTTTTTAATCGAAGGGAATTCCTGGGAAAGCTATCCTGTAGAAAATTACCCATTAGATGAAAGCATTTTTACGGCAAAATTAAGCCGTGATGAAAACCTGATTTTGGGCAGCATAGGCAGTGGGCTGCAAATCTTCAACCTGGAAACTTCAGAAAACTACAGGCTGGTGCAGCCGGTTATCAACAATAATACGGTGCTGGCGCTATTCGAAGACCGGGATGGAAATATCTGGGGAGGCCTCGATAATGGCCTGGTATTGATCAACCGGGAGAGTCCTTTTAGGCTATACACCGATATCTACGGAAAACTGGGCACGGTGTATTGCAGTTTTAAAAAGGGAGAGAATTTGTACCTGGGTACTAATCAGGGTTTATACTTAAATTCTGAAAACTCCGATACCTACGAACTGGTTCCCGGAACCAGCGGGCAGGTGTGGAGTATTTCTGAAATATATGGAAATCTCCTGGTGGGCCACGACCGTGGCGTTTTTGTAATAGAAGGCAATTCGGCTCGCCACGTTTTTGATGGGCCCGGGGTTTGGCAAATCGAAGAATTTAAGGGAGGCATTCTGCAGGGGCATTATGACGGCCTGAGTTTCTGGAAAAATGATGAATTCTCTGAAGATCCCGTTTATCTGGAAAACTGGGATCTTTCTACCCGTAATTTTGTGATCGAAGATTCAAGTACCCTTTGGGTAGGCCACGATCATAAAGGGGTTTATAAAATAAAAATCGACGAGGAGGTTAAGCAGCTTGACATCATCAGGAACTTTGAGCTTTCTTCAGTAGAAGGAATGGGGCTGAAGGTTTTCCAGCTTAATGAAAACATTTATTACTCTACCGAAGACAGGATTTTTAAATACAATTCCGGGAAAGATATTTTTGAAACGGGGAATGAGCTTGATAATTTATTAGACGAGCGCAGAATTAGCGGAATCTCCAGGGTTTTACCCGATAATACCTGGTGGAGTTTTGGCCGGCAGCATCTTATCTATGTGAGCAGTGACGCTTTCCAGGCCGGTTTAAACCTTAACCGGGTTGCGCTTCCGTTGGAATTTCGAACCATCGCCAAAGGTTTTGAGAGTATCTCTCAAATTTCAACAAACGAATATTTAGTGGGAAGTAATGTTGGCTATGCGATCTTTAAAACACCTATTCCTGCTGTTACCAGCCCAAAACTCAGCCTTCAGAAAGTGGCCACCGCCGCCCTTGAAGACAGTTTTGAGAGCAGAAATCTCGCCCTGGAATCTTTAAGCCTGCCTACAAAAATCAATAACATCAGTTTTGAGTTTAGCATCCCTGCTTATTCGAGATTAAATAAACCTATGTATAGTTACCGGCTTAAGGGGCTTAGTGCAGGCTGGAGTGACTGGCAACATACAGGCCGTGCAGCTTTTGAAAATCTGCCCCCCGGCGATTATGTATTTGAAGTGCGGGGAAAATTACAGGATTCTTTAAGCAATGTGGAAAGTTATGCCTTTAGCATAGCCGTTCCCTGGTATGCCAGCAATCTGGCCATTGTAATTTATGTGCTCTTGTTTTTGCTGCTTATTTTCCTGCTGCATAAGCTGTATTCTTCTTACTACGATAAGCAAAAAGCAAGGTTAATTGAGGAGAACCGCAAAAAACTCGAGATCAAACAGCTGGAATCTCAACAGGAAATTATCACGCTTCAAAACAGGCAACTCGAAACCGATGTGACCTCAAAAAACAGGGAACTGGCCGCCTCTACGATGAATTTGATCAAAAAGAACGAGTTCCTTAACGAATTGAAAGAGCAGTTGAGCGAGGCCAAAAATAAAGATGATATCCAGAAGGTGATTTCTGTGATCAATAAAAACATCAACGAGAAAGACAATTGGAAACTCTTCAAGGAGGCTTTCGATAATGCCGATAAGGACTTTTTGCAATCGGTAAAAGCAGCTCATCCCAATTTAACATCAAACGACCTGAAGCTTTGTGCCTATTTGAGGCTTAATTTATCTTCAAAAGAGATTGCTCCCCTGCTTAATATTTCGGTTAGAAGTGTGGAGATAAAGCGATATCGTTTGCGTAAAAAGATGGAGCTTGATCATGATCAGGGTTTGGTAGAGTATATTCTTGCCTTTTAGCGCCTTTACATTTCAAACTTTTTCCTCAACATCACCTCAACATTTCGCATAATGGCCCGATTTTCAGCCGCCTGTGCAAAAATTTTTTTACTTCTCCAAGAACCCAATTAACAAGGGCTTTGCAGGTATTGTATGGTTCATTTTTAAGATTTTTTTAAGTGTAGACTTTTTGTAAAGGTGGCTTTTCTTTTGCCTTAACAATTAGTTAATACTTTGTATCCTGAAATTAAAATCATCAACAAATGAATAAAACATTAATGCTTATTTTATTCTGTATAGGAAGCTTTTCCTTGCAGGCGCAAACCTTTTCGGTTTCAGGAACCGTCGACGAAGCAGCGACGGGACTTCCGCTTCCGGGTGTAAATATTATTGTAAAAAACACCAGTAAAGGAGTAGTAACCGATTTTGACGGGAATTATACTATAGATAATGTAGCAGCCGGGGAAGTTTTGGTCTTTTCGTACTTGGGCTTTCTTCCGCAGGAAGTACAGGTAACACCTGGGCAAAGTGTTATAAACATAAGTCTCCAGGAAGATTCTGAAGCTTTGGGAGAAGTGGTGGTTATCGGGTACGGAACCCAGCAACGCCGTGATATCACCGGGGCAGTTTCGGTAGTAGATAACAAAACCATAGAAGAGTTAAATCCCATTAAAATCGAGCAGGCCCTGCAGGGTACCGCTCCCGGGGTCAATGTGACTCCCTCTTCTGGAGCGCCGGGTGCAGGAATTAATGTAAATATTCGTGGTATAGCCTCCAACTCGGTAAACGGGCCGCTAATTCTAATAGACGGTTACCAGGGTGACCTTAATACTTTAAACCCTAACGATATTGAGTCTATCTCTATCCTTAAAGATGCCCAGGCGGCCATTTATGGAATTGCCGGAGCAAATGGGGTTGTTTTGGTAACTACCAAATCGGGGAAAAAGAATACTGCAGCTACCATACAATATGATACTTATGTGGGCCTTCAGGAGACATCCAGAAAACTTCCGTTGTTAAATGCTACCGAGTACGCACTGCTTTTAAATGAAAGCTATGCGAACAACGGCCAGCAATTACCTTATCCGGATGTTAGCGAATTGGGTAGAGGAACCGATTTTCAGAATGAGGTATTCGACACTTCTCCTATAATTAGCCATAATTTAACTCTAAACGGAGGTTCAGAAAAAATCACCTATTCGTTTGGAGGTTCACATTTATATCAGGAGGGGATTGTAGGCGCCGATAAATCTGATTTTAGAAGAACTACCGCCCGTTTCAATATTGGGGTAGATATTTCAGATAAATTTGATTTTAGTGCCAATACCATCTATACCAGCATTGATCGCAGGTCGATAAACGAAAACGGACTTGGGAGTGTGCTTTTTAACGCTTTAAACATCGCGCCAACTTTCGATCGCAATCAGGAAGATACTCAGGGTTTATTGGGTAATGAGATCATTAACCCGTTAGCTCAGATCGAGAACACCTTCAACGATTATAACCTGAACCGTTTCAACGGTTCTTTTAGCCTGGACTACACTCCGGCCGAAACCCTAACCTTCACCTCAAGAATTGGGTATAGCCTGGCCAACAGCAAGGGCAAGGATTTCGCGCCGATCATCAACTACGGGCCCGGAAAAGTGTTTAACAATGTTAGAAGCCAGGTTAACCAGAACCGAATTAATGATAATTCTTACACCTATGACCTCTTCGGAACTTTTGAAGATACTTTCAACGATACTCATCACGTAACCGCCACCGGTGGTATGACCGTGATTCGCAACTGGGGAGACGGGCTTTTTGCCAGTGGTTATGATGTACCGAATAATTCCTGGGATTTTGCCGATATCAGCCTAACCACAGGAACCAACGATGGTCTTAACAACAGTGCCTATAAATACGATATCAGAAAATTGTCTTTCTTCGGAAGACTTCAGTACGACTATAAAGGAAAATACCTGGTTTCAGGGATGTTGCGTAGAGATGCCTCTACCAGATTTGGTCCTGAAAACCGAGTAGGTTACTTCCCTTCTGCTACTGCGGGTTGGATTTTATCTGAAGAAGATTTTCTTAATGATTCAGAAAGCATTTCTTTCCTGAAGTTAAGAGGAAGTTTTGGTATTCTGGGTAACGATGAAGCCGGTGGAGCCGAATTTTATCGCTCGCTGCTTGATGGGGAAGCCACGTATGTGTTAAATGGCGCCCTGGTGAACGGAACTGCTTTGGGCCGTATCGCAAACCCGGCCTCAGGTTGGGAAGAAGCCGAAAAGATCAATATTGGTATGGATCTTAGATTATTCGGAAACAAAATCGATATCACCGCCGATGTTTTCCGTGAAGATCGTAGAAACCTTTTGGTAGCAGGAATTCCTGTTTCGGGAATTTTTGGTGGCGGCGCCCCGGGCTCGGGAGCACCAACCATCAACGCAGGTACAACCCGTAATGAAGGAGTTGAATTCGCCATTAATTTCAAACAAACCATAAGTGAGGATATCAATTTCAACATTGGATATAACGCAACTTTGCTTAGAAATGAAGTAACTGCAGTAAACGGTACTGAGTTTTTGCCGGGTGGTCAGTTTGGAGTAGGGCAGCCACAGCCAGCAAGATTCCAGGCTGGATTTCCGATAGGTTATTTCTTCGGATATAGAACCGACGGAATTTTCCAAACTCAGGCAGAAGTTGATGCTCACCCATCACAGGCCGCTCTTGGCGCGCCGGCTTCTCCCGGAGATCTAAGATTTGTTGATACCAACGGCGATGGTGTGATCAACGCCGACGACCGTACCAATATTGGAGATCCAATCCCCGATGCGATTATGGGTCTTAATTTGAACTTCAATTTTAAGCAATTCGATTTCACCGCCTATACCTATGCTTCTATAGGAAACGATATGGTGAGAAATTACGAAAGAAATCAGCCGAATGTAAACCGGCACGCCTACACCCTTGAAAGATGGACCGGGCCTGGAACCAGTAACGAAGTTCCAAGACTTACTACCGGGGCGACTTCAAATGTTGTATTCTCAGATTTCTTTGTAGAAGATGCTTCTTATGTAAGACTTCAAAACGTACAGCTGGGATATAGCCTTCCAAAAACAAGTTTGGATGCTATCGGGATCAACCGACTAAGAATTTACGCTTCAGCTCAAAATCTTTTTACCCTAACCAATTACAAAGGTTTTGATCCTTCAGCCTCTACCGGTGAAGCCATTGGTGGTGGGATAGACTACGGATTTTATCCGGTGCCAAGAATATTCCTGGCCGGTGTAAACCTTAACTTTTAAAAAATAGCCTGATGAAGAAATATAACACCATATTTAACAAAATGCTTCTGTTGCTCCTGCTGGCTTTCAGTTTTGGCTGCACCGAAGATTACCTGGAAAAAACCGAAGAGTACAATATAGACTCTGAAAATTATTTTAATTCTGAACAGGATTACTACAATGCCCTAATTGGGGTGTATGATATCCTGCAATCTACCTACGTAAATGTATTGCTGGGCGAAATCGCATCAGATAATACCCTTAGCGGCGGGGAAAGTGCTAACGACGTGATTGGCTTTCAGCAGGTAGACGAGATGACGCATACTCCAATAAATGACAACCTGGACGATGTTTGGGATTGGAATTTTGCCGGGGTACAGCGGGCTAATTACATTCTGGAATTTCAGGATAAAACCGATTTCAACGGAAAGGAAATGATCCTTGCTGAAACCAGATTCCTTCGAGCTTACTTCACTTTTGAATTGGTGAAATGGTTTGGGCCAATTCCGCTAAAAGGTGACGAGCGATTTGTTTTGGGTGACGAAACCAGCATCCCCCGTGCTTCTGAAGCCGAGGTATATGCGCAAATTGAAAGCGACCTTAGGTATGCTATAGACCGCCTTAACTACACCGCTCCCGAAACCGGGCGGGTGACCAAAGGTGCTGCGATGGCGCTGCTTGGAAAGGCCTATCTGTATCAGGAGAAATTTGATGAATCGGCAGCGATTCTTACCGAGCTAATCGATAACGGGCCGTATGCCCTGGCCGATTTTGCCACGCTTTTTGAGTTTGAAGGCGAGAATAATGAAGAGTCGGTTTTTGAGGTGCAGTACACCGGGGAGCAAGGTGCCGGCTTTGGATGTCTTCAGTGTAGTGAAGGTAACGTAGCCGTAGGTTTCCAGGGAATTAGAAACTACAACGGGCCTTTATTTGAGTCGGGCTTTAGCTTTAATGTTCCCACTCAGGAAGCTTATGAGATGTTTTCTGAAGATGATATTCGAAGAGATTATTCTATCCTTGATATTGAAGCCTGGGCGGCAGAGACCGGAGCTACCTATGCTGAGGGTTATAAACACACCGGGTATTTTAACCGAAAATACCTTCCGCGTATCAACGATAATATGGGAGATGCCAACCTAACCCAGCCTAACAATTACCGCGCGATTCGCTTTGCCGATGTTTTGCTTATGGCTGCCGAGGCTTTAAACCGTGGTAATATAGACGATAGTCGCGCCAGAGGTTACCTCAATTTGGTACGTGAGCGTGCAGGTCTTGAAGAAGTGAACCTCTCAGGAAATAATTTAACCGAAGCTATTTTCGAGGAACGCAGAAAAGAACTGGTAGGTGAAGGTCACCGTTTCTTCGACCTGGTACGTACCGGCAGAGCTGCACAAAACATCGACGGATTCACAGCCGGGAAGAATGAACTATTCCCAATTCCGCTAGAAGAAATTGAATTTTCTCAGGGTAACTGGGAACAAAACCCCGGGTACTAAAAAATTAGAATTATGAAAAAACACTATAGAATTTTATTCGCATTGTTTTTGAGTTTTGCAGTTTTTAGCTGTCAAAGCGATGATGATGCCTTGATAAATCTTGACGGAATTGCGGCACCCGCCAATTTGGGTGCCAGTTTCCAGATCGCTCAGGATAACTCTGGCCTGGTAAGCATTACCCCAACCGGAGAGGGTGCGGTGACCTATACCATAGATTTTGGAGACGGTTCCCCGGCTTCAGAAGCTATAAAAGTTGGAGAATCTGTAGAACACGTATATGCCGAAGGAGAATACGATGTAACTGTTACCGGAACCAACCTTGCCGGAAAAACTGCGACAGGGGTTCAACCATTAACGGTTTCTTTTCTCGCTCCTGAAAACCTTGAAACCGAGATCGTAAAAGACGCCAACGATAATTATACAATTTCGGTATCGGCATCGGCACAAAATGCGGCGATGTTTGAGGTTTATTTCGGAGAGAATGAAGATGAGGAGCCTACCCCGCTAATGCCGGGAGAAAGCGTTTCCTACACCTACAGCAGCATTGGAACTTACAATGTTCGCGTAGTAGCCCTTAGTGGAGGCGCTGCCACCACCGAAGTGGTTCGTGAAGTAAGCATCACCGATCCGCTTTTCCTTCCAATAGATTTTGAATCGGAAACCCTTAATTACAGCTTCGATAATTTTGGAGGTGGAGAAGGAGCCGGTGCCCCGGTGATCGATAATCCCGATTCTTCAGGAATAAATACCAGCGCCAAAGTAGCCTCTTATACCAAACCTGCAGGTTCTGAAGTTTGGGCTGGTTCTACCATCGCATTAGATGAGCCAATCGATTTTTCTACCAACAGGTACATAAGCGTAGATGTTTGGTCTCCAATCGCGGGAGCCGAGGTATTATTCAAGATCGAAAACCTCGGAAATTCAGAAATTTTCGTGGAATCTTTCGCAACCACTACTGTTAGTGAAGGCTGGGAAACCCTAACCTTCGATATGAATGAAATCGATCCGTCTGTGGATTATGGCCGTATCGCATTATTCTTCAACTTTGGTGTTTCGGGAACCGGGGAGACTTATTATTTCGATAATATCAAAACCACCAGGTTAGAACTGGTAAGATTGTCTCTAACATTTGAGTCTGAAAATACAGCTTATGTGTGGAATGGCTTTGGAGGAGCAGGAGCTTCTGTGATCGATAATCCCGATGCTTCAGGATTAAACACCAGTGCAAAAGTTACTGAGCTTGGTAAAGGAAACGGAGCCGAAACCTGGGCAGGTGTGGCTATGGATTTAGACGAAGCCCTGAATTTCGCCAATGGTACCACGATTACTATGAAAACCTGGTCGCCTAAAGCCGGTGCACCAATTTTGCTGAAATTCGAAGATTCACAGTCTGAACCCGACGGGAACGGAAATCCTTCAGTTTTTGTTGAGGTGATTCAAAATACTACTGTGGCCAATGAATGGGAAGAGATGACTTTCGACCTAAGCAGTTTTGAGGCATTCGATGAGAACATTAGCTATGATAGGATTATAGTGTTCTATGACTTCGGAAATGTAGGTGAAGGAAGCAGCTTCTACTTTGACGATGTTCGCCTGGGCGATGCCCAAACCGATTATATTTCCTTATTCAGCGATTTTGCTGAAGATGTACCGGTAGACACCTGGAGAACCGATTGGTCGGCTGCAGATTATGCAGAAGTTGAATTCGACGGCGGCCTGGTGAAACAATACAACAATTTAGATTTTGTTGGAATTGAGACCGTAGCTAATCAAATAGATGCTTCAGCAATGACGCATTTCCATACCGAAATCTATACCGGCAATGCAACCACTTTCAGGGTGAAACTGGTAGATTTTGGACCCGATGGCGGTTTTGGTGGAGGTGACGATACCGAACACGAGGTGGTTTTTGATGATTTGCCATTGAACGAATGGGTAAGTCTTGATATCCCGCTTTCGACTTTTGAAAACCTTCAGAATAGACAAAATATTGCCCAGTTAATTTATTCGGCAGTACCTGCGGGAGAGGCGAATGTGTACTTGCGTAATATTTATTTCCACAACTAAAAAAGCTTAAAAAATGAAAAATATATTAATAACAGGTCTTGCGATTTTTGCGCTGATATTTTTATCGGCCTGCAGCAATGACGATTATGATATTGGCGAAATTACCGCGCCATCCAATCTCACGGTGACCACCCAGGTGATTGGGCAAACTGAAGAAATGCCCGATGGCGACGGAAGCGGTGCAGTTAGTTTTCAGGCCAGTGCCGATAATGCGATGACCTATAAATTTATCTACGGCGATGGTTTTGAGGAAGTTTCTCCCAGCGGAAGAACCACTCATAGCTTTAACGAAAATGGTGTAAATGAATATACCGTGACCGTAATAGCTTCAGGAACCGGAGGAGCCTCAGCAAATACAACAACCACCGTAAGAGTATTTAGCGACTTCAACGACCCTGAAACCAAATCTATGCTTACCGGAGGGAGTTCGAAAACCTGGTATGTGGCAGCTTCACAACCCGGCCATTTAGGAGTGGGACCCAGCTCGGGAGAAGGTTTTACCTCACCCATTTGGTATGCGGCTGTTCCATTTGAAAAAGCAGGTTCACCAACCAGCGCTTGCTTTTATGAAGACGAACTTACCTTTAGTTTGGATGCTAACGATAATATCGTTTACAACTACGACAATATGGGGCAGACCTTCTTTAACGTAGACTACACCCAGGATTTTGGAGGTAGTGGCGGTGAAGATCAGTGTAATGCCTTCACTCCTGCCGAGAGCTATAATGTTTCCCTGGCACCTTCGAGCTCAGGTTTACCAGCCGATGCCACTACCGGTACGGTGATAAATATTTCAGGCGGCGGATTTATGAGCTATTATATTGGCGCCAGTTCGTTCGAAATCCTTGAAATGACCAATAATTATATGCACGTTAGAGCTGTAATGGGGAATAATCCCGCGCTGGCCTGGTACCTTAAGTTTACCACCGCCCAGGGCGAAGAAGAGGAAGAAGAACAGGCCGAATTGGAAACTCAGTTCGAAAATCTTGTTTGGAGTGATGAATTTGATGCCGGGGATGCGCCCTCAGATGAATTCTGGAATTTTGAAATCGGAAACGGAGAAAACGGCTGGGGTAACCAGGAAGCCCAGTACTACACTGCCGATAATGCAGTGATCGAAGATGGGATTTTAAACATCAACCTTATTGCTGAAGCTACCAATGGGTTCAATTATTCTTCATCCAGAATCACTACTATGGATAAATTTGAGTTCCAGTACGGAAGGGTTGAAGTGAGAGCAAAACTTCCTGAAGGAGGCGGGGTTTGGCCGGCTATCTGGATGCTGGGAGCCAATTTCGATGAAGTGGGCTGGCCTGAAACTGGTGAGATCGATATTATGGAATATAAAGGTAACGAACCCGATATTGTACACGGCTCGCTTCATTTTCCCGGGAACTTCGGCGGAAATGCCGTAACCGAAACCACTATGGTAGAAAATGCTTCAGATGAATTCCATAACTATACTGTAGAGTGGACCGAAGACCAAATCATTTTCGCGGTAGATAATAAGATCTTCCACGTTTTTGATTATACTGAAGATACTCCCTTTCACTCGCCATTTTTCTTAATCCTGAATGTGGCAATGGGTGGAACTTTTGGAGGAGAAATCGATCCCGCCTTTGAACAAAGCGCGATGGAAGTAGATTATGTAAGAGTGTATCAATAGATATATTTTAACTACAAACTGCCTGTTGAGATCTACCCGGGCCTGTACCGCAGGCCCGGGCAATCATAGAGATGTGGATTATACTGAATTTTACCTTGGGCCATAGGTAAAGCATTTCCTTTGATCTTCTTCAGGCAGTTTTTTTATTGAATAGTATGAAGAAATTAAATTTATTTGGTGTTTTCCTGATGAGCTGTTTTTTAGCAAATGCTCAGGATGCTACCATAAAAAGTGAGGTTCAGCAGGTAGAAACCAAAGTCGATTCGGTTTTGGCGATGATGAGCCTTGAAGAAAAAGTAGGGCAACTGGTTCAATATAACGGAAGCTGGGATTTAACAGGACCTGCTTCAGAAATGGGAGCCAAAGAAAAAGAAGAGAACCTCAAGGCCGGGAGAGTTGGTGCGATGCTGAATGTACTTTCAGTCGAAGCTACTACCGAAGCTCAAAAGCTGGTAATGGAAAATTCCCGCCTTAAAATCCCGCTGATGTTTGGGTACGATGTGATTCACGGTTATACCACCATTTTCCCGGTACCACTTGCTGAAACGGCGAGTTGGGACCTGGAAGCTATGGAAGAAACCGCAAGAATCGCCGCATTGGAATCTGCAGCCAATGGAGTGAACTGGACTTTTTCTCCTATGATCGATGTTTCCCGCGATGCGCGCTGGGGTCGAATTATGGAGGGTTCTGGGGAAGATACCTATTTAACTTCCCAGGTAGCTGTGGCGAAAGTAAAAGGATACCAGGGTGATGATTTATCCAATCCGCATACGATCGCGGCTACGGCCAAACACTTTGCCGGATACGGATTTGGAGAAGCAGGCCGGGATTATAACACTGTACATATTGGTGAAAACGAATTGCACAATAGCATCCTGCCGCCTTTTGAGGCCGCAGCAAAAGCCGGAGTAGCCACTTTTATGAATGCCTTTAACGACCTTGATGGAATCCCGGCCACGGGACACAAAGTGCTTCAAAGAGATATTCTGAAAAGAGATTGGAACTGGGATGGTTTTGTGGTTTCAGACTGGGGTTCTATTCCAGAAATGATCGAACACGGGGTTGCCAAAGATAAAAAACAGGCCGCCGAAATCGCACTTAATGCCGGAAGTGATATGGATATGGAAGGCGGCGCTTATGAAAGCAGCCTTGTAGAACTGGTTAATGAGGGGAAAGTGAGCGAGGAATATATCGATGATGCTGTTCGCAGAGTCTTACGCGTAAAATTCAAATTGGGTCTTTTTGACGATCCATATTTATATGCTAATTCTGAGCTGTTAGGTGAAATTCCTTTTGAAGAGCATAAAGCAGTAGCCAGGGAGGTGGCAAAAAAATCTATCGTTTTGCTGAAGAATGAACAGGACCTGCTGCCAATAAAGGAATCGGTTATGAAAATTGCGGTTATCGGGCCTCTGGCAGATGATAAGGATACCCCAATTGGAAACTGGAGAGCCCAGGGAGAAGCAAATTCTGCGGTTTCTTTGCTGGAAGGTTTAAGAACTAATATGACCGATGATGTTGAAATTGCCTATGCCAAAGGAGCCGATTTGGGAATGGGAGAGCGCAGCTTTTTAATGCCTCTCGAAATCAACAAAACCGATAAATCGGGCTTTGAGGAAGCTATTAAAATAGCTAAGGAAGCCGAATTGGTGGTGATGGCCCTTGGGGAAGATGCTTTCCAGACCGGAGAAGGCCGAAGCCAGGTGAATATCGGCCTGGCGGGCGTACAACAGGAATTACTCGAAGAGATCTATAAGGTGAATCAAAATATCGTTTTGGTGTTGATCAATGGCAGGCCTCTGGAAATTAAATGGGCCTCAGAAAATATACCTTCTATTGTAGTGGCCTGGCAGTTGGGTTCTGAAAGCGGAAATGCCATAGCCGATGTTTTGCTTGGCGATTATAATCCTTCAGGAAAACTTCCGGTGTCTTTTCCAAGAGCGGTGGGGCAGGAACCCCTGTATTACAACCAAAAAAACACAGGTCGTCCCTTTAATCCCGAGCACGTGACCTATTCAGGTTATACCGATGAGGAAAAAGACGCCTTGTATCCTTTTGGATTTGGGCTTAGCTATACCAGTTTCGAATACGGGGACTTAAAACTTTCAGCAGAAGAAATTAGCGAAGGAAACCCAATTGAGCTTAGTTTTTCTCTGAAAAATACCGGAAAAACGGCAGGTAAGGAGATCGTTCAGCTTTATATTAGAGATCTAATTACCAGCACCACCCGACCTGTGAAGGAACTTAAAGGATTTAAGGCCGTTAGTCTGGCGCCAGGCGAAAGTCAAAGCCTGAGCTTTGAAATAGATGAGCCAATGTTGAGGTTTTATGGTGCAAGCAAAACCTGGGAATCTGAGGCCGGGGAGTTTGAAGTTTATATTGGCGGAAACTCCCGCGACCTGAAAAAGGCCACATTTAATTTAAAAAAATAAAGATGTACATAAAACGAATACTACCTGCCCTGGTTTTGGGCCTTGGCCTTACTGCCTGCGATGCCCAGGAAAACCTCATTTTTGAGGATAATTTCGAAGGGGATGCTCTAAATATGGAATACTGGAATTACGAGACAGGCGATGGCTGTCCCAATCTTTGCGGCTGGGGAAATAATGAAAGACAAATTTACAGCGAAGATTATGTCGAGCTAAAAGATGGAAAACTGGTAATCACTGCAGATAAGGTAGGGGACACCTATTACAGCGGAAAGTTAAACACCAAAAACAAGATCGAATTTCAATATGGAACGGTTGAGGTTCGCGCAAAACTTCCCGACGGAGAAGGACTTTGGCCGGCGATCTGGATGTTGGGGAATAATATAGATGAGGTGGGTTGGCCTGCTTCAGGCGAGATCGATATTATGGAATTTGTAGGAAGGCAACCCGATACCATTCATAACGCCCTGCACACCCCGGCCAGTCACGGCGATACCGAAAATATTAAAACCACCCCCGTAAAAAATGCAACTTCAGAATTTAGAGTATTTAAAATGAACTGGACTGAAGATGCCATTAGCTTTTATATCGATGGTGAGAAAACCTATACTTTTTCGCCTTCAGAAAAGAATGAGGAGACCTATCCTTACAATCATCCTTTCTATTTACTGTTGAATCTTGCCATTGGGGGGAATTTTGGAGGTCCTGAAGTGGATGACTCCATTTTTCCGAAGCAATTCATTATCGATTATGTAAAGGTATATAAAGACTAAAATTTTGTTCTGTGTTATGTGGAAAGGCCCGGCCAGTTTTTGGTTGGGCTTTTTGTTTAAGAGGCTGAAAATAAGCCTTTTAACGAATTTACAGGAATCTTATCGACTATTTATGAAGGCTTTATAACTTTTTCCTACTTTCAAAGAACCTACCTCAAATATAAAATACCAAACTTTGCCTTATTTAATGGGAGTTGCCGGAGAAAAAATTTTGCTGAGTTGATAGTTTTTGTATTTTTCCAGCCCGAACCGCTCATTTTGAATGACTGTCATGGAAAAGAAGGCCCGTGGAATATCGCAAAATTTGGTGTAAATTTAATCTGAGCTAAGCCCCGGGAGCTTAAATCAAAAGCCTGAAAATTTGGTTTATGGTAAAATGCATTTTATTATGTAGTACATTACGCGCTTTTATGAGGGGAAAAATCACATATTTTATCATTTTGTCGGCGATTTCGATGCTTTGGTCGTTAGAAGCTGTCGGGCAGATGATTCATAATATGCCTGAGCCTCAGATGCAAAGTGTACCACCCCCTCCCGGTCTTCCCATAGACTTCGGCATTTCCGCCTTAATCGCTGCCGGCCTTGGCCTCGGGATTTTTCACCTTCAGAAGAAAAAATAATTATTTCAATTCCTGTATACGTTTTACGTATTTCCCAATCACATCGAATTCGAGATTTACCTCATCGCCGGCTTTTAGATGTTTAAAGGTGGTATGCTCGTAGGTATATGGGATAATCGCCACGCTAAACCTGTTTTGTTGTGAATTTACCACGGTAAGGCTTACCCCGTTTACCGTAATCGAACCCTTCTCGATAGTGATATTTTGAAGGCCCGGGTCGTATTCGAAGCTAAAAATCCAGCTGCCGTCTTCCTCTTTAATATCGGTACAAACGGCCGTCTGGTCTACGTGGCCCTGCACGATATGGCCATCGAGGCGATCGCCGAGCCGCATTCCGCGTTCCAGGTTCACAGGGTCTCCTTCCTGTAATTTACCCAAATTGGTTTTTTGCAGAGTTTCCTGAATGGCGGTAACCATATATTCTTCGGCTGCCAGGCTCACCACCGTAAGACAAACCCCGTTATGAGCCACGCTTTGATCTATTTTTAATTCTGAAGTCATTGCGGCCTTCACCCAGATATTTAGATTGCCTCCAGCGGTTTCGAGCTTGCTAATGCTCCCTGTTTCTTCGATGATTCCGGTAAACATGTTGTAGAATATTGGTTACATTTGTGTAGTCAAAAATAGAAATAAAAAACCGGGAAGATTTATGAAACCAGCTGAAAAGGTAAAATTGGGAATTAGCATTGGAGATTTAAACGGCATTGGCAGCGAGATCGTGCTTAAAACCTTCGATGACTCCCGAATGCTGGATTTTTGTACTCCGGTAATCTTTGCCTCGGCCAAACTCATTACCTTTCTCAAAAAACATTTTAAACTCGAATTTCATTTTCAGGGGGTAGATAGTGCCTCGAATGCGATAGATGGTAAAATTAATGTGGTGAATGTCTGGAAGGAAAATGCCACAGTAAAATTTGGAGAAGAAGATGTTTATGCCGGCGACTATGCTTTTAAATCTTTGGAAGCTGCGACAAACGCCCTGAAAAAAGATGAAATTGATGTTTTGGTCACTGCGCCTATCAATAAAAAGAGCATTCAAAGCGATAAATTCGCCTTCCCCGGGCATACCGATTATCTGGCCAGGGAACTGGGTGGGGAGAGCCTAATGTTTATGGTAAGCGACGAACTAAAAGTGGGCTTGCTCACCGATCATGTAGCCTTAAAAGACATAGCCAATGTGATCACTCCTGAAGTTATTCAGAAAAAAATAGATTTGATCCAACAAAGCCTGAAGCAGGATTTCAGGGTTCAGAAGCCGAAAATTGCGGTTTTGGGGATCAATCCGCATAGTGGTGATAACGGGGTAATCGGGAAAGAAGATGAAGAAATATTAAAACCCACGCTTGAAAAAATGCGTGAAAAAGGACAGTTGGTTTATGGACCATATTCGGCCGATAGTTTCTTCGGAAGCAAAAATTATAAGAATTTTGATGCGGTAATCGCCAGTTATCACGACCAGGGCCTTATTCCTTTTAAAACTCTTTCCTTCGGAAATGGTGTAAATTATACCGCCGGACTTAAAAAAGTGCGAACTTCCCCCGACCACGGTACCGCTTTCGAAATCGCCGGAAAAGGTGAGGCTAATATCAATAGCTTTAAAGAGGCTGTTTTCAGGGCTATTGAAATCTATAAATGCAGGGAAGAATACGCCGCACTCACTGAAAATCCGTTGAAAAAACAACGAAAAAAGATATAAACAAATTTCTGTTTATAAACATTCTATAATTTATTAATTTTTATATCTTTGCAGCCGCTTTAGCCTCAAGGCTTAAGAAGGAAATTGACGTTGTGATGAGGAAACTAGCCGAATATACAATACCCTATGTAGGTTTAAAGCTGGGGAAACACCAGTTTGAATTTGAGGTTGGTAATGAGTTCTTTGAACATTTTGGATATGAAGAGTTTAACAGCGCACAGGTAAAAGTGGAGCTGTTATTCGAGAAAAAGTCTACCATGATGGAGCTTTGCTTCAGGGCTACGGGAAGTGTCAATATAAACTGTGACTTAACCAATGAACCTTACGACCAGCCTATAGATGCTGAGTTGTTTCTGGTGATTAAGTTTGGAGATGAGTATAATGATGAAAATGAAGATTTGCTCATCCTGCCACACGGGGAATACGAGGTAAACGTGCAGCAATATATCTATGAGATGATTGTGCTGGCCGTGCCGCTTAAAAGAATACATCCGGGGGTAGAAGACGGGACTTTAGAATCTGAAGTGTTGGATAAACTGGACGATTACCAGCCAAAAGAAGAGAAATTGAAAGATGAAGGGGATACAGATCCCCGATGGGATAAATTAAAAAACTTATTAAACGATAAATAACAGGAAGCCATGGCACATCCAAAGAGAAAAATCTCGAAAACCAGAAGAGATAAAAGAAGAACTCATTATAAAGCATCGGTACCAAAAATTGCTACCGATCCTACAACCGGTGAGGCGCATTTGTATCACAGAGCTCACTGGCACGAAGGAAAACTTTACTATCGCGGCCAGGTGCTAATCGATAATACAGAAGAAATAGAAGCTTAGAACTTTTTAGAGCTTAACTATATACAGGAAACTCTCACAATGTGGGAGTTTTTTGTTTTAAGTTGAATAAGTCCTAAAAAGGCCTTAATTTGCACCCCTCATTCTGGAAATTTTCATTACTTTTCCAAGATGTTTTGGAGCGTTCCAGGCTTGGAACGCAGGTGTTTAAAATAGATTCTATGAATAAAATCACAGCTGCAATTACTGCTGTGGGTGCTTACGTACCCGAAGATGTGTTATCCAATAAGATGTTGGAGGAGATGGTGGAGACCAATGATGAATGGATAACTTCAAGAACCGGCATCAAAGAACGCCGGATACTTAAAGACCCCGATAAAGGAACTTCTTATCTGGGCATTCAAGCCGCCAAAAACCTTATTGAAAAATCGGGTGTAGATCCTGCCGAAATCGATCTTGTGATTATGGCCACTGCAACTCCCGATATGCCGGTAGCTTCTACCGGTGTGCACGTAGCCACTCAAATAGGAGCTGTAAACGCCTTTGCTTACGATTTGCAGGCTGCCTGTTCCGGGTTTTTATATGGAATGTCTACTGCCTCTGCCTATATAGAATCTGGCCGTTATAAAAAAGTACTTCTTATCGGTGCCGATAAGATGTCTTCTATAATTGATTATACCGATCGTACTACCTGTATCATCTTTGGAGATGGTGGCGGTGCTGTATTGTTCGAACCCAATGTAGAAGGTTTTGGACTACAGGATGAGATTTTACGCAGTGATTCTATAGGAAGAGAATCACTGAAAATCGCCGCTGGGGGATCTCTTATGCCTCCCACCGAGCAAACCGTAGCCCGTAAACTGCATTTTGTAAAGCAGGACGGGAAAACTGTATTTAAATTTGCGGTTTCCAATATGGCCGGAGTGAGCGAAGAGATTATGCTTCGCAACCAGCTTGGTCACGACGATGTAGACTGGTTGGTGGCACACCAGGCCAATAAGCGAATAGTGGGAGCTACGGCAAACCGAATGGGTGTAAAAGACGAAAAGGTGCTTATGAATATTGAGCGCTATGGGAATACAACCTCGGCTACTTTGCCTTTGCTTTTATACGATTACGAGAAAAATTTTAAAAAAGGAGATAATTTGATTTTTGCTTCATTTGGAGGAGGTTTCACCTGGGGAGCCGCCTGGTTAAAATGGGCTTATAATTCTTAAAAAACCAACACCCTAATATTATGGATTTAAAAGAAATTCAGAATTTAATAAAGTTTGTTGCCAAGTCTGGTGCCAGTGAGGTGAAACTGGAAACCGGTGATGTAAAAATTACAATCAAAACCGGAGGGGACGAGAAAGAAACTACCATTGTACAACAAGTGCCTATGGGAGGGCAAATGCCTGTGCAGCAACAAGCTCCGGCTCCTGCTCCACAGCAACAGGAAAGCGCGGCTCCTGCGCAGGAAGCCGCAAAATCATCTGGAGATGATGCTAATTATATCACGGTAAAATCGCCGATTATAGGTACTTTTTACCGCAAACCTTCTCCCGATAAACCGGCCTTTGTAGAGGTAGGAGATTCTGTAAAAGAAGGAGATGTACTTTGTGTGATTGAAGCTATGAAACTTTTCAACGAAATTGAAAGTGAAGTAAGCGGAAAAATCGTGAAGGTACTGGTAGACGACTCCTCACCTGTGGAATTCGATCAGCCATTGTTTTTAGTAGACCCATCGTAAACTGCGTTGCGGAAAAACCACAAAGCATTAACGAAAAGAGATTGATTTGGAGCTAAGCTCGAAGTCCCGGTAAATCTTCCGGAAAAATCTCGATTATCGAGTAGAACCCTGCAATTTTACCTGAAGTTTTCTCAACAAACTTCAGCCAAAAAACAATAGGTATGTTTAAAAAAATATTAATTGCCAACAGAGGAGAGATTGCCCTGCGCATTATTCGAACCTGTAAGGAAATGGGGATTAAAACCGTGGCGGTATATTCTACTGCCGATGCCGAAAGCCTTCACGTTCGCTTTGCCGATGAAGCCGTTTGTATCGGGCCACCGCCAAGTAACCTTTCCTACCTTAAAATTTCAAATATCATAGCCGCTGCCGAAATTACCAATGCAGATGCTATTCACCCCGGATACGGATTCCTTTCTGAAAACGCCAAATTCTCCAGAATTTGTGAGGAGCATGATATAAAATTCATCGGTGCTTCAGCAGAAATGATCGGGAAAATGGGAGATAAAGCCACCGCCAAAGCCACGATGAAAGCTGCGGGAGTGCCTTGTGTTCCTGGATCAGAAGGAATACTTGAGAATTATGAAGATTGTTTAAAAACAGCCAAAGAAATCGGTTTTCCGGTGATGCTTAAAGCCACCGCCGGTGGTGGAGGTAAAGGGATGCGCGCTGTTTGGAAAGAAGAAAATCTACAGGCTGCCTGGGATTCTGCACGTCAGGAATCCAGCGCCGCCTTCGGAAACGACGGGATGTATATGGAGAAACTCATCGAAGAGCCGCGCCATATCGAAATCCAAATCGTGGGAGACAGCAGCGGGAAAGCCTGCCACCTTTCTGAAAGAGATTGCTCTGTACAGCGCCGTCACCAAAAACTTACCGAAGAAACTCCTTCTCCATTTATGACCGATAGCCTTCGGGAAAAAATGGGAGAAGCCGCAGTAAAAGCTGCTGAATTTATAAAATACGAAGGTGCCGGTACGGTTGAATTCCTTGTGGATAAACACCGCAACTTCTACTTTATGGAAATGAATACACGAATCCAGGTAGAGCATCCTATTACCGAGCAGGTGATAGACTACGACCTTATTCGTGAGCAAATCCTGGTAGCTGCGGGAGTGCCGATTTCAGGAAAGAACTATTATCCGCAACTGCACTCTATAGAATGCCGAATCAATGCTGAAGATCCTTACAATGGTTTTCGTCCCTCACCCGGGAAGATCACCAATCTTCACGCCCCGGGAGGCCACGGAGTGCGTATAGATACACACGTGTATAGTGGATACATCATCCCGCCAAACTACGATTCTATGATTGCCAAATTGATCACCACCGCCCAAACCCGGGAAGAGGCGATCAATAAAATGAAGCGTGCGCTCGATGAATTCGTGATTGAAGGGATTAAAACCACAATTCCATTCCATAGACAACTTATGGATCACCCCGATTATATAGAGGGCAATTATACCACTAAGTTTATGGAAGATTTCAAAATGAAACCATTAGAAGAGGATAACTAGGTTTTTCTCTTGTGAGATTTAAATAAAAGACCTCACAGGTTTCAAAAACCTGTGAGGTCTTTTTTATTTCGTAAATTCATTGAAAAATTAACCTGCTCAATGAATCTTTCCTACTGGGAAACCCAAACCTGGTTTTCAAATATCGACTTTTGTATTATTGGCAGCGGAATCACCGGCCTTAATTGCGGCCTGCAGCTCAAAAAGAACCATCCAAAGGCCAAAATTTTAATTTTAGAAAGGGGCCTGTTGCCCAATGGGGCCAGCACAAAAAATGCCGGATTTGCCTGCTTTGGAAGTATTTCTGAAATTCTCGAGGACCTGAAAACCCATTCTGAAGAAGATGTATTACAGCTCATCCAAAAAAGAAGAAAAGGCCTGGATTTGCTTCGGAATAATTTAGAAGATGCCAATATTGGCTACCGGGAGTATGGAGGCTATGAACTTTTTACCAAAGAAGACTCGGAACTTTTTGAAGAATGCAGTTCAAAAATCGGGGAGGTCAATCGGCTTTTAAAACCTCTTTTCGGAACTGAAGTTTTTAGTGTTGAGAAGAACATTTTTGGATTCAGGGAAATTCAGAAAAAATTGGTTTACAACAAATTTGAGGGCCAGCTCAACACGGGAAAAATGATGCAGGAATTGTTGAAGAAAGCACAGACTGCAGGAATTAAAATTATAAATTCTGTTAGTGTTCAGGAATTTTCAGACGGTGCTAATTCAGTTAAAATCAAATGCGATAAGTTTGAATTTTCAGCCCAGAAGCTGCTCATCGCCACAAACGGCTTTGCCCGGCAGCTGGGAATAGAGGAGGTAAAGCCCGCCCGCGCCCAGGTTCTTATCACCAAACCCATAAAAAATCTAAAAATTAAAGGCACTTTTCATCTGGATAAGGGCTATTATTACTTCAGAAATATTCACGATAGAATCCTGTTTGGAGGAGGCAGGAACCTCGACTTTAAAGCGGAAGAAACCACAAGCCTGGACCAAACTCCCCTCATTCAAAACCGGCTGGAAAATCTTTTAAAAACCAGTATTTTGCCGGAAACTACCTTTGAAATAGAGCAACGCTGGAGCGGGATAATGGGTGTTGGAAACAGCAAAAAACCTGTGATAAAACAATTGTCAAATAATGTATATTGCGGGGTGCGCCTTGGTGGAATGGGCGTGGCGATTGGCAGTTTAATCGGTAAAGAACTCTCAGAGCTTGTAAAATGATAAAAAAAATCTTCAGAATTGTTTGGAAAAGCCTCGTGAGCCTGGTGTTGCTTTCCATTCTGCTTGTTATTCTTTACGGCTGGGTTCCCGTGCCTTATACGCCGCTTATGGCCATTAGGAGTTTTGAGAATCCAGATGAGAAAATTCAGCATCAATGGGTGCCGCGCGAGGAGATTTCTCTGCATCTTCAATTAGCCGTGATCGCCAGTGAAGATCAAAATTTTATGAATCATAATGGTTTCGATTATGAAGCTATTCAGGAGGCGATTGAAGATAATAAAAAGGGGAAGAGAGTTCGGGGGGCCAGTACGATTTCTCAGCAAACCGCAAAGAATGTGTTTTTGTGGCCTTCCAGAAACTGGTTTAGAAAAGGCCTGGAGGTGTATTTTACTTTTCTAATCGAAACTTTTTGGAGTAAACAGCGAATTTTAGAAGTGTATTTAAACAGCATAGAAATGGGCCGTGGGGTTTATGGCGCTGAAGCAGCTTCCCGACATTGGTTTAATAAATCGGCTTCGCAATTAACTCCTTTCGAAGCGGCTGCCATTGCAGCGATTCTACCCAACCCCAGGGAATATCGTGCAAATCCTGCCAGTGGCTATATTGAAGACCGAAAAGCCTGGATCGTAAGGCAGATGAAAAATTATGGAAAATTCAGTTTTGAAAAGCGGGAAGAATGAGCGAGCTAAAACATCTATTGATAGAAAAGGCCAAAACTTACGTTGAGGAGCGCATTGAAAAAATCCATAGAAATATCGACGACTTGCAGGCTGCGCTCAAGCTGGAGACCAAATGCTCGATGGGCGATAAATATGAAACCGGCCGGGCGATGCTGCATTTGGAATTCGAAAAATTATCGGGACAGTTGGAGCAATACGGAAAGCTTAGAAAAACAATAAATTCTATCCCGCTCAAACAACAGGAACTTATTGGTTTTGGAAGTGTGGTAAAAACCACTGCCGCCAATTATTTTATAGCGATTCCCGCCGGAGTGCTGGAGGTAAATGCTGAAAAATTCTATGCCGTGGGCGTAAATTCTCCCGTAGCTCAGGCTTTAATTGGAAAAAAGGCAGGAGAAGATTTTCGGTTGAATGGTACTCAACTTAAAATTGAATCGGTAGTCTGATTAAATCCTGGAATTGATGATTTCTTCTGAGATATCAATCCCTGTGTGAGTGCCCGGCTCCAGAGCCGTCTCATTTTCTATAAAAATCGTTTGATCTTGCAAAAGGGCTCTCAACAAGTAATTTTTTCCGTTAAAATAAGATTCCTGCACTTCAATTTTAATTTTTGAATTGGGCCTAATCTTTATTTCGTGCGGATATAACAAGATCTTTTTTCTACTCTTTTCCTGAGGTTTCAGCAGTTTGAGCATAATTTCATTTACCTCTCCGAAAAGAGAGGCCACGTATCTGTTCGGCGGATTCCTGTATAAAAGCTCTGGGGAGTTCTGAGCGTGGATTTTTGCATTTTTGAGCACTATGGTCTTATCGGCAAAAGATAGGGCGTCGGTGCTGTCGTGAGTGGCTACAATACAGGCGATGTTATGCGCTTTGAGATATCGAAATAGCCGCCGCCGCAGTTTATTTTTTCTGAAATGGTCTATATGGCTAAAAGGTTCATCGAGCAGAAGCAATTCGGGTTCACGGGCTAGCGCACGTGCCAGGGCCACCCGTTGTTGCTGCCCGCCGCTTAGATGCCCGGCCTTTTGATTAGCGACTTCTGTCATTTCAACCACCTCTAAAAGCTCGGCGATGCGTTTTTTCTTTTTACGCGGGTACATATTGCTGAGATGTTTTCCAATATTTTCGGCTACGCTTAAGGGTGGCATCAAATCGAAATCCTGTGCCAGGTATTTTATAAAATCTTCTCCGGGTACAAGGTTAAATTCGGGCCCGCGCAATTCCCTGTCTCCCCAAAAGATTTTCCCGTCGGTATGCAGCAATCCATAAATAAGTTTTAAGAGGGTGCTTTTTCCGCAGCCGCTCTCACCAATTACCGAAAGGATTTCCCCTTTCTCGAGGGTGAAATTTATGTTTTTCAGGATGGGTTTTTCAGCATAAGCGAAAGAAACCTTATTTAATTTCAGCATAAATTTCTTGTTTAGGAAATGATAAAACCGGCATTGGCTTGTGACGATTTCCTTATCTTTTCAAAGGTAAAACTTCTAACGAAAAAGTTTCCGCTTAAGCCTATGGAAAAAATTGTGGTGTACGACCTTAATCAATGCCTGTATCGAAAATCTTCAAAAGACGAATTCTTTAAATTCATTTGTTATAAAAAAGGCCATAAACTCATTCACCTTGCACAGATTGGCTGGCTAAAGCTTATTGGTAAAACGCCGCTTATAGATAAAACCAGCTTCAAGGAGAATTTTTACAACTATCTAAACCATCTTTCTCCAGAGCAGGTGCAAAAATATGCACGACAATTCTGGGAGATCGAATATCCCGAATATTTCAGAAGTGAAATGGTAGAGGACATCAGGCGTTTTGCTGCTGATGGGGTTAAAGTCTATATCATCACCGGTGGTCTCGAAATTTATACGAAATACCTGGAAGAACTCCTGCCTTTAGAGGTTATGGGCACCCAAACCAAATATGAGGATGAAGAGTATAAAGTGATTGGTGAAGCCTGTAATGGAGAAGAAAAAGTGCGAAGGCTAAAAGAGGCAACGGCCGGGGATTATATTTTGCTCGAGGCCTATAGCGATGATGATGAAGAAATTCTCTATGAAGCTGAAAAAGGATATTTGCTGAAGGATGGCAAATTGGAATTGGTTGACAAAAAGAAAAAATAAAAAACCTCACAATTTCAGCATTACTGAAACTGTGAGGCTGGTTTGAAATTAAAAAAACCTTATCCTTTTACTTCTTCCTTTGTTTTGCTGGGAAGCACTTCAAAGCCCATATTATAAAGGGTAAAGCCAAAGATATCGGCATATTCCTCTATGATCATTTTGGTGGGTTTTCCTGCGCCGTGCCCGGCTTTGGTTTCGATCCTGATAAGAGCAGGATTACTGCCAGCCTGCTTGTTCTGTAATTCGGCTGCAAACTTGAAGGAATGCGCCGGTACCACGCGGTCATCATGATCGCCGGTAGTTACCAGTGTTGCAGGGTATTCTACCCCTTCTTCCAAATTGTGAACGGGAGAATAATCAAGAAGGTACTGAAACATTTCTTCATTATCTTCAGCGGTTCCGTAATCGTAAGCCCAGCCGGCTCCGGCGGTGAAAGTGTGATAACGCAACATATCCATTACCCCAACTGCAGGTAAGGCGACTTTCATAAGCTCAGGACGCTGGGTCATAGTAGCTCCTACCAGAAGTCCGCCATTTGAACCTCCGCGAATGGCCAGGTAATCGCTTGAAGTATAATTTTCTTCGATAAGATATTCGGCAGCTGCGATAAAATCGTCAAAAACGTTTTGTTTGTTGAGTTTGGTACCGGCATCGTGCCATTCTTTACCATATTCACCACCACCACGCAGGTTAGGAACAGCGTACACGCCGCCCTGTTCCAACCAAACCGCATTGGCAGTGCTGAAAGAAGGGGTTAGGCTAATGTTGAATCCGCCGTAACCGTACAGCATAGTTGGGTTTTTTCCGTTTAATTCCAGGCCTTTTTTATGCGTGATAATCATAGGAACCCTGGTGCCATCTTTTGAGGTATAAAACACCTGCTTACTTTCGTAATCTTCGGGATTGAATTTGATATTGGGTTTGTTGTAAACTTCAGAAGTACCTTCTTCAATATTCAGTTTAAAAATAGTTCCCGGGGTTACATAATTGGTAAAGCTGTAATACAGCTCCTTATCTTCTTTTTTAGCACCAAAGCCACCGGCAGAGCCAACTCCCGGAAGTTCAATTTCTCTCACCAGGTTTCCATCGAAATCATATTGCTCAACCTTAGAAACGGCATCTACCATATACCGGGCGAAGATATAGCCGCCAGCTGTAGATGGGCTAAGCACATTTTCGGTTTCGGGAATTACATCTTCCCAGTTTTCGGGAGCAGGATTTGCAGCGTCTACTTTCACCACTCTACGATTTGGCGCATCGAGATTGGTTACTATGAACAAAGTGCTTCCATCGTTGTCCATCACATAGGTATCAGAATCTTCGTGATCGAGGATAGTTACCAGTTCAGGGTTTTGCTGCTGAAGGTCCATCATAAAAAGTTTCCCGCCCGAAGTTGAATTTCTGGCTGAAATAAAGAGATAGCGATTATCTTCTGAAACACTTCCGCCCACATAGCGATGTTTTTGAGCTTCAGAATCACCAAAAATGACTTTATCTTCAGCCTGGGAAGTTCCCAGCTTATGATAGTAAAGTTTATGCTGATCGGTTTTGGCAGAAAGCTCGCTGCCTTCCGGCTTTTCGTAGCTAGAATAGTAGAAGCCATCGTTTTCTTTCCAAGAAATTCCACTGAATTTCACGTCTTTTATCGTGTCTTCTATAGCTTCTCTGGTTTCGGTATCGATGATGATGATTTTTCTCCAATCGCTACCACCTTCAGAAATAGCATAGGCTGCCTTGCTTCCATCTTCAGAAAAACTAAGTCCGGCCAGGGAGGTAGTGCCATCTTCGCTAAATTCATTAGGATCTAAAAACACCTCGGCATCGCCGTCTTCGTTTTTCTTGCGATAAACTACATAGTGATTTTGCAGGCCGTCATTCTTTGAGAAATAGATGTGATCTCCTTCTTTTCTGGGAGCACTTATTTTCTCATAATTCCAAAGCTCGGTTAGTCTCTCTTCGAGATCTTTTCTAAAGGGAATATTTTCAAGATAATCAAAGGTTACTTCATTTTGGGCTTTTACCCATTCGCCTGTTTCCTCACTGCGGTCGTCTTCGAGCCAGCGGTAGGGATCTTTGATCTCGGTACCAAAATAATTGGTAACGGTATCTACTTTTTTAGTTTCGGGATATTTCAAGCTTAATTCTTTTTCTTGATTGTTATCATTACAGGAACTCAGAATTCCAATGGCAAACAAGGGGATAAATATTTTTTTCATAAAATTTAATTTAATACACCCAAAAATAGCTAAAATCAGAGCTATAATGCAATGAGACTTAAATAAATAAAGGCCGGAATGTTAAAAACCGGCCTTTATTCTTATAGATTTAAAAAAATTCTAGTGATCGTGACCGTGGTCAGTATCGCTGTGTTCTCCTTCGATATGAATCTCAAGGAAAGCCTGCTGCTCATTTCCGGCTCTATCGGTAACATAAACCCCAAAATGATAGGCTCCTTCACTAATAGGCTCGCCGTTAATCTCAGTAGGAATATCTATGTGCTGATCAGCTTCATAAGTAGTATTTCCGGGTTCGATCTGGAAAACCATATCATAACTCCAGGGGTTATCCTGGTGCTCCTCGCTTTTTAAATAGGCGTGGGTATGATCATCGAAAGCATTGTGAATTTCGATTTTGTAGGAAGCCAATTCTTCATTGTCGGTAAAGAGAGCTTCAAAGTGAATTTCCTCTCCGGGAGCGAATTCTTCTTCGTCATGCGGTTCCATTAGGCTAATCACCGGCTTTTCGGTATCAGGTAATGTCGCATCGTCGTCACTACAAGCGGTTAATACTAAACTTAAACTAATGCTGAATAAATAAATTAATCTGGTTTTCATTTTTTGAATTTTTTATTTCTGAAATAATTGTTTTTGTAATCTTATAATCTGGCTAATTCCCTGCCTTCCGGGGGGCCGCGCAGGCTAAAATTGAAATCTGGTTCGTGTACGTAAAACTGCAAGCCTGCGAAGGCGGGTTTTAGATTAATAATTTCCTTTTTTGAAAAATCGGAAATTAGGCCGGGCTCCAGCCACGCATTGGTGGCCTGAAAATGCCAGGCGCAGGAATGCCAGCCTAAATCGGGCGTGGGACTGTGTAAATCTACTTCCTGCTCGGCAATGATTTTATGCGGAATTAAGGCATAATGAAATCCCGAAGCAAGCTGCGGCGTAAGAAAGCCGAGCAGCAGGAAAAAAGCGATATGTTGCTTCAGTTTTTTCATTGACCTATAGGAATTCTTATCATGAGCTGCAAATTTCGGCCCATTTCGGGAATTTCCAGAGCTCTGTAAAAGTTGGTATGATTAAAATACCTGGTATTAAAAATATTCGTAGCCCTGAAGTTTAAATTGGCGGTGAAATTCCCCAAATTCAGGTTGGTGCTTAATCCGGCGCCAAAAAGCTGATAGCCAGGGGTGATCTCTTCATTTTGAGCAATTCGATCCTGCTCAAGGGCGAAAGTGGTATTGGCAGAAATCTCGGTGTTTTCAAAGGTCTTCGAATCGGGAAATAAAGTATAGCCAACCTCCGCAAAACCATTCACAGGCGGGGTAAAGGGCAGCGGGTAATTTCTCCCGTTTTCGCGATCTAACTGGCGATTATAGAGATACTCAAAGCTAAAGGCGGTGTGCAGCCGCTCGAAAAATTGTTTTTCAGCATTAAATTCCACCCCGGCCAGCACGGCTTCACTTTGCGTGAACTGGTAAATTTGCCCTGCGTGCGGTAAAATAGAGAATTCCCCACTGGGGTTCAGAAAAATATAATTGCTGAAATAATACACATAAGGGCTCAAACCAAGACTTAAGGAATTTTTTCTGTAATTCAAAGCAGCATCCAAAACATAACCCTGTTCAGAACTAAGATTGAAATCTCCGCGTTCGTGCCTAAAAGAACCGTGATGAATCCCGTTGGCGCCCAGCTCGATGGCAGTAGGAAGTCTAAAACTGCTTCCGGTGTTAAAACTAAGGTCCCAGTTATTATCCAGATTAAACAGCGCGCCGGCCATCAGGTTGAAATTTCTGAAATTTCGGGTGCCTCCCTCGCTTCGCAGGGCGTAGTCCCGAGCTTCAGCATCAGGTAAACCCCGGCGAATGAGATAATCGTATAAATTGGGGTCGTAGGCTTCTTCGATCTGAATTCTACTAATATCAAATCGCCCTCCCAGACTAAACTGGGTGTTTTGGGTTGCCTGCCATTTATGGATGAAAAAGGCCGCATAGTTTGTGCGGTCATACTCCGGAAGCAGGAAATTGAAACCGGCGATATTGTTGTTCTGATGCTGGGTTTGAAGCCCTATTTCAGATTCGTGCTCTTCAGAAAAGGTTTTGGAAAATTTTAATTGAGCATCCCAGGTGTTTAAATTAAAATCCAATTCTAAATCTGGATTCACATCGGCCGGCTGCTGGCCGCTGTAATGCGTATGAAATCTACTCCATTCCTGGCGGTGGTTGTTTTGAAAGCCCAGGTTTAAGCTAAGGCTCGAACTGCTGAAAAACCACTCGTTTTTATTCAGAATCTTAAAATGATTCACCCTTTGAAACGGATAATCGATATTCCTTTGGTCGCCATCATCCTGTACCCGGTTTATCGACGGCACCCCGTGAGCTCCCGGAAAAAACCCCGACTTAAAATAGACATTGCTAAAGCTTAAACTCCCCTTGTATTGTTCACCAAAATAACCAAGTTGAGCGTAAAGGTTATTTTCTTTTCCGGCAGTATTTTTCAAACGCTCGTTGAAAATGGGAATATTGCGGGAGAGGTAAATGATATTATCGGTCGGTACGTTATAATCTCCAAATTCGGTGGCCGTGGCCTTGATTTTATAGAAAAATTTGTCTTTTCTATAAGATAGATTGGTAGAGGCGGCAAGGGTATTATTCACACTTTTAGCAAAACCAATCACCTCCCCGGAAAGACCTTTTTCAGGCACCCGGTCGTTGATGATTTCAACCACTCCGCCTATAGCATCACTACCATATTCAATGGCGCCAACGCCTTTTTTGATTTCCACGCCTTCAACGTTTAAAGCGTCTATTTCGAGGCCGTGATCGGCGCCCCATTGCTGGCCTTCCTGTTTAATGCCGTTTTCGCTAACTGCCACACGATTGAAGCCAAGCCCCCGAATGATGGGTTTTGAAGTTCCCGCACCAATTTCCATCGCGTTTACTCCCGGGATTCGTTCCAGGCTCTGCGCCAGGGACCCCGAAAACTGCTCCTGGATGAAATCTTTGGAAACCCGTTCTATATTTTGCGAGCTGCTGCGACGTTGAATGGCACTTATCATCACCTCATCCAGCCCGGCCATATCTTCCTCAAGTACAAAATTAAGGACTCTGTCTCGTTGCAGATTAACCAGGGTGTCAATTTCTCTAAAACCCAGGAAAGTAACATTGATGCGGTATTCGCCTTTGGGGAGGTTAAGGGAATACTCCCCGCCACTTTTGGCCAGCGCAAAATATTGCCCGATATGAATATGAGCATTTTCCAGCGGCAAACCAGATTCATCGGTTACCTTGCCTTCCAGCCTAACCTGTTGGGCCTGAAGGAAAATCGGGAAAAATACTAAGAATAATATTATGCTAAATTGCCTCATAAATTTGTCCGGAATTCGGGTTGTAACTGCTGTAAAATTAAGACTGAAGTAGGCTTCGCTGTCTTTTGGATTTTGTGAAAAATTCCACAAAATTCATTGAGCTATCAAAGCTTAGATTACGACAGGGGGTGCCCGAAGAGCAAAATAGGAAGCAGCCTCAGGATTCACTGAAGCGGTTAAGGAAATATTATAGGCAATAGCCTCGAATGGAGGGTAAACTATCCAGGTGTTTTCTGGCGGAAGTTCAAAAGTGGTGAAATGAAAATCACATAAATCACAATCGTTAAGATCGCTGGCGAAATTAGAAGTTTTCTCAACCTCTCCCTGAGCAGAATCGTGAGTGAGGGAATGAACAGAATTCATTACGCCCGAACCCATAAAAATTATGGCAAAAATCAGGGCGATATATATTTTCATTTCTCTCATCAATTCGCAAAAATAGGAAACCCGATTGATTTTTTCGGGTTTCCTTCAAAGTTTATACTTATCGCAAGTATTATACCAGCTTATTTTTCACCAGATATTCCGCGATTTGAATGGTATTGGTTGCAGCTCCTTTTCTAAGGTTATCGGCTACCACCCACATATTTAGGGAATTGGGTTGTGAATAATCTCTTCGAATTCTGCCTACAAACACATCGTCTTTGCCTTCAGCATAAATTGGCATCGGGTAAGTATTGGTATCGGGGTTGTCCTGAACCGTAACTCCTGGGAATTCACTTAGCAATTTGCGAACTTCAGCCTCTTCAAAATCCTGCTCAAATTCAACATTCACCGATTCTGAATGCCCTCCCACCACCGGGATTCTAATCGCGGTTGCACTTACATTCACCGAATCATCTCCCAGTATCTTTTTGGTTTCTTTAGTGAGTTTCATCTCTTCCTTAGTGTATCCGTTTTCCTGGAAAACATCACAGTGTGGCAGCGCATTTTTGTGAATAGGATAGGGGTAGGCCATTTCGCCCTTCTCTCCTGCAAATTCATTTTCTAATTGTTGTACGGCCTTTACCCCGGTGCCCGTGATCGACTGGTAGGTAGAAACGATTACCCGTTTGATTTTATACCTGTCGTGCAGCGGCTTTAGCGCCATTAAAAGCTGAATGGTAGAACAGTTAGGGTTGGCGATAATTTTATCTTCTGAAGTTAATTCTGAAGCATTAATTTCTGGAATCACCAGTTTTTTGGAGGCATCCATTCGCCAGGCTGAAGAATTGTCTATTACGGTGGTGCCGTTTTCGGCAAATTTTGGAGCCCATTCTAAAGAGGTGTCTCCCCCGGCAGAAAAAAGTGCGATATCGGGTCTAATATCTACAGCGGCCTGCAAGCCAATTACTTCGTATTCCTTTCCGTTAAACTCAATCTTCTTTCCAACCGATCGCTCTGAAGCTACCGGGTACAATTCACTAACCGGGAAATTTCTTTCTGCCAGTACTTTTAACATGATCTCGCCCACCATCCCGGTGGCGCCAACTACTGCTACTCTCATAACTTAACTTTTGTCATTCCCCTGAAGACGGGAATCTATTATCTTTTCTTTTAGTCTTTCCGCACCCTGGCCAAATATTTTACAAACTCGGGCGGAATTCTATTTTTTTGAAATCCTTTTTATTATAGACCTCACAGGTCCCGATAGCTATGCGGGATCAAAACCTGTGAGGTCTAAAAATAACCAGCCGCAAATTTATTATCCCGGCACTAACTTACCCAGTTTCAGCGCTTAAAATTGTTCAGAATTATGGTTTTTGAACTAATTCGCAATTTTGGTTAAAAAAAGACCCCACAGATGTCTGCGGGGTTTAGTTAAATTGCGATTTACATAAAATGAGCAGTGTAGCGGTGCTCGTATTTTCAAATCTCCTTAAGGAGTTCTGTTCTGTTTTTTCAGCTCGTCTCTAATTTCGATGAGCAATTCTTCCTGAGTAGGACCTTTTGGAGCTGCAGGAGCTTCTTCCTTTTTCTTCTTGGTTCGCTCGTAGGCTCTCAGTACCAAAAATATAAAAAATCCTACGATAATAAAGTGAATAATGGCATCGATCAAATTTCCGTAGGTGAGTATGGCCGCCTCGGCTGCCTGCGCGGCTTCCAGACTTTCGTAGTCGCCGCCGTCTAAGGCGATGAATTTTTGAGAAAAATCTTCCCCGCCCGTAATCACCCCGATAATAGGCATAATCACATCGGCTACTACCGATGATACAATCTTATTAAAGGCTGCACCAATTACAACCGCCGTAGCAAGAGCTACGATATCGCCCTTCATTAAAAAGGCTTTGAAATCTTTAAAAAATCCCATAGAAGATGGTTTAGTTGATTAGTTTCAACTAAATTACATAAATAATTAATAAATCTTCAGAAATTATTTTTCAGGCAGGATGATGCGTTTTACTCTTTGGGAAATCCCGGTAATTAATTCGTAGGTAACAGTGCCGCCGGCCTGGGCGAAAAAGCTTGCCTTTTGCGGGCCTCCAAAAACGATTACTTCATCTCCTTCAGCACAATCTATTTCGGTGACGTCTACCATAATGATATCCATGCAAACATTGCCCAAAATTGGTGCGAACTCATCATTGATAATCACACCTGCCTTGCCATTTCCGTAGATTCTTTTAATGCCATCGGCGTGTCCCAGGGGCAGAGTGGCAATTCGGGTGGGTTTGGGAGCGATAAATTTTCTTCCGTAACCCAGGCTGTCTCCCTCCTTTAATTCCTGAATTTGAGAAATCACTGTTTTTAATGTACCCACCGGCTTTAAAGAAGCATTCAGTTTTTCATCATTGGCAAATCCGTAAAGCCCCAGCCCGCAGCGCACCATATCGAAATGTGCTTCGGGATAATTAAAAATCGCAGAGCTATTGCAAATATGAAATAAAGGCGGTTGTTCAAATTCTCTAAGCACCTGCATCCCGATTTCCCTGAATTTATAAATCTGGCCTAAAGTAAATTCTCTCTCTTTCCAGTCTTCACTTACCGCCAAATGCGAAAATACCGAAGCCAGCCTCACCGAACCCGTATTCTTCAGCAGTTGGAACATAGTTTCACTATTTTCTTCAGTAAACCCAAGGCGATTCATTCCTGTGTTAAGTTTAATATGAACAGGGTAGTCGAGCAGGTTTAAATCTTCAGCAAGCTCAATAAATTCCTTTAAAACCCTCTCGCTATAAAGATTAGGTTCAAGACAATTGTCGATAATGCTTTTAAAATTAACCGGTTGCGGGTGCAAAATCAGAATAGGTTTGGTGATCCCGGCTTCTCTTAGGCGTTCGCCTTCGTAAGTATAGACCACTGCAAAATAATCGGTGCCCAGCTCTTCCAATTTTTTGGCGATCGCTATAGAATCATTGCCATAGGCATAGGCCTTGACCACCGACATAAACCGGGTTTCTTCCCCGAGTTTTGACCGAATGTGTCTATAATTGTGTTCTAATGCGGCCAGGTCTATTTCCAGGCAGGTTTCCTGTGCTTTAGGCATCTTCTTTATTAAGCTTTGAATTGAATTCTTCAGGCTCTTTTACTTCCATTTTGCGAAGTTTTTCGTGTATCATGGCTTTATAATAAGCCGCGCGGCTTAAAGGTTCGTACTCTTCAGTCTCACCAAGAAAAACCAGGTCATCGTTTACCGATTTTCGGTAGCTGTATTGTGCCAGGTTTCCCGTGCGGGTGCATACTGCGTGGACTTTGGTGACATATTCGGCGGTAGCCATAAGATTGGGCATAGGACCAAAAGGATTTCCCTTAAAATCCATATCCAGGCCGGCGACGATTACGCGAATTCCGCGGTTGGCAAGGTCGTTACAAACGCTAACGATCTCATCATCGAAAAACTGTGCCTCATCTATTCCCACCACATCACAACCATCGGCCAGCATAGGGATATGAGAAGCCGAAGGTACCGGCGTAGACCTGATTTCGTTGGCATCGTGAGATACTACCATCTCCTCGTCGTAACGCTTATCTATGGCGGGCTTAAAAATTTCAACTTTTTGACGGGCAAACTGGGCGCGTTTCAGCCTGCGAATGAGCTCTTCGGTCTTGCCAGAGAACATACTGCCGCAAATAACTTCTATCCAGCCAAATTGCTCCTTATGATTTACTGTATTTTCGAGAAACATTTCGTAATTTTCAGATCGAAACGGGACTTGCCGCTTTGCGATAAAGGTGGAACAAATTTATTAAAAAAGCAAGCCGGGAAAGCCCGGGCCGGTCTAAAGTTATTAAGGGGAAACTTAATAATTTAATGGCTTATTTCGTTTATATGTTATCTAGTTTTATTGCTGAAAATATTTCGTTATGAAAGAGAAAATCCAGGCCGAATTAAAAAATCTGGCCTCCGAAATACAAAAAGGAGATTTTAATACTGAAGATCTAAAAATCAAAGCCCTGAAGCTTTTTGAAAAACTCAGTTTGCTGAGCTATACCGAAAAATTTATGGCTGAAGAAACCAAAGAAATCAAAGCTGAGGTAGAGCCAACTCCCGTGGAAACCGAGTCTGCGCCAAAGCCTGCTGCTTCCGAAATTAAAAAAGAGGAGTCTCAAAGTTTTGGTTTTGACGATTTTCCAGACGGTACCCAGTATCGCGATGAAGAGGCCATCACCGAGCCGGCAACCGAGAAAATAAAGGATATAGTGGCGCAAATGCCACCTGAAACTCAAAAGGTAGATCAGCTTTTCGATGACATCGAAGAGCCGGTTAAGCCCAAAGCCGAACAAAAACCTGCGGCGAAACCTGCACCAAAACCACAGCAACCTCCGGCACCAAAAAATGATTTCAGAAATATTGGGGTAGATTACGATAACCTGCCCAATTTTGAGCCTTTAAATAACCGCCAAAAGGAAAACCGGCCAAAATCGGTTAACGACAGGCTCAAAAAAGGAATCAATATCGGTTTAAATGAAAGATTGTCCTTTATCAAGCATCTTTTTGATGGCAATGCCGCCGATTACAACAGGGTGCTTTCCCAACTCAATACAATAGATTCGCTGGAAGAAGCTAAAAAGTTCATCGAAAAGATCGTGAAACCCGATTACAATCATTGGGAAGGTAAGGAGGTTTATGAAGAACGTTTTCTGGAACGAATAAGCAATAAATACGAGTAATATTTATGGCTAAGCTTTACCTGGTGCCTACTCCCATTGGTAACCTTGAAGATATGACTTTTAGGGCGGTTAGGCTGCTTAAAGAAGTAGATCTTATTCTGGCCGAAGATACCCGAAACAGCGGGAAACTTTTAAAGCATTTTGAGATCGAAACCCCAATGCAAAGCCACCATATGCACAATGAGCACAAAACGGTGACTTCTATCGCAGAGCGCATCAAAGCCGGTCAAACCATTGCATTGATTAGCGACGCTGGAACTCCGGCAATTTCAGACCCGGGATTTTTACTGGTGCGCGAATGCATTGCACAGGGCATAGAAGTAGACTGCCTGCCCGGGGCGACAGCCTTTGTGCCGGCCCTTGTGAATAGTGGCCTGCCAAATGATAAATTCGTTTTCGAAGGATTTCTTCCGGTGAAAAAAGGCAGGCAAACCCGGCTTAGAATACTTTCAGAAGAAACCCGAACGATGATTTTTTATGAATCCCCTCATAAATTGCTGAAAACTCTTTCTCATTTTTCTGAATATTATGGAGAAGACCGCCAGGTTTCTGTTTCCCGCGAAATCACTAAGCTGCACGAAGAAACCGTGAGAGGAAATCTTTCAGAAGTGATTCAGCATTATACCCAAAAACCCCCAAAGGGAGAAATTGTAATTATAGTAAAAGGTAAGTCCTGATGCAGGAATTATTGGAGCAGGCAAGAGATTGCCGGTTTTGTGAAAAACACCTGCCGCTTGGCGCCAGGCCAATAGTTAAGGCCAGCGAAAAGTCAAAAATTATTTTAATTAGTCAGGCGCCGGGTAGAATAGTTCACGAAACCGGAGTACCCTTCAACGATCAAAGCGGAAAAAAACTCAGAGATTGGCTGGGGGTAAACAGTGAAAGTTTTTACGATACCTCAAATTTTGCGATTTTGCCAATGGGATTTTGTTATCCCGGAAAGGCGAAGTCGGGCGATGCCCCTCCCCGCAAAGAATGCGCCCCCTTATGGCATAAGGCCTTTTTGGAAAAGATGCAAAAAGCAGAACTCGTGATATTAATTGGAGCTTATGCAGCATCCTATTATATAACCGGAAAGAAAAATCTAACTGAGAAAGTGAGAAATTTCCAAGATTACTTACCCCGGTACTGGTGCCTGTCGCATCCTTCTCCTGTAAACCGATTCTGGCGGCAAAAAAACCCCTGGTTTGAGGAAGAGATCGTGCCCCAACTGCAAAGTCGTATTCAGCAGGTTTTAAAAAAATAAATGCGGATTTTTACTTATTAATTTATTAGAAAGCCTGGTTCACAAATCAGCTTTTTATTTTTGTGAAATAAATCATCATTAAATTATGCGCTGGACGCTTAAGCCAAAACCCGATTCCCTGAAAGTCGCCAAACTCGCCGAAAAATTAGGCGTGGAGAAACCTATAGCAAGCCTGCTTATGCAAAGAGGTATCGAAGATTTCGAAGCGGCTAAAAAGTTTTTCAGGCCGGCTTTGGAAGATTTGCACGACCCGTTTCTGATGAAGGATATGGATAAAGCGGTAGATCGCATTGAGCAGGCCCTGGCCAATGGGGAAAACATAATGGTGTATGGAGATTATGATGTAGACGGTACTACCAGCGTGGCCCTTATGGCGTCGTTTCTAAAGACTTTGAGCCCCAATATCGCTACCTACATTCCAGATCGTTATGCTGAAGGCTACGGAGTTTCCTACCAGGGAATCGATTTTGCTGAAGATAATGACATTAGTCTTATCATTGCCCTGGATTGCGGGATAAAGGCCATAGATAAAGTCGCTTATGCTGCTGAAAAAAATATCGATTTTATAATTTGTGATCATCACCGGCCGGGCAATGAAATCCCTGATGCGGTGGCAGTTTTGGATCCAAAGCGTGAAGATTGTGCATATCCCTACAAGGAACTTTGTGGTTGTGGTGTGGGCTTTAAACTCATACAGGCAATTACCGAGAAACGCGGAGGAAATGTAGAAAAATTATTGCTTTATCTCGACCTGGTAGCTACGGCAATTGGCGCAGATATAGTTCCGATAACGGGAGAAAACAGGGTTTTAGCTTTTCACGGTTTGCAAATCATTAACCTTCAACCCCGCGCCGGATTCAAAGCTATTCTTTCCCAGGTTAAAAAGCCGAAAATAAGCATTAGTGACGTAGTTTTTATTATCGCACCGCGTATCAACGCCGCCGGAAGAATGAAGCACGGCCTGCATGCCGTGAGCTTGCTAATGGAAGAGGATGAAAATACAGCCGCTACTATGGCCGGCGAAATTGAAAAATATAATGCCGATCGCAAGGATGCCGATAAAAGCATCACCGTAGAAGCCCTGGCTCAAATTGAAGAATTACAGGAACAACAGCGGTTTACCACGGTGGTTTATCACGAAAACTGGCACAAGGGCGTAATTGGGATTGTTGCCTCCCGGCTTACCGAAAGTTATTACCGGCCAACTTTGGTTTTTACCAAAAGCGGGGAACGTTTGGCGGCTTCGGCCAGATCGGTAAAGGGTTTTGATGTCTACAATGCCCTGGAAGCCTGCCGTGACCACATCGAGCAGTTTGGAGGTCATAAATATGCGGCCGGACTTACCTTGATGGCATCCGAATATGAAAATTTTAAACGGAAGTTCGAAGAAGTGGTTTCAGAAAGTATAGATAAAAAACTGCTGACCCCCGAAATTAGCATCGATGCCGAATTAAAGCTGGAAGATATCAGCCCGAAATTTTATCGGATTCTAAAACAATTTGCGCCATTTGGCCCCGGGAATATGAGCCCGGTATTTATGTCCCGAAATTTAAAAGACACCGGTTTTGGCAAATGTGTGGGCGCCGATAAAACGCATCTGAAATGTGCGGTAAAGCAAAAAGATGAAGGCCCGGTTTTCGATATGATAGGTTTTAACCTGGGTGAAAAACTGGATATCATTGAAAAAAACAAAGTTTTTAAAGCAGTCTACAGTCTCGATGAAAACGAATGGAACGGCAATGTGAGTATTCAGCTAAAGCTGAAGGATATTGCGGAGGATTAAAAGTGGTATAGAATTTAAGTTCTAAAAATCGAAATTGAGATTTATAATTTTTCCAAACTAGCCTTTTCCCCATCAAATACCGCATAGGTATAATGAGAAATCCAATCGCCGGTGTTGAGGTAGGTAGATTTGCCGTTTAAGTCAATTTCCAGCGGTAGGTGCCTGTGACCAAAGATGAAGTAATCATAATGCTTTTGTTCCAGTTTTCTTTTGCAGTACTGGATAAGCCATTCTTTCTCTTCTCCCAAAAATTTCTGGTCTTCCACCCCCGAAATCATCTTGTTTTTTACTGAAAAATACTGCGCCAGCGGGATGCCTAAATCGGGATGTAACCAGCGGTATAACCATTTGGCTACGGGATTGGTGAACAACTTTTTCATTCGTTTGTAACCGTGATCTCCGGGGCCAAGTCCGTCGCCGTGACCTACTAAAAACAGCTTTTCATTAAAAGTGAATTCCTGTGGTTTATGAAATACCGGGATATTGAGTTCTTTTTCGAAATAATCCTGCATCCAGAGATCGTGATTTCCTACAAAAAAATAGACGGGAATCCCACTTTCTTTTATTTCGGCTAATTTTCCCAAAACCCTTACAAAGCCTTTGGGAACAGCGTGTTTATATTCAAACCAAAAATCGAAGAGGTCGCCCAGCAAAAAAATTGCCGCTGCATCTTCTTTTATCTCATCCAGCCACTTTACAAATCTAATCTCCCGCGGCCGACTTTCTTCCTGGGTAGGGGCACCGAGATGATTATCACTTGAAAAATAGACTTTTTTACCTTCGGGAATGGTCATTAAAAATGATTCTATGCTGTAAATATAAATATTTTGATATTAGACCTCACAGGTTTTCATCCCGCATAGCTATCGGGATTTATAAGGTATATTGAAACCATTACTCCCCATTTGGGTCCCGATAGTTATCGGGAGGGGGCATTTTGATCGCTCGCATACCACTCGGCGAAACTCGACTCGGTTTCCTGGAGTTTTAGCGAATGCAATTCTATATGTTCGGGAAGGTGCTTTTTGATTTTTTCAGCAAAATCAATCACCATATTTTCGCTGGTAGGTTGGTAGTTTACCAGAATCACGTGATGGCCTCTGGATTTTAATTCTTCGGCCAGTTCTACGTGCGGGGTGTTTTTGTTAAATACCGTGGCGTGATCAAATTTATCGACGATTTCAGCTTTTACGATACGCTTTAAATCTCCGAAATCAATCACCATTCCGAATTTTACGTTGGTAGTATCGGTAATGGGTTTTCCAATCACCGTAACGCTTAGTTTATAGCTATGCCCGTGAACATTGCGGCATTTTCCGTCGTAGCCATAAAGGGCGTGACCGGTTTCAAAACTAAACTGTTTGGTGATTCGTATCTTACTCATTGCATTAAATTTTCAGCAAAGATAAGGCCTTTAATTTTTTCAATTTTTGAATTGGTTTCTGAATTATATTTGCGAAATTTTTGAAAGATGGAAAACACTGTTACCGAACTTTTTGAGCAACTCGAATTCAAGCTGAATCCTTATTATGAGGAAATTATCTCTGAATTGGTTGAAAAGCAATATTGCATCGCCGATCGTTTTTTTGACGAAGCTGAGGTTAAAGCCCTTCGGGAGGCTTTGAAACAAAAATATGAGGAAGATGCTTTTAAGAAAGCGGCTATCGGGAATAAAACCAATGAGATCATCGAAAAAGAGGTACGCGGGGATTTTATTCTCTGGCTCAATGAGGCCGAAGCAGGGGAAGCCGAACAAAAATTTTTCAGCAAGATAAATTCTCTAATCGATTATCTCAACAAAACCTGTTTTTTGGGGATTCTCACCAAAGAGTTCCATTATGCTCTATACCCTAAAGGCACTTTTTATAAAAGGCATTTGGATACCTTTCAAAACGATTCGCGCAGAAAACTTTCGCTGGTTTGTTACTTAAACGACGAAGACTGGAAGCCCGAAAATGGTGGAGAATTGGTGATCTATACCAATGAGGACGGGCAGGAAATTTCAAAAACTATCTACCCTATGCCGGGCAGAGTGGTGATTTTTGAAAGCCAGGTGCTGGAACACGAGGTAAAACCGGTAGAAACTACCCGTCTAAGTATCACGGGTTGGTTAAAAACCAGGTAATCATTTTTTAAATTTTTTGTAAAGAACAACTATTACCAAAACGACAGCAAGAATAAGCCAAAAGCCCATCCCGCTCATAAATTGAAAAAAATCCCAGACCTCGCTATCCATTAATTGTCGAATTTAGATTTTTGGCGTTTTCTCCAATTATATCGGGCGAAGAAAAAAATGATAAGGATGAGAAGAATACCCGCGAGGTACTCCCAGTTTCCTGTAATAAATTCCCAGAGGCTGTAACCCCATTCCTGTTCCCGGCTTGCAGGCCTGTCTTTCGGTAAATGTTGCTGAAGTGCCATAATCTTACTTTTTGAATTTTTCCAGGGCATTTTTGGTGAAATCTGAAAGCACGAGCTCGCCTGAAATTGCAGCCCGTTCGGCCAGGAGTTGGTCCCAATGGGAGGTTTCTTTCCACAGGGCTTTTTTCATTTCAAAAAGCGCCTCGGGGTTATAGGAAGCCAGTTTGCCGGTGAAGATCTCTATTTCCCTGTCCAGTTCTTTTATAGATTCGAAAACCCGGGCGTAAAGACCTTTTTCCTTCGCCCAGTAAGCATTCTTCCATTCGTGCGCGGCCAGACTTAACTCGGCAAGCGCGCCTACACCAATTTTACGTTCTACCGCGGGAGCAATTACGAAGGGGCCAATGCCTATGCTTAGTTCAGAAAGTTTAATTGCCGCTGCATCGGTAGCCATCGCGTAGTCGCAAGCGGCCACCAGGCCTACCCCGCCACCTACTGTCTTTCCCTGTACGCGGCCTACAATTAATTTTTTGCATTTGCGCATCGCGTTGATCACATTGGCAAATCCTGAGAAAAATACTTTCCCGGCCTGCATAGTTTCAATCGCCACCAGTTCATCGAAAGATGCCCCGGCACAGAAGGCTTTTTCACCTTCCGACTTCAGAAGAATGATATTTACATTTTCGTCTTCAGAAAGCTTTTGAATTTCCTTTTCCAGACGTTCTAAAAGCACTGATGGGAAGGAGTTGCTGGCCGGATGCCCGAATTCCAAATGAGCAATGCCGTTTTCGATTTTGGTATATAAACTGCCGTTTTCGCGGTTGGTAGTCATAGTTTCTCGCTTGTTTCCTTCAAATTTAAAATATTAAGCGGGAACTAACGAAAGCTTCACACTTCTTTATGCAGGTATTTTCTTCGGAATTGGATCACCAGGGCGCTGCTTCGAATGAGCATCCATACAAAAAACGCGATCCAGATTCCGTAAAGTTGAAGTCCAAGATAATCTGAAATCAATAAGGTGGGGGTAAAGCCTAAAAAGGTTGCAACCAGGAGTAAATTCCGAAGATATTTGGCCTCACCCAGGCCTTTGAATATTCCGTCGAACATAAAAGCGATAGCATTTACGGGTTGCATCAGTAAAACGATCCAGAATACCGAAGAGAACAGGGCTAGCACCGCTGCTTCTTTGTTAAAAATCAGGCCTATATGATTATAGAAGATTCCGCAGAGAAACATTAAAATTAGAGCAATGAGAATGGAATATTTGCTTATTCTTTTGCTTAGTTCCCACAAACTTTTATAGTCACGGGCCCCGAGAAGTTTTCCGCCTATGGCATTACCGGCATTGGCGTAGCCATCGATAAAAAAGCTAAAAAACAGCCAGATGTTCATCAAAATACTCTGTGCAGCGATGTAATTTTTGCCATAATCTGTGGCGTATGCGTTTGCGAGGTAGATGGCAAAATTTAGGGCTGCGGTGCGCACAAATAGGTTGGCGGCCATCAAGAGCAAAGCTTTAAGCCGCGGATTAATATTCAGGCTCAGCTTTAAATGAAAAGGCGTTTTTTTAAAGAAAAACCAGAGGGCCATAATTAACATGGTAGCCTGGGCCGCCAGGCTGGCGTATGCCGCCCCTTTTAAATGCATCGCAGGAATAATGCCTTCTATGCCATACACCAGGAGAAAGTCGAGGCCTACATTTACAAAAGCACCGGCCAGGCTGCATTTCATCGCCCAAAGCGTATTTTGCAAACCTCTGAAAACCCCAAAAATTGCAAAGGTTACCAGGGTAAGCGGGTAGCCCAGGGCCCGAATTTGATAATATTCTTCAGAATAACTTAAAATGAGACCCTCTGCATTATAGGCGCTAAAAATAGCTTCAGCAAAGAATGCAGTGGTGAAATAAATCACCAGGCTAAAGGCGAAATTGAAATAAATCGCCTGCGGAATTAAGGTTTTTACCGCGTGCAACCGATTCGCGCCCAAATGCTGGGAAACTATAGCTGAAATTGCCGTTTTGGTTTGTGCAACTATCCAGATAATCGCCGAAAGAAAAGAGCCCACGATCCCCGCTGCCGCCAAAGCTTCAACCGGATTATTTTCCACATTTCCAATTACCGCAATGTCGGTTAGGGAAATGAGCGGCTCTGCAATCCCGGCAATAATGGCCGGAATGGCGATTCTGTTGATATTTTTAAAACTAACTGAGGCTTCCAAAAACTGCTTTTTGGGGTTCAAAGTTAGCTTATAATATCAATTCATAGCAATGAAACGGGTGTTCGCTTTTTTCTGGAAAATAAATGTCTTCTAATTTAAAGTAACCCCTGGCGTCATAAAATTTCTGGTTTCGCTTGTTCTGGCTAAAGGTGTCAAGTCGTATAGAGTTGCATCCCAGGGTTTGGGCGAAATTTTCGGCAAAATCCATCAGTTTTGTGGCTATGCCCCGGCCCCATTTATCGGGTCTTACCGCTAATCTGTGAACATATAAATGATTTGAAGTGCCAGTAAGCCAGTTTACCGGTTTATAGACCTCATCCATTTGGGTAGATAGCGCGACTATTCCCAAAACTTCATCATTTTCTATAAATACATAGAGTTCTTCGTTATCTATATCCTGTTGAAGCCTGCTTAGAGAAGGATAGTTTTCATTCCACTGAAAGATTCCCAGCTGCTGCAAGCTATGGGCGCAGGCTTCGGTTAGTTGTTTTATTTCAGAGAGCTGGGCGGTCTTTGCTAATTGAATCATTTTTTATTCAGAAAAATTTATACAGGCTTCTTTTCAAAAAGAAAATTATTATTACATTTGCCACTCAGTTATGGGGGATTAGCTCAGCTGGCTAGAGCGTTTGGCTGGCAGCCAAAAGGTCATCGGTTCGACTCCGATATTCTCCACCAAAAACCACCGTTTTCGCGGTGGTTTTTTTGTTTCCGGTTGTTTTTTACTTTCCCTCATTCTTTCGCTTTTCTTTCCCTAAATTTAAAATATTATGACCAAAAGCTCATCGGTTCCCCCGATGCTTCGGGGCGATATTCTCCACCAAAAACCACCGTTTGCGCGGTGGTTTTTTTGTTTCCGGTTGTTTTTTACTTTCCGTCACACTTTCGCTTTTCTTTCCCTAAATTTAAATATTATGACCAAAAGCTCATCGGTTCCCCCGATGCTTCGGGGCGATATTCTTCACCAAAAACCACCGTTTTCGCGGTGGTTTTTTTGTTTCCGGTTGTTTTTTACTTTCCCTCATTCTTTCGCTTTTCTTTCCCTAAATTTAAATATTATGACCAAAAGCTCATCGGTTCCCCCGATGCTTCGGGGCGATATTCTTCACCAAAAACCACCGTTTTCGCGGTGGTTTTTTTATTTTCGGTTGTTTTTTACTTTCGGTCACTCTTTCGTTTTTCCTCCCTAAATTTAAATATTATGACCAAAAGCTCATCGGTTCCCCCGATGCTTCAGTAACACACAATTTAAATTACCTAAAGTTAATAAAGTTCAGAAAAGTATAAATATCTGGAAGCTATTTCATAAAAAAAACCACCCGTTCAGGTGGTTTTAAAATATAAACATCTTAAAATTTAGTCGTTATCCAGGTACTCGTCCATTAATTGCTGGGCGTCGGCTTTTAAGAATTCCAGGCTGCGGTTTAGCACATGCTGAAATTCTTTGGTAAGTTCTTCTTTTTTCCAGGGATGGGAAATACCAAAAACGTGGTCGGCATTCTCAACCAGGAGCAGTTTAGAGGCCGGACTCCACTCGAAAAGATTTCCGGCATCGCCAATGCTTACGGTGGTGTCATTGCTTCCGTGGGCAATTAAATGAGGCACATCGAGCTTTTTAGCTGCTTTTTGAATATTTAAGCGCTCTTTATTTTCCTTAAAATTCTTATAGAACTGGTAATGATGGGGCAGTTGCTGTTTGGTACGGGTGTTCGTGATATACTGCACGCCCTTTTTTTCCCAGGCTTCGAGTTGTTTTCCCTTCGGAAAACGGGAAGCAAAATCACTCACCGCTGCCAGTGTTATTAAACGGGTAAATCGTTTTTCTTCGGCCGCCTTGAGTACGGCGATTGCCCCACCGCGGGAATGACCGATTAGATTGATATTTCCAGCCTCAATTTGACGCGCCTGGCTAAAATCGGGTAGAAGTACCCAGTCTAAAACACTTTGTAAATCGTCGAGTTCCTTTGTGTAATTATTGTCGCCAAAGGCCTCGATATTAAGAAATTCGGTTGGGCTCTCGGGGCTGGTGCCGTTATGGCTGAAGTTGAATTTCACAAAGAAATAGCCGTTTTCAGCAAAAAATTCACCCATTTTATCCCAGGCTCCCCAATCTTTAAAGCCTTTATATCCGTGGCAAAAAATGATTATCGGTTTGGGTTTGTTATCGTCTTTAAAAATAAGATCGGCCAGTATTGGCTTATTGTGTTTTCCTTCAATTTGAAGGTTGGTTTCTTTAGTAAGTTCCATAAAATTCTTTAATTTCCTTTTCCTCAAAAGCCACGTTCGGGTCACAAATTTCCACTATTAAATTCTTCAATTCTTCCTGGAATGCAGTGAGAATTTCGGTATCGATATTAGTTTTTTTCCCGGTTCTCTGGTGGGGCGAATCTTTTTTTGCGAATTTTAAGAATCCTGATCTTAAATTTTTAAACGAAATGATTCCTGCCTCTACAGGGCCTTCAAACGATATAGTATTTTCAATTAAGCTGGCGTAGGTAAGTACCTGGAAACTTTTGCTGTATTTGTCGTAATCGGTACATAAAGCCTGCCAGTCTGTTATTTCAATCTGATTCTGACTAACTTTCCCGGTCTTATAATCGATTATCCGGGTGGTGCCGTTCGAAATTTCAACCCGGTCTACCTTGCCGCGAATATATACAGGAAAATCGAGCTTCTCAACACTTAAAGCTGTTTTAAGATTATTTTCAATTTGTTGAATTTTAATCTGCTCTCCATCCTGTAATCTTTTGATTTCGAGCTTTAGAAAATTGCCAAGATAGCGCTTGGCTATTTCGAAAATTATCAGATTTTTTCCCTTATCCATCGGGCCTTTGGAATAAGTTTTTTTGAACTGATCTTCTGCCTCCCGGGGAACGCGTTTTAAAAATTCCCGGGCGTGCTCAAGGCTTAAAATTTGACCTTCCAGGGGTTTGTAGAAATTTTCTAAACTATCGTGAATTACGGTACCCAGTGTGTTGGCCGCAACAGTTTCTTCTACCTCTTCTTCATCCCTAACCCCGAGTACATACTGGTAATAGAAATCTATAGGATTTCGAATATAAGTAGTTAATGCCGAAGGGCTAAAACCCGAAGCTGCCAGAGATTTTAATTTTTGAATAATTTCAGGGGTTTTTTCAATACGTTTCAATCTCTTCTCCAGAGCAGGTACCGAAGGGCTCACCAGGTTCTGAATTAAACTATGTTTTTTTTGGTGTTCAACCTGTAATTGGGTGATAAACCTGCTTTTTTCCCCGGCATTGAGTCCGGCAGATTCTGTATTATATAATAAATGCACATTTTTGGCGCGCTGCAATAGCCTGTAAAAATGATTGGTATAGACTGCATCTTTTTCACGGTAGGTAGGCAAACCAAATTCTTTTTTGAGCTCGTAGGGAATAAATGAATTAGCCGATTTTCCTGCGGGTAACACCCCTTCGTTAAGTGAAGTGATTATCACGTTTTCAAAATCTAAAGCCCTGCTCTCAAGCATTCCCATAAGTTGTAAGCCGGTAAAAGGCTTTCCTTGAAAATCCAGACTTTCTGTTGCCGAAAGTTCTCTAAAAAACCTCTGCAGGCTTTTTAAGCTCTTAATATGCGGATAGGCTGCCTGTAAGTTGCTTAGTTTATTGAATAATTGATGGTAGCGGTAAAGTATTTCAAGATTTAGCAGCTCATTATTTTCTTTGTAAACCGTTTTGATTTCCTGAATTAGAAATTGAAAATTCTCTAGAATTTCAGAAATGCTCAGTTCTTTTTGGTAGAATAATGCCGAAATAATCCCGGCCGATTTTTCTGAAAAACCGGCTGTGATACTCTTTTTATTGAGATAGACCAGATTTTCGCTATGAATATTTTGAATAAATTCTTCTGAAGTTTTTCCCAGTACTGCCTGTAACGCAGGATGGCTTAAAATCGCGATTACATCTTTATAATAATAGCCCGAATGCGATTTTAAATTAAGCTGAAAGATCTTTTCAAAAAGGGATTGCAGCGGGGTGCTCTTAAGCGGAAAGCCCATCGTAATATTTAGCTTTGCCACATTTGGTGGCAGTGAATTCAAAACAGGAACCAAAAGTTCTTCTTCGCCCAGAATTACAGCGGTGTTTTTTAATTCTGCTTCAGAATAATTCGATAAAATCTCTCCTAAATATTTCGCCTGCCCTATGTTTTTAGGAACACCCGTGATTTGAATCTTTTTTTCTTCAGCATACACTTTGGGAAATTCAGGCCGCGGATTTTCACGGTAGTACTCCCAGTTCTTTAGGTATTCCCTAATGAATAGGGAAGCGCCGTGTTTTTGATCCCCGATAAAAACCTGGTCTATATCCCAAAAAATCAAGGCTTTTTCCTGCTGAAGCAAATGCTGAATAATTTTTTGCTCAGCCTGGTTCAGGGCATTAAACCCAATGAAAATATGTTTATTCTGAAGGCTGTTGGCGTAAGTTTCTACCGCTTCAGCCGCGGTTCTGTAAACCAGCCCCTGGTAGGCGGTTTGCTGTGCTAACAGGCGATCTTTTAAAGCTGCGTAATATTCCGGAAGCCTATTCCAGAATTTCAGGTAATTCTCGATAAGCCCGGTTTTTTCGGGTTGAAGAGACCAATGTTCCAAATCCTGAATTCTGGAGAGATTAGAAAAGAAATGTTCGGCATCGATTAGGTACCTGTCAATTTCATTAAAATCATGCAGGAGGCTTTGGGCCCAGGGGGTAAAAGTTTCAAAATCTTCAATTTCGGCTTCTGGAGTGAGACTTTTGTAGGTTTCGTAAAACTCAAAAAGCGAGATGGTATTATCTATACTCTTAAGGCCTGCAATTTCTTCAGCATAATCTTCTATACTGTAGATTTTTGGAGCAAACAGGGTTTTATCGCTTAATTGAGCCAGTTCTTTCAGAAGAAATGAACCCGCTCTTTTACTGGGAAGAATAAAGCTTAATTCGGAAATGTTTTCCTGGGTTTCCAGCAATTGACTAAGAACCCCCGATATAAATGATCTCATTTTATAAAAATAAAAAACGCCCCGACGAATCGGGGCGTTTTCCTTTATAATTTCAGCAAATTTTTATTGCTGGTTTTGAGAATTATCGGTGTTTCTCATTTCCTTGTCTTTATCTAAAGAAATTTCAACACGACGGTTATCCTGTCTTCCGGCTGCAGTATTGTTGGTTGCAATCGGTCTTGACTCACCGTAACCTTCAGAAGTTAATCTGTTGGCAGGGATACCGGCGTTTTGTAACCATTCTTTCACTGAAGCAGCACGCTCTTTAGAAAGTTGAAGGTTGTACTGGTCGCTTCCGGTGCTATCGGTGTGTCCTTCAATATGGAAAATAGTATTTGGATACTCTTCCATAATATCGGCGATAGATTGAAGAGCTTCTTCAGACTCCTGTCTGATAGTAGCTTTGTTTAGATCGAAAAGTACAGTTTTTGAGTACTCGTTAAGTTCAGAAATAACTTCTACGTCTGGCTCTGGACAACCGTTGTTTTCAACAGTTCCGGGAGTATCAGGACATTCATCGTCTTTATCTAATACACCGTCACCATCACGATCTTCGTAAGGACATCCGTTATTTTCAACTGGTCCTGCTTCTTCCGGACACTCATCTTCTGGATCTGGCACACCATCACCATCGGTATCAGGACATCCGTTAAATTCAGGAAGTCCGGCAACTTCTGGACACTCATCGTCTGGATCTGGGATTCCGTCACCATCGGTATCAGGACATCCGTCGAACTCAGCTAAACCTGGGGTATCAGGACAGGCATCTAAATGATCTGGGATTCCATCACCATCAGAGTCAGGACATCCGTTAAATTCTGGAAGACCAGGAGTTTCAGGACATTCATCATCTTTGTCATAGATTCCGTCACCATCGGTATCGGTTCCACCGAATACAAACTTAACCCCGGCTGAATGCTGGAAGTGCGTAGCCATATCGGTTTCGAATACGTGTTTGTACTTAGATTCAACTCCTATGGCTATGTTGTCTGAAAGCCAGAAGTTAAGTCCAAGTTTTCCATTTAAGGTAGGAGCGCTAAGTCCTGAAATTGGAAGGTCTCCACCATCTCCTATCCAGGTATAACCACCACCTACACCAAGAACAGGATCAAACCACCCGTCGTTAAGTGCAGCGCGAAGGCTGTAATCAAAAGATCCGTCTACTGCATAGTAAGACAGGTCTCCTGCAGCCATATCTCCATATTTGTCTATTTGGTTTAAACTACCGGCAAGTTCAAAAACAAAACCGCCACCAATATATCTACCTACAGATACTTTTGAAATAGCGGGAATAATGTTCCAGTGGTCACCCACATTAAAATATTGATCGAAAGTTCCTCCTAGTGGAGAATCTTCACCGGTTGGATAGAAGTCTACTGCGTTGGCCTGTAAACTAATAGACCAGGGATTGTTGGCGTCCTGAGCGTTAGCGGTGGTGCTAAGTCCCAAAACCAACATAGCAGCCATTAAGAATGTGCTAAGATGTTTCATATTCAATAGTTTAGTTTTAAGTGTTAATTGTTAACAAAAGTAGATGCTAATTGAATATTAACAAAGCCCGAAATAATAAAGTTTTCTTAATAAACCCTTGATTGACGGGTATTTCCAAGCGATTTACCTAAATCCTGGCCCCTTTTTTAACAAAAATCAGGCTTTGAAATTTACGCTTCAAAGCCTGATTTTAAATTATAAAGCCTCTCCTGATTTTCTTTAAATGTTAAAAAAATCGGATTCGCTTATTGGGCTTGGGTTTTTTAAATAACCCCTAATTCTTTGCCCACTTTAGTAAATGCCGCAATAGCTTTATCTAAATGTTCTTTTTCATGTGCAGCCGAGAGCTGTACCCGTATTCTCGCCTTTTCTTTAGGCACTACCGGATAAAAGAAACCAATTACGTAAATGCCTTCTTCCAGAAGTTTATCGGCCATATTTTGTGATAATTTGGCATCGTATAGCATTACAGGGACAATCGCTGCATCGCCGTCTATGATATCAAAACCGGCATCTTTAATTCCTTTTTTGAAATATTTGGTATTCTCCTTCAGCTTATTTCTTAGGCTGGCATCTTTTTCAATTAGATCGAATACTTTTAAGGAAGCACCAACTATAGCCGGGGCCAGGGAATTGGAAAATAAATAAGGTCGCGATCGCTGCCGAAGCATCTCGATGATTTCTTTCTTTGCCGTGGTATAGCCTCCCATCGCTCCCCCGAGGGCTTTTCCTAATGTTCCGGTAATAATGTCTACCCGACCCAGTACATTTTTCTCCTCCAGGGTGCCAATTCCTTTTTCACCTATAAATCCGGTGGCGTGGCATTCGTCTATCATTACCAGGGCGTCATATTTATCGGCCAGGTCGCAAATTTCATCTAATGGGGCAACAAGGCCATCCATAGAGAAAACCCCGTCGGTTACTATAATTTTGAAACGCGCGCCTTTTTCATTGGCTGCCTGCAATTGCTTTTCAAGATCATCCATATTCCCGTTCTGGTAGCGGTAGCGGGCCGCTTTACACAAACGCACTCCATCTATAATCGAAGCGTGATTCAGGGAGTCTGAAATTATGGCGTCTTCAGCAGTAAAAAGAGGTTCGAAAATCCCTCCATTGGCATCGAAGCAGGCGGCATATAAAATGGTGTCTTCGGTTCCGTAGAAATCGGCGATCTTTTTTTCCAGTTGTTTGTGTATGTCCTGGGTCCCGCAGATAAACCGAACGCTCGACATCCCGAAACCGTGCGTATCCATAGTATCTTTTGCTGCCTGAATTACCTCGGGGTGTGAAGAAAGCCCCAGATAATTGTTAGCGCAGAAATTAATCACTTCCTGCCCGGTTGAGATTTTGATCACGGCATCCTGAGGGCCGGTGATGATGCGTTCTTTTTTAAACAATCCGTTTTCTTTGATCTCTTCGAGTTCGGTTTGAAGATGTTCTTTTATTTTTCCGTACATATTTTCTGTTTTTTGCAAATTTAGGCATCTTTTAAACAAGCCTAATTTCCAGATTTTTATTTGTGTAAACTATTATTTTATTTCCTATTTCAAATCCCATTTCTTCCAATGCCTGGGCGTATTGATTAATTTGAACCGAATGTTTTGGGTCTGGTTTTCCGGTTTTATAATCCAGAATATGAACCCTTTTTTCTTCAAAATTCAGCCGGTCGGGTCGCAACCGCTCTCCGGTTGGGCTTAAAATATCTCTTTCATTATAATTGTGAATTCCCGGCTCGTAATATGTTGATAGCTGGGGATGATTCACAATCTTCTGAACTACTTCTGATATCTTCTCCCGCTGAGTCGCCGTGATTAAACCTAAATTTTCAGCTCTGTCCATTGCCGTAGTAAGATCGTTTTTATCATTAATCATCGCCAGGATTTCGTGCAGAATTTCACCTTTTTCTATGGCTTCTTCCTGCTTGCTGTCCCACAAGGCCCCCGATCGGGTTACAATTTCTATGCTGGTGTTTGCCGTATTTGTAGAATAAAATTTCTCCTGCTGAAATGACTGAGGTCTGGCTTTCTTTTTCTTCGGAAGAGGAATTTCCCCGAATTCATATTCATTGGAGTCTCCCCACTTATCGCAATTCTTTAAGTAAGCGATAAGCCAGCCAGAGAGTCTATTTGGATATTCTTCCCCCGTTTTATTTAAATCTCTTTTTGAAAGTATATAAAGCTGGCTGGATGCCCTGGTGCAGGCCACATAAAATACATTTAAACTATCCAGCTGATTTTCGTGCAGCAACCGGGTATAGGCCGCGGCCGGCATCTCACCCCAATTCAGCATTTTTTCTGAAGCATTCATATAACTTATAGGAATGTCATTAAGCGGCGGCTCTAAAGGAACCCAAAGCTTATCACGTTTAGTGTCACTAAAATCGGTGTTGGCATAGGGATAAATAACCACCGGAAATTCAAGACCTTTAGATTTATGAATGGTCATAATTTTTACGGCATTTTCTTCTTCGGGAACCACTATACTCAGGGAATCTTTGTCCTGCTCCCATTGTTCAAGAAAATCACCCAGGCTTCCCGCAGTTTCATTGCCGAATTCAAAAATGTAGTCTAAATAAAATTGCAGGTAGGCATTAGATTGTTCTATGAGTTTAAAACTCGAAATTATGTATTCGGCTGCTTCATAAAGATTCAAATGCTTTAACCGGTTAATTTCGAAAACTATATCATAATCTTTAAGCCAAGTAAAAAATGATTCGGCTTCTGTATCAATATATTCTGAAATAACAGCAAACGGATTTTCCAGGTTCAAATAATCGCTTAAAAAGTCGAAAATCTTTAGTTTAAGACCTTTGTCTTTGGGCCTGATTGAAAACTGAAGCAATGCATTGATGAAATTTACTTCGGGAGCATTGGCAATTAAAAGTGTTTCAGAAGAAATAACCGGCACATTATTCTCGCTAAGAAAAGTTGCTACCGTGACTCCCTCTTTCCTGCTTCGTGTTAGAATGCAAATATCGTTGCGTTCATAATCTTTTTCGGTAAGGGATTGGATGATTTCAAGTACTTTTTGCGGATAAATTTCATCTTCTTCAGCCTTATTTTCAGCTTCGATAAAATTTAAGTTTACATAGCCAAAATCTCCTTTTTTTGGCTGTTGTCCACAGCCTTCATAAAGATTTTGATACTCCGGGTTATCGAGTCTCCCAGCCGCAAATTTGAAAAAATCGTTATTGAAATTCACAATTGTGCTGCCACTGCGATAATTATCGGGTAAATTATTGATGGTTTTTTCAATTACAAAAGGGTTGTGATTTTTGTTGGCGTATAGCTCGATGAATTGTTCTGCTTTCCCACCCCGCCATCTATAAATCGATTGTTTGGCATCACCTACCAGCATTAAGCTGGCCGCTTCCTGAATATTTTCGCCCCCACTTAAACTATGGTCTATTAAAGGAATTAAATTTTCCCATTGCAGTTGGGAGGTATCCTGGAATTCATCGATAAAATAGTGCTTATAGCGTTCGCCAAGTCGCTCATAAATGAAGGGTGCAGGCTGGTTTTTTACTTCTTTGCTTATTCGCGGATTAAATTCTGAAATCAATAATTGGTTGCGATCTTTTTTTATGAGTTCGAGCTCCTGGTTTATGGCATTAAGCAGAGAGAGCTGCACCAGGTGCCGGCTTACCTCTTTTAAAAGTTCAAATTCATACCAGTTAGCCCTGGTTTGCTCGAAAAGCTGAACAATTTCAGGCTGAAGCTCATCTATCGTAGCCTGTTTAAAGGCAGGAATTTTCTTTGGGTAGAGTGGCTTAGAAGCTATGTTTTTCACCCAATCCTGATCGTATTTCCCCGCATTCTCATCATTTAGAAGTTTGGCAAAATATTTTGGAACCGAACCCCTGCTAAAATCGCCTTCTTCTAAATTGTTATGTTGTAGTAAGTCGAAAAATTCTGTGGCCAGTTTTCTGTTTTCTTCATTGAGGTTTTCCCGCTTTTGCTTTATTTTTTCAGAAAAGGCGCTAAAATCTTCTGGTTTCCTATTTTTTAATAAGGCAAGGGCCTGCTGGCTGGTCTCTTTTATCAAAAGTTCTGATATGCTAAAGAGATCCCGGGTAATATCCCAGCTTTTATCATCATCGGCTTTGGCCAGGGCAAAATTTAAAAGAATTTGGGTTAAAGTTTTATCGGTCCCGGCTTTGCTTATAAGGCTTTCAACGGCCTCCAGTAATATTTGCCGGGTGTTCAAAACCACCTCAAAATTCACGGGAAGATCCAGGTCTTTAGCAAAGGTTCTTAGAACCCGGTGTGTGAAACCATCTATAGTAGAAACCTCGAAAGCTGCATAGTTATGAATGATGCTTTTTAAAATAATAGCCGATTTTCTCCTGATTTCCTCTTCCTCCAAACCGGTGTGTCTCGAGACTTCGAGCAAAAGTTGCTTCCCGTTTTCTGAAATTTCTTCGGAAGAAAAATCCTGAAGGCTCTCGATAATTCGGGTTTTCATTTCGGCTACCGCCTTATTGGTAAAGGTGATGGCCAGGATATTTCGATAAGTTTCAGGCTGGGAAGCGGTGAAAAGCAAAGAGAGATATTCCTTTACCAGGGTGAAGGTTTTTCCCGATCCTGCCGATGCATTATAAATATTGAAATGAATGTTCAAAAAGAAAAATTCTTGACTGTGAGTTAAACTTTAAAGATAAAATAAAATATCTGTAAGAATAGGCTTTTCTTTTAAGTATATTATAACATTAAAATGTTTTTAAAAATGGCTGAGATGCCTAAATTTGGGAGTTAACAGAAGTACTAATCACTAAAAAAATAATTAATTATGGCTTTTGAGTTACCAAAATTGAAATATTCTTTTGATGCACTTGAGCCTCATATTGATGCAAAAACCATGGAAATTCACCACGGGAAACATCATGCGGGCTATACCAGTAAATTAAATGATGCCATTCAGGGTACCGACCTTGAAGGAAAAACTATAGAAAATATTCTGAAAAACCTGGATAAATCCAATACTGCCGTTAGAAATAATGGTGGAGGTTATTTTAACCACAATCTTTTCTGGGAAATTATGTCTCCCGATGGAGGCGGTAAGCCTGAAGGTGAATTGGCCAAGGCTATAGATACAGCTTTTGGTTCGTTCGAAGCTTTCAAAGATGAGTTTGCAAAAGCCGCCGCCGGTCAGTTTGGATCTGGATGGGCCTGGCTTTGTGTACACGAAGGTGGTAAAGTTGAAATCTGCTCAACTCCAAACCAGGATAATCCTTTAATGCCCGGTGTTGGCTGTGGAGGAACTCCAATACTTGGACTGGATGTTTGGGAGCACGCGTACTACCTAAACTACCAAAATCGTCGTCCCGACTATATCGATGCTTTCTTTAATGTGATAGATTGGAAAGAAGTAGGAAGCCGATATGCAAAAGCAAAATAATTATTATTAATTGTTAGAAGCGATAAGGGCTGCTCGTAAAATGAGCAGCCCTTATTTTTTTTGCTGAATTTTTTCCATAAAAAAAGGCGGACTTTTTAGATCCACCTTTCTTTGCCCCAAATCTACCATGAACTTAACCTACTTATGTTATGGTGATACTAAAGTAAACCGAAAAATCTTTGCTTAATAAACTTTTAGATGAAAAACCTAAAAATTAGATAAAATACTTAAAATGAGGTTTCTGGATTAATTTAATGAGAGGATTCTGCAACTTAATGATTAGATTCTTGTTTAAAACCGGATTTTTCAGGAAGCGAAACCACATAAAAAAAGGCGGATTTTTGATCCACCTTTTTTTGCCCCAAATCTACCATGAACTTAACCTACTTATGTTATGGTGATACTAAAGTAAAGCTTTAAAACATTGTGTTAAAGAAAATTAGATCAAGTTCCAATATACTTGATGAAATTCACTTTGTATTTTAAATGTGTAAGATTTACCTTACACAACACCTGGATTTCATAAAAAAAGGCGGATTTTAGATCCACCTTTCTTTGCCCCAAATCTACCATGAACTTAACCTACTTATGTTATGGTGATACTAAAGTAAGTTCAGTTATACTTTTAAAAAAATATTTTAGACAAAAGGCTTAATTATTTGATAAAGAGCAATTTGTTTAATATGCCCTGTCTTTATTTCCCTCATAAAAATTGATGAAAGCCCTGTTCACCACCCGGTTTCCACCGAAAGTGGGGTAATTACCTGTGAAATACCAATCTCCAAGATTTTTCGGACAGGCTTTATGTAAATTCTCCACGCGTTGGTAAATTACCTTTATTTCAGCCTTAAGGTCTGGAGGGCTTAGTAGCTCTGCGATTTTATCTGAAATTTGCTCATCACTAAAAGGCTCATAAATTTCTTTTACAAAGTTTTGAACTTCACGATCATCCAGGTCTACCTGTTTCTTGCATTTATCATAAACCTCCTCAACTATTTCATACTGGTTATTCTCCTTTAAAAGTTCAAGAGCCGCTTTAAAGGCTACTAAATCTTCCAATCTGGCCATATCTATACCATAACAATCGGGATAGCGAATTTGAGGCGCCGAAGACACTACTACAATCTGCTTTGGATTCAATCTGTCCAGCATTCTTAGAATACTTTTCTTAAGCGTGGTACCTCTCACGATGCTATCGTCAATAATAACCAGATTGTCTTCAGGTCTTACAACTCCATAGGTTACATCATAAACGTGGGCTACCAGATCATCCCGGCTGCTATCTTCGGTAATAAAAGTTCGCAGCTTGGCATCCTTTATCGCGATTTTCTCGGTACGCAGTCTATGGGCCAGGATCTCACTAAGACGCGAGTCGGTTAGCGTATTTTTTTCAGCTAGGATTGCTTCGTTCTTTTGCTTGTTGAGTTCATCCTGCGCAGCTTCAACCATTCCGTAGAAAGAGGTTTCAGCTGTGTTAGGAATAAAAGAAAATACGGTGTTTATAGTGTCGTGATTAATCGACTTTAAAACTTCAGGCATAAGAAGGCGCCCCAGCATTTTTCTTTCCTTATATATTTCAGCATCGCTTCCGCGGGAAAAATAGATACGTTCAAAAGAACAGGCTTTGCGTTCCAGCGGCTCTATAATTTGAGTAATGTCAACCCTGCCATCTTTTTTCGTGATAATTGCGTGACCGGGGTCCAGCTCTTTTATGTCTTCATAATTCACATTAAAAGCGGTTTGTATCACCGGTCGTTCACTGGCAACTACTACCACTTCATCATCTTTGTAGTAATAAGCGGGTCTAATTCCTGCGGGGTCACGCAATACAAAAGAATCACCGTGACCTAGTAATCCTGCCATTGCATAGCCACCATCCCAGTTTTTAGATGATTTTCTGAGAATCTTAGCTACGTTAAGCTGTTTGGCAATCATAGGGGAAGCCTCTACCTTCGAGAATCCCTGCTTTTTTAGCTTCTTGTAGAGTTTTTCCACTTCAGAATCCAGGAAATGCCCAATCTTTTCCATCACGGTAACCGTATCGGCTTTTTCTTTTGGATGCTGGCCAAGGTCTACCAGGTTATTGAAGAGCTGGTTTACATTGGTCATATTGAAATTTCCGGCAACGATAAGGTTTCGGTGCATCCAGTTGTTTTGTCTCAAAAACGGATGCACGCTTTCAATACTGTTTTTTCCGAAGGTTCCGTAGCGAACGTGACCCAAAAACACTTCACCTATATAAGGCAGATGTTTTTTCTGAAGCTCAACATCATCGGCATATTCGGGGTTTTGTTTTATTTCGTCGTTTATGCGCTGGTTGATCTGGTCAAATATATCCTGAATAGGCTGCGCAGCATTCGATCTTACCCTGCTAATATAGCGTTCCCCGGGCCTGGTGTTTATTTTGATGCTGGCAAATCCGGCTCCATCCTGCCCACGGTTGTGTTGCTTCTCCATAAGGAGGTACATCTTGTTTATACCGTAGAAGGCAGTACCATACTTTTCCTTATAATATTCAAGGGGTTTTAACAGGCGAACCTGGGCAATTCCGCATTCATGTTTTATGGCGTCACTCATATCAAAAATTTACTCCCGTATTTAGTTTTATCTATAAAAAAAGCCCTGAAAAATCAGGGCGCGAGTTTAGGTTAATTCTATTTCGAATTGGGTTAGTTTTTTAAACTCCTCCAATCGTTGCTGCACTTCCTCGTCACTAAGGTCCTGCATTCGCTCTGTTCCAAATTTTTCCACGCAAAACGAAGCAAGATTCGAACCATAAATGATGGCATTCTTCATATTTTCGAAAGAATAATCTCCGGACTTGGCCAAATATCCCGAAAATCCGCCTGCAAAAGTATCGCCGGCGCCGGTTGGATCAAAAACTTCTTCAAGCGGTAGTGCCGGAGCGAAGAAGATATCATTATTATGAAAAAGCAATGCGCCGTGTTCTCCTTTTTTAATCACCACGAATTTTGGACCCATTTCCTCGATCTTACGTGCCGCTTTCACCAAAGAATGCTCGCCCGAAAGTTGCCTGGCTTCCTCGTCGTTTATAGTGATTACATCTACCTTTGCGATAACCTGCTTTAATTCTTCCAGGCTATTATCCATCCAAAAGTTCATAGTGTCCAGAACCACAAGTTTTGGATTCTCTACCTGCTCTAAAACGCTTAGCTGAACCAGGGGATGAAGATTTCCCAGCATTACAACTTCAGCATTCTTAAAACTATTTGGCACTACCGGATTAAAATCGGCCAGCACATTTAATTGGGTGTCCAGCGTGTCGCGGGTATTTAAATCGTTGTGATAGCGGCCGCTCCAAAAGAAGGTTTTGCCATCCTTTACAACCTCTATCCCTTCTATATTTATGTTATTCTGGCTTAACAGGTCTAAATATTCCTGCGGAAAATCTCCTCCCACTACCGATACCACTGCGCTCTCTACATTGAATTGTGCGGCCGAAAGACCAATATAGGTCCCGGCACCTCCAAGAATTTTATCGGTTTTTCCGAAGGGAGTTTCAATGGCATCGAAGGCTACGGTGCCTACTATCAATAATTTACTCATATTAAATTTTAAAATGCGCTGCAAATATACAGTTTGTTTTTCAAGAGATAAACCTTAAGTCTTAAAAGGCTTGAAGTGAATTAATTTTCTGTAAATCCGCTATCGATAAGCAATCTGGATTTTTTAGATGCTTCTACGGCCAACTGGTCGCAACGTTCGTTTTGAGGATGATCATTATGGCCTTTCACCCACTTAAATTTAACCTGGTGCTGCCTGTAGATTTTTAAAAACTCCTGCCAGAGATCGGCATTTTTACGATCTTTAAAAGCCTTTTTCTCCCAGCCAAAAACCCAGCCTTTATTCACGGCATCGGCCACATATTTGCTATCTGTAAAGACAATGGCCCTGGTTCCCTGGTTTTTTAACTTTTTTAAAGCCTCGATCACCGCAAGTAATTCCATTCGGTTATTGGTGGTGTGTTTAAAGCCCTGGGAAAATTCCTTTTTATAAGGTTTTCCCACCCATTCCATCACAATGCCATAACCGCCAGGTCCCGGATTTCCCCTTGCCGCCCCATCGGTGTAAATGTGTACCTGAGCTGTATGCACTAAACCTGTGATTTTTGAAGTATTTTTTCAATCACCTCGGGGTAGTGCCTGTACTCCAGTTTGTGAATTTTTTGCGCAAGCACATCGGGAGTGTCGTTATTATCTATTTGGGTTTTTGCCTGGAAGATAATTTCTCCCTCGTCGTATTTTTCATTTACATAATGAATACTAATCCCGCTTTCCCTCTCTTTATTGGCAATCACCGATTCATGTACCACGCTTCCGTACATTCCCTTGCCGCCATAGGCAGGGAGTAGGGCAGGGTGAATGTTGATGATTTTATTCGGAAATGCCTGCAATATATTTTTTGGCACCATCCATAAGAATCCGGCCAATACAATAAGATCTGGTTTGATGTCTTTTAAAACATGAAGCACTTCATTAGAATGAAAAAAAGCATCTCTGTCAAAATGAAGCGCTTTCACCTGAAGCTTGTGAGCTTTCTTCAAAACCGGGGCATTACTGCGATTACAAAACACGGCTTCTACTTTTGCCAGTGGCGAATTTTGAAAATATCTAATGATATTCTCGGCGTTGGTGCCACTGCCTGAAGCGAAAATGACGATTTTTTTGGGATTTGTGTTTCCGGAGCTGCTCAAAATCAGGGATTTGTTGAAAGATGAATCACAAAATTACAGCCTTTCATCGAAATTTGTGTAAATTAGAAACACATTTTTAAAGTAAAAATCGGTTTTAAAATAAAGTTTTTTATTTTTGCCACCTAATCAAAATTAAAATAAAAACATTATGTCAGACATTGCATCAAGAGTAAAAGCGATTATCGTTGACAAATTAGGAGTTGACGAGAATGAAGTTGTAAACGAAGCAAGCTTCACTAACGACTTGGGTGCTGATTCATTGGACACAGTGGAATTGATCATGGAATTCGAAAAAGAATTCGACATCCAGATTCCAGATGACCAGGCTGAGAACATTGCCACTGTAGGTCAGGCGATTTCTTACATTGAAGACGCAAAAAAATAAGAAAAACCTATAACATTATATGGAGTTAAAGCGAGTTGTTGTAACAGGTCTGGGAGCACTTACTCCCATAGGAAACAATATTGAAGAATATTGGGATGGCCTGGTGAATGGAAAAAGTGGTAGTGCCCCCATTACCTATTTTGACACCGAAAAATTCAAAACTAAATTCGCTTGTGAACTCAAAAACTTTAACGCTCTCGACTTTTTTGATCGCAAAGAAGTAAGAAGGCTCGACAGGTTTGCACAGTACGCTATAGTAGCTTCAGATGAAGCGATAAAAGATTCAGGCATCAATCTCGAAACGGTAGATAAACACCGGGTTGGGGTAATTTGGGGTGCAGGAATTGGCGGACTCGAAACTTTTCAGGAAGAAGTGAAAAACTTCGCTCAGGGAGATGGCTCTCCACGATTCAACCCATTTTTTATTCCCAAGATGATCGCAGATATTGCCCCGGGTAATATCTCGATTCGGCACGGATTTATGGGCGCTAATTATACTACCGTTTCGGCTTGTGCATCGGCAGCTAATGCCATGATAGATGCCCTTAATAATATTAGGTTAGGCCATAGCGATATTATAGTGAGTGGAGGATCTGAAGCTGCCGTTACCCAGGCGGGTATGGGAGGATTTAATGCTATGCACGCCCTTTCTACACGCAATGAAAGTCCTGAAACCGCCTCCAGACCCTTCGACGCTACCCGCGACGGATTTGTTCTTGGTGAAGGGGCAGGTGCGCTGATTCTTGAAGAATACGAGCACGCCAAAGCCCGTGGAGCCAAAATCTATGCTGAAATTGTTGGAGGAGGGCTATCTTCAGATGCTTACCATATGACTGCTCCCCATCCCGAAGGGACCGGGGTTGTGGCCGTGATGGAAAACTGCCTGAAGAATGCCGGGATGAAACCCGAAGATGTTGATGCTATTAATACCCACGGTACCTCTACTCCTCTTGGAGATGTGGCCGAGTTAAAAGCCATTAGCAAAGTCTTTGGAGAACATGCCAAAAAGATCAATATTAATTCAACAAAATCCATGACCGGGCATTTGCTCGGGGCAGCTGGAGCGGTAGAAGCGATTTCTGCCATTCTTTCAATGCAACATGGAATCGTGCCTCCAACGATTAATCATACCGAGGCCGATGAAAATATTGATCCGGAACTCAATCTTACACTTAACAAAGCACAGAAACGAGACGTGAAAGTTGTAATGAGCAACACTTTTGGATTTGGTGGGCATAATGCCTGTGTGATTTTTAAAAAACTGGATGAATAATATCACACCCAATGAGTGTTATAAGAAATATACTAAATTCCCGCTCTTCCAGAGGCGGGAATTTTTTTAATACCCTTACCGGGATACTTGGCTTTAAACCCAAAAATATAGGTCACTATAAAAAAGCCTTTACTCATCGTTCTCTCAATATGAAAGATGAAAAAGGACACGCCATTAATTTTGAACGAATGGAATTTTTGGGTGATGCCATGTTAAGTGCCGTTATCGCTTCCCATCTTTTCAAAACCGTACCCGGCGGAAATGAGGGATATCTCACAAAAATGCGCTCTAAAGTAGTAAGCCGTAAACATCTCAATGAACTCGGGAAAGACCTTAAACTCATAGAGCACGTACAAACCAATATTCCTGTAGATCAATTTGGGGTGAATATTCATGGTAATTTATTCGAAGCCCTGGTGGGTGCAATTTACCTGGATAGAGGGTATAAATACTGCAAACGCTTCATCTACGAAAGGGTAATTGATCCCTATGTTGATATCGAGCAACTCGAGGGCCAGGTGATAAGCTACAAGAGCCTGCTTATAGAATGGTGCCAGAAGGAAAAAAAGGAATTCGATTATGAAATTTATGAAGATACCGGCCAGGATGAGTTGCGACATTTTGCAGTAAAACTGAGAATAAATGAAAGGGTAGTGGCAAAAGCAAGAGCCACTTCAAAGAAGAAGGCTGAAGAAAAAGCTTCAAAAAGGGCTTTTTATGCACTTCAAAATAAAATTAAATAATTATTAGAATTCGTGCTTAGCTATAACGTTTTCGCAGAAAATTGTGAAATTTTAGGCTAAATACACCTCATTTTTCTCATTCTTATTTTATCTTTATCCTTAAAGAACTTGCTATGCAATTGCATAAACGGCTGTTGGATGAAGTTGAAGAAGAAAGTTTTGATCTTATTGCCATTTACAGCAATCTCGAAGCCTATCGTATGGCCTGGCTGCTAAATCGAAACCTGGATATACGCTTGGAGCGGTCACGGCAAGACGTAGATTTTCTTCATAAATCGGTGCAGGCAATGTTTGCATTGTTTAGTTTTAAAGACACCGCAAAATTCCAAAGCTATAGTCTGGTTACCAATAAATTTAAAGGTACTCCTACTAAAGTTTTAAGTGCGGGTTCATTGTTTTCTGAAGAGGAAATTCGCCCCGAAATAGTTTACCTGATTCCGGAGTACAAGAAGGCCGACTTTTTCCTGAAAATTGAAGAAGAGCCCGATGCAGGCCATTTGAATCGATTGGTGAATATTATTAGCCAGATTCCGCAGGTGCTTGCGGCCACCCGAATTGACATAGCATTCTTAAAATCCAAACAAAATCTAATTTTTGACTAATGCCAACAAATAAGAAAACCAAGATCGTTGCTACCCTGGGACCAGCAACAAGTTCTAAAGATACTTTGCATAAAATGATGAAGGCGGGAGTAAATGTTTTCCGTATCAACTTCTCTCATGCCGATTATGGCGATGTACGCGAACGTATTAAAATGATTCGTGACCTCAATAAAGAATACGGATTTAATGCTGCTATACTTGGAGATTTGCAAGGTCCGAAACTTAGAGTTGGAGTTATGAAAGATGAGGTGGTGGTTTCTGAAGGAGATCAAATTACCTTCGCCACCGGAAAAGCCTTTAAAGGTACTGCCCAGCGTGTTTATATGAATTATGACACCTTTCCACAGGATGTAAAGGCCGGGGAAAGAATTCTTTTGGATGATGGGAAACTGATCTTTGAGGTGATAAAAACCAACAAAAAAGATGAGGTGCTTACCAAAGTGATTCAGGGTGGGCCGTTGCGTTCTAAAAAGGGAGTAAACCTTCCAAACACTAATATCTCTCTTCCTGCCCTTACCGAAAAAGATATGAAAGACGCCAAATTCGCCTGTGAAATGCAGGTAGATTGGATGGCTTTATCATTTGTTCGCCACGCTGAAGATTTGATCGAACTGCAAAATTTAATCAAAGAACACAGCGAATACAAAATCCCTATCGTAGCCAAAATCGAAAAACCTGAAGGGGTGGCCAATATCGAAAAAATCGTGGCTTACTGCGATGGGCTTATGGTGGCACGTGGAGACCTGGGCGTGGAAATTCCGGCTCACGAAGTGCCATTAATTCAGAAAAAATTGGTGCTTACTGCAAAAAGAGCCAGAATTCCGGTGATTATCGCCACCCAAATGATGGAGACTATGATTTCCAGCCTTACCCCAACCCGGGCCGAGGTAAACGATGTGGCCAACTCGGTAATGGATGGAGCCGATGCCGTGATGCTTAGTGGCGAAACTTCTGTGGGGCAATATCCTGTGCAGGTCATCGAGAAAATGTCTCAGATTTTACTTAGTGTAGAGAATTCTCCGCTAATTAAGGTGCCTCACGACCCGCCACATATTCGCACCAAGAGGTATATCACCAAATCTATTTGTTATCACGCGGCCAATATGGCTAATGAAATCAAGGCAAAGGCGATTTGTACTTTGACCAATTCAGGATATACTGCATTTCAGATTTCGGCCTGGAGACCCGAATCCCATATTTTGGTATTTACTTCTAATAATCGCATTCTCTCCCAGCTGAGTCTGCTTTGGGGAGTTAAAGCATTTCATTATGACAAATATGTAAGTACCGATGAAACCATCGAAGATGTGAACCGCATCGCCAAAGAAAATGGTTTTGTAGATCACGGAGACTTTACCATCAACCTGGCCGCAATGCCCATTGTAGATAAGGGTATGGTAAATACCTTAAGGGTTACAGAAATAGAATAAAAGCATATAGCTTTAAATTTTAAGCCACGGAAACAATTTTTTTCGTGGCTTTCTTTTTTCTAAAATTCAAACTTCAGCTGTACCTCGACTTCTTTTTTTTCTTCGGAAGTTTTCTGATTTTTATCGGTATTTAGGTTAGAGAGCGAAATCCCAAGTAACCGCACCGAATTTTTCATCTTTTCCTGGTATAGCAATTCTTTGGCGATCTCCAGAATTAGCTCTTTGCTCGAAATGTAATAAGAGATGGTTTTGCTGCGGGTTTGCAGGCTAAAATCGCTGTATTTTATCTTTAAAGTCACCGTTTTACCCGCAACCTTGCTTCTTGTTAGTCTGCGCTCGATTTCTTCAGCGATATTTTCGAGGCGTTCAAGCATAAAAATTTCGGATGAAATATTCTCATTGAAGGTACGTTCGGCGCCCAGGGATTTTCGAATTCGGTTGGGTTTAACTTCGCTCAAATGTACCCCACGAACCACATTGTAATAATGCGCCCCGCTTTTGCCGAATTTTCCACTTAGGTATTCCAGGGATTTTTGTTTTAGATCCTTTCCCGTAAAAATTCCAAGCATATACATTTTTTCTGCGGTCACCTTTCCCACGCCGTGAAATTTCCGGATGTCAAGTGCCTCCAGGAATTCTTCAACTTCTTCGGGGTTAACCGTTTTCTGCCCATTTGGTTTGTTATAATCACTGGCGATTTTGGCGATAAACTTATTGATCGAGATCCCGGCCGAAGCATTGAGCCCGGTTTTTTCTTTGATCTTCGCCCGAATTTCCTTCGCGATAAGCGTGGCGCTGGGATTTCCCTTTTTATTCTCTGTAACATCCAGGTAGGCTTCGTCTAAAGAAAGCGGCTCCACCAAATCGGTGTATTCCAGGAAAATTTGCCTGATGCGCTGGGAAATTTCGCGATAGCGTTCAAAACGGGGTTTCACAAAAATAAGCTGCGGACAGTTTCTCTTGGCCAGCACACTGCTCATCGCACTTTTCACGCCAAATTTCCGGGCTTCATAACTGGCGGCCGCTACCACGCCGCGCTGGGAACTCCCTCCCACGGCGATAGCCTTTCCCTGTAATTCAGGATTGTCCAACTGCTCTACCGAGGCGTAGAACGCATCCATATCTATATGAATAATCTTCCGCAACAAAAAGTCCTTTTCCACAGCTGTAAATTTAATGAAACTTCACTTTGCCAAGCCGAATGGCGCAGGCAAAGTGATTAGTTTCATTAATCCCGACGCAGGTCGGGATCTATCGAGAGTTAAACGTTGTTTTTGAAAATCTGCTTTTCAAATTCTTCCTCCAAGCCGAATGGCGCAGGTGGCTCGGGCTTTAGATCGAGCCATCCCGACGCAAGTCGGGATCCATCGAGAGTAAAACGTCGTTTCTGAAATTTTTCTTTTCGAATTCTCTCTCCAAGCCGAATAGCGCAGGTGGCTCGGACTTTAGTTCGAGCCATCCCTACGCAGGTCGGGACACTTTCTATTTGCAAGCTTCTTCTGGGATAAACCAGTCAGAATCTTAATTGTCTGTAAACTCAACTTGAAATCAATTTCGGCCAAAAGGATTGAATCCGAATAATTTGATTTCATACCCGGAGGGTTAAAAATCTCTGACTTAAAAATCGTAACTTTAGTTATCAAAATTTAGAATATGGAAAAGGAGGAATTTGAGAGGAAGAAAAGAAAGGTGATCGAATATGTTAACAATGCAGATTTACCTTTGCTTCATCTCCTGGCCGAATTGGCAGAAGCTTACAGCAAAAGGACCAATGATGACTGGTGGGAGAAACTCAAGCCAGAAGAAAAAGCTTCTATTCAAAAAGGTTTAGCCGATTCTGATAATGATAGGGTAGTTTCTCACAAAGAAGTGATGAATTTATTCCAGAAATGGCATTAGAAATTTATTGGACTGAACATGAAAAAGCAGGTTTATTCAGCGTTTTGTTATACCTGGAAGAAAATTGGTTTTTAAAAGAGATTCTTAAACTTGAAGAAAAACTAAAAAAGTAATCGAATTAATATGCCTTAATCCGGGACTTTTCCCACAATCCTCCATTGATTCGAATATCTTTAAAGCAGTTATCTATAAAAATAATTGTCTGTATTACAGGCTAAATAAATCAAAAAATAGAATTGACATAATCGATTTTAGAGGAACCCGACAGTTTCCCAAATATCAATAATATCTATGCCAAAAACCGCCATCATCCTTGGAGCCACAGGCTTAACAGGAACCGCTCTTTTAAAGGATCTCCTGGAAGATCCCGATTTTGATAAAATCATCCTGTTTTCGCGAAGCGCTCATTCCATTACGCATCCAAAAATAAAGGAACATCTTTTAGATCTTTTCGAATTGGAAAAGTATAAAGAACTTTTTCAGGCCGATTTGGTTTTCTGCTGTATTGGCACCACAAAAAGCAAAACTCCTGATAAAGAAACCTACCGGAAGATCGACTTCGGCATTCCCGCCACCGCTGCTAAACTTTCAGAAGAAAATAATATTGGAACTTTTATAGTGATTTCGGCTATGGGAGCCAATGCGAATAGTGCCATTTTTTATAATAAGGTCAAAGGTGAAATGGAAGAAGCCGTGCAGAAAAGAAATATTAAAAACACCTATATTTTGAGACCTTCCTTAATCACCGGAAACCGTGAAGAAGACAGGGCCGGGGAGGGAATGGCTGCCAAAGTGATGAAGGTTTTAAAGCCCGTGATGAAGGGCCCGCTGGAAAAATACCAGAGCATTACTGCAGAAACCATAGCGAGAGCGATGCATAAACTCTCAAAAAATCAATATTCCAAAAGAATAATTCCGTCGAACGAAATCAAGGAAATCGCCAATGCTTGAGATAGAACGCAAATATTTGGTTAGCTCAAACAACTATAGACAGGAAGCCTTCAAAAAATTAAGCTTTAAGCAGGCCTATTTAAATTCGCACCCCAATAGAAGCGTAAGAGTTCGAATAGCCGGAGAGCAGGCGTGGTTAACCGTGAAAGGCAAATCTGATGCTGAAGGGTTAAGCCGATTTGAATGGGAAAAGGAAATCCCGGTTAAGGAAGCCGAGGCTTTACTGCATCTTTGCGAACCCGGAGGTATAGAAAAACAACGCTTTTTTGTAAAAAATGGAGACCTTTGTTTCGAAGTCGATGAATTTTTTGGAGACAACCAGGGCTTAATCCTGGCAGAAATCGAACTCCAAAGCCCCGACCAGGAATTCGACAAACCGGCCTGGCTTGGAGAAGAAGTTACCGGCGATAAACGCTACTATAACTCGCAGTTAAGCAAAAACCCATTTAAAAACTGGAAAAAACAAAAATAATGAGGCAAGTATTGATTTTGGCTGTTTTGAGCCTTTTCCTTAGCTCCTGTAACCAGCCGGTAGAAAAGACCCGGGGAATTCCTGCTCCCGAAAAAGTAAAAAAAGAGGCTCCTTTTAACCTGGATAGCCTGGAAAAAGACCTGCAGGAAAAAGGTCATCAAACCTTCAGGTATGAGGCTGAGGACACCACTTACCTGATGCAGCAGTATTACCTGGTATTTCTGAAAAGAGGCGATAACCGCAGCCAGGATTCTACTGAAGCTGCCAAACTTCAGGAACAGCATCTGGCTTATTTAAGCCGAATGGCCAATGAGGGGTATGCGAGTTTAATTGGTCCGCTGGGTTCCGATGGGGATATTCGCGGAATTGCAGTCTATAAAACCCCCACACAGGCCCAGGCCGACAGCCTGGCCAATGCCGACCCAATGGTTAAGGCCGGAAGACTAAAAGTGGAAGTACACCCCTGGTGGACTGCTAAAGGCGGAAAACTGGACTAATCAGGAATGAGACCGAATAATCTGGGTGATCTCGTTTTTTTGTAAAACCCCCGATTGTCTCCAGAGCTGCTGCCCGTTTTTGAATAACATCATTGTGGGCACCCCGCGCACCTGGTATCTCGCCGCCAGTTCCTGATTGCGATCTACGTCTATTTTTACAATTTTCACCTCGTCGCCCAACTCTGCTTTTACCTCTTTTAAAATGGGCGCCAGCATTTTACAGGGGCCGCACCAGTCGGCAAAAAAATCTACCAGCACCGGCTTGTCGTTTTTTATAATCTCACTGAAATTACTTTTCATAGCTTTTTAATTTTTTTACCCTTAAAAATACTGAAAAATCCGCATTCATTTTTCAGTAAAAATAGCCCCGGACTTTTACCCCGGGGCCACTTCACAACAATTAACAAAACAAATTAAATTTTACTGCCAGCCTCCTCCCAGGGCCCGGTAGAGCTCAACCACGGCCTGCATTTGCATAAGCCTTGCGTTCACCACATCAAGCTGGGAATTGAGGCTGTTTTCCCTGGCCGTGAGCACTTCCAGGTAATTTATAAGGCCGTTATTCAACAATTCTTCCGAATATTCTGAAGCCGTGTTATAGGCTTCAAATTCATTGGTTTTAATTTCAATTTTTTGACTTCCGGTTTCATAGTTGGCCAGGGCATCCGAAACTTCTCTTCCGGCGGTGAGCAGGGCTTTCCTGAAATTCAATAAGGCTTCCTGCTGCCTTGCTTCAGCAACTTCAAACTCGGTGCGTATCCTGCGGCCATTTAAAACAGGTTGCAAAAGCGAACCGGCCAGGTTAGCAAACAGGGAATTCACGCTAAATAATTCTGAAAGTTCCAAACTTTGAAATCCGGTGGTAGCGGTAAGGCTAAGTGACGGATAAAAATCGGCACGGGCCACGTTGGTAAGTTCAAAAGCATTGATAAGCTGATACTCGGCAGCGATCACATCTGGGCGATTGGCCAGGAGGGCCGTAGGTATTCCGGTTTTAAGTGTAGTATTAAGCTGCTGATCTTCCAACTCACTTCTTCTTATTTGCTGTGGCGCTTCCCCCAGCAAAATAGAAAAACTATTCTCCAGCAGGCGAATTTCATTTTCAATATCAAGCAGAATAGCCTGGGCAGTGTAGACCTGGGCTTCGGTTTGCTTTACGCCCACTTCGGTAAGGCTTCCTGCCTCTTTCAAAGCCCTGGTGGTTTCCAGGCTGCTTTCTCGATTTTTTAAGGTTTCTTCGGTGATTCGCTTCTGCTCGTCAAGAGCTAATAATTGATAATAGGTGCTGGCAATATTGGCGATGAGTGCAGTTTTTACCGCCTGGTGTGCCGCGGTAGTTTGTAAATAAGTCGCCTCAAAAGCCCGGCGATTACTTCTAATCTTCCCCCAAATATCGGCTTCCCAGGAAAGGTTTGCCGTAACCTCATATTGGGTAATGCTGCCGTCGAAAAGTCTTCCGAATTGAGAATTTCGTGAAAGAATTTGATGGGTCACTCCCGGCCCGGCATTCAAAGTTGGCAAATATGCCTGCCTTCCCTGTAGCATATAAGCCTCGGCAGCCAGCATTTGCTGAATTGCGATGCGGATGTCTAAATTGTTTTCCAGCCCCTGTTCTATATAATTTTGAAGAAGCGGGTCGGTATAGATTTCCTTCCAGGAAACCCTGGCAAGATTTGTTGTGTCGGTGCTTATATTATCGCTTCTAAAGAGGTCTTCTGAAATTTCCTCTACCTCGGGTCTTTCATATTCTTTTGCCACAAAACACGATTGAAGCAAAAACGGAAAACTAAGTATGAGCAGTAATTTTTTCATAAAAACCTATTCTTCAATTTGTTTAGTGGAAGGCTGTGGTGCCCCGCTTATTTTTTCGTGTAAATACTGGAATAACATATATAAAATCGGGATTACAAATACCCCAATCACCGTTCCCGCCAGCAATCCTCCTACGGCTCCGGTTCCTATTGAACGGTTTCCTACAGCACCCACACCTCCGGCCAGTACCAAAGGCATAAGTCCCAGAATAAAGGCAAAAGAGGTCATCAAAATTGGTCGCAATCGTACCTTGGCCGCATCGATAGCTGAATCTACAATGCTCATCCCTTCTCTTCGTCTTTGTATCCCGAATTCCACGATCAAAATGGCATTTTTGGCCAGGAGTCCTAAAAGCATAATTAGCGCAATCTGGAAGAAAATATTGTTTTGCAGGCCTGTAAGCCAGGTAGTGACAAAAGCTCCCATAATACCTATGGGCAGTGAAAGCAGCACGGCAAATGGAATAATATAACTTTCATACTGGGCTGCCAGCAGAAAATACACAAATAAGATACTCAACAGGAATATGGTGACTGCCTGTCCCCCTGCGGTGATCTCTTCCCGCGTTAACCCAGAGTAGGCGATATCATAACCCTGCGGAAGATTGTCTGCCAGCCTTTCTACAGCTGCAATTGCATCTCCCGAGCTAAAGCCCGGAGCTGCCGAACCTGTTAACTTCACGGCATTGAACAGGTTAAATCTGCTTACCGATTGTGGCCCGTAAACCCGCTCCAAATCTATAAACTGATTGATGGGTGCCATTTCACCACTTTCAGTGCGCACATACATCATATCCAGGCTTTCGGGCGTGTTTCTCGCCTCAGGAAGAGATTGAATATAAACCCGGTATTGTTTTCCGAAGCGGCTAAAATCGGCCGCGAAAATTCCACCTATATAGCCTTGCAGCGTAGATAGAATTTCGTTCACAGAAACCCCGCTTTGCTTGGCCCGGGCAATGTCGATATCGATTTGATACTGCGGAAATTCGGTATTAAACGGATTATTGGCGAAGGCAATAGAATTTTCTGCGGAAAGACTTCCGCTAAAATCGGTCGCCACATTATCCAGGTCTTTAAAATCTCCACCGGTTCTGTCCAGCAATTGCACTTCAAATCCTTCTGAAGCTCCAAACCCGGGAATACTGGGTGGCTGGAAGAAGTTTATAGTGGCGTCGGGCGCAGTTCTGGCAGCTATTTCGTTTAGCCTGGCGGTAATGTTTTCGATTGAAAGGCTGTCTTCTTTTCGGTTATCCCATTTATCCAAAGGAATAAACCCAAGCGCATAGGATCCTCCGGCACCCGAGAAAAAGTTTCGCCCGTTGATCATCGAAGCTCCACGAACCCCCGGGATATCGATCACCTCTTTGTAAAGTCTTTCGGTAACTTCAGCGGTGCGATCTAAAGAAGCACCCGCAGGAAGCTCCAGGTTCATAAAGATGATCCCTCGATCTTCTGTCGGGACGAATCCGCTGGGTGTATTATTCGATGCCAGGAAGGTAAGGCCTACGGCCCCGACCAGAATCACGGCAGTGATCCACTTATGCCGGTATAAAAAGCCTACCGAACGTGTATATTTTTTGGTCGTGGCATCAAAAGCAGTATTAAAAGCAGCGTAAAACCTTTGCATAAAACCCTTCTTCTCCTCTTCGCCGTTATGGGGCTTGAGGAATAGAGCACAAAGTGCTGGACTAAGTGTTAAAGCATTTACTGCCGATATAATTATGGCTACAATCAAAGTAACCCCAAATTGCTGATAAAAAACCCCGGCCGGCCCCGACAGGAAGGTAACAGGTACAAATACCGCGGCCATTACCAGGGTTATAGATACAATAGCTCCGGCGATCTCGCTCATCGCGGTCACCGTTGCCTGTTTTGCAGATTTTGCGCCGCCTTCAATCTTGGCATAGACGGCTTCAACCACCACAATAGCATCATCTACCACAATTCCAATGGCGAGCACCAATGCAAACAGAGTAAGCATATTAATGCTGTAGCCAAATAAATTGAGGAAAAAGAAAGTTCCAATGATAGAAACAGGAACCGCAATAGCGGGAATAATAGTCGCTTTAAAATCCTGCAGGAAGATAAAAACCACCAGGAATACTAAGATGAAGGCTTCGATGAGCGTCATTCTTACTTTCGCAATCGAGGCACTCAAAAAATCGTTGGTGTTGTAGTTAACGTAATAATCCACTCCTGCAGGGAAGTCCTCTTTCAGATCTTCTAAAGTGGCTTCAATATCTTCGATGATCTTCTGGGCGTTGGAGCCTGGGGTTTGAAAAACCCCGACATTTATTCCCGGCAGGCCATTCACCAGGATCTTGGAGGAATACCCCTGGGCATCCAGCTCGATCTCGGCCACGTCTTTTAATTGAAGAATTCTACCACTTCCTTCGGCTTTCAGAATGATATTTTCATAATCTTCAACGGTTTTATACCGGCCTGGATAGCGCAAAACATATTCAAATTCTTCACCGCTGTTTTGTCCTATCGAACCTGCCGCAGCTTCAAGGCTTTGCTCATTTATCGCTGCTCTAACATCGGAAGGGACTAAATTGTAGTTGGCCATTCTTTCGGGGTTCAGCCAGATGCGCATCGCATAGGTACGACCTCCAAACGAACGCGCTTCCCCAACCCCGTTAATTCGCTGAAGCTCGGGAATCATATTGATATTCATATAATTCTCCAGAAAAGTCCCGTCGTATTCTTCATTTTCAGAATAAATGGAGAAATACATCAGCGCGCTGGTTTGTTGCTTCTGTACGGTAATTCCATTCTGAATAACAGCCTGTGGTAACAAGGCATTGGCCCGGGAAACCCGGTTTTGAACGTTTACCGCTGCGATATCGGGATCTATATCCTGATCGAAAAACACCTGGATGCTTCCGTTTCCATCGTTGCTGGCACTGGAGGTGATGTAGGTCATTCCCTCCACCCCGTTAATCTGTTCTTCAATAGGAATAATTACGCTTTCCAGAATGGTCTCGGCATTGGCCCCGGGATAGCCCACATTAATTTGAACCGTTGGTGGTGCAATGTCTGGATACTGGGTCACCGGCAGGGTTTGCATACTCAATAATCCCAGGATTACCAGAATTATGGAAATTACAGTTGAAAGTACCGGCCGATCGATAAAGGTCTTCAGCATAATCTTTTATTTAAAAACAGGTTTTGTGTTTCCGATCACACTGTCCAGTTCTGTATGTTGTGGCGTTATACGCTGATTGTCGCGCAATTTTGCAACTCCTTCGGCCACGATATCATCGCCGGCCTGCACGCCCGATTTTACGATAAGCAAATCGTTTACTTTATTCCCGGCCTGGATAAGAGTGTTTTTTACCGTGTCGCCGGCTACAAGTTTGAAGGTATATACCCGGCCCTGAGATTCATAAGTTGATTTTGAAGGAATTACTAAAGCATCCTCATAATTTCGGGGCACCAGGATGCGACCCGAATTTCCATTGGCCAAAAGACCTTCGGGATTGGGAAAAGTAGCTCTAAAACTTATGGTTCCGGTTTGGGTATTTACCTGCGGGTTTACAGTTTCAATCCTGCCCTGGTGAATATATTCCCGGTCTCCCGCCAGTACAAGCTTAACCAAAGGTAGATTTTCGAGTTTCTCCTTGCGGGAATTGCCCTCAATACGGTCCATAAAATCATAATATTCGGCTTCGTTCATAGAAAAGAACGCATAAACCTCTTCACTTTGGGAAACGGTAGTGAGCGGATCGGGATCGCCGGGGCTCACCAGGTTTCCGCTTCTAAAATTTATAGCCCCAACAATACCATCTACAGGGCTTTTGATATTTGCATAAGCAATATTGGCGGTAATACTGTTGTAATTGCTTTTAGCCTGGGCCAATTGAGCTTTGGCGGTTTCCAGTTGAACCGGGCTAATTATATTTTTCTCTACCAGAGGCTGTAATTTATCTACCTCTACCTGGGCTGCATTAACTGCCGCCCGGGCAGCTTCAGCATCCTGCGTAAGAGATTCGGTCTCTAACCTGAAGAGCATTTGCCCTCGTTTTACCTCCTCGCCTTCGTCTACTAAAACCTGGGTGATGTAGCCAGAAACTTTAGCCCGAACTGCAGCATTTACAGTGCCTTCTATATTGGCAGGAAAACTTTGAAAACTGGTGAGATCGCGTTTTTCGGCTTTTATAACCGGGAAACTACCAACTGTCTCAGCGGGTTTGGTTTTTCCTTCAGAATTACCGCAGGCAGCTAATAAGACCAGGATACCGGGTAATACTAAAAGTTTATTGAGGAGCTTCATTTTTATCTTGTTTTTTGATGATATTTAGTTTTAATTTTCGCATCGCTTCGCCAGCTTCTTCCAGGAATACCAGATAATCCTTGTGAAAATCGAGTTCGAGGGAATTTTCTTCGGAAGCGGTTTCATTCACCGCCGATTTATATTCCAGGATTTCCAGGTGCATCTCCTTTTGCCTGTTCCAGTTTTTCGTCATCTCATCGATAACATTATGAAGTCTATTGGGAGCTACGATAAAATAACGCTTGCGGTCTCCGGTTTTGGTGAAATAAGAAACCCTGCCCTGGGTTTGTAAGGCATTCAAATGGGTGCAAACCGTGCTTTTGCTCGCCTGCAGCTGTTGAACCAGTTCATCGAAGGTTTGCCCCGATTTTCCGGTAAGAATTAGGCTGGCATAAATGCGGGCAGCCAGAGGCGCCAGTTGGTCCTGATCTTCTAAATGCACCCCTAATTTCTCAATTAAGGCTGCTTTCTTCGTCTCAAGATTTTTAGGATGACTCATAGAGTAGTTTCAAATTCGGCTGCAAATTTAGTTTTAGTTCGAAACTAACCGAACTAAGCAGAAGCTAAAAAGCTGTTAAATGTTCTGTGAGTTAAGACGGGATTTTTATAGAATGGTTTAATCTTAAAAAAAGAAAATCCCAATTGCCTCATTTGCAATGGGATTTTTTAAGAAATGAAACTTTTTATTATTCATCCCCATAAATGGCGATGTTGAGTTCTCCTTCGCTGTTCATATGGGCACGATACATCCCGGCGGTATTGAATTCCATCGCGATATTTCCCTGGTGGTCTATGGCCACAATGCCACCATCACCCCCCATTTCGGGTACTTTTTTCTGAATTACCTCCCTGGCCGCTTCCTGAAGGCTCATTCCTTTATATTCCATAAGAGCTGAAATATCATAGGCTACCACGCCACGAATAAAATATTCCCCCCAGCCTGTAGCCGAAACTGCGCAGGTTTTATTGTTGGCATAGGTTCCTGCACCGATGATCGGGGCGTCTCCAATACGCCCCCATTTTTTATTGGTCATTCCGCCGGTAGATGTTCCTGCCACCAGGTTACCGTCTTTATCTAAAGCAACACAGCCTACAGTTCCGAATTTTGAATCCTTGATATAAGGATCTATAAAGGCTGCGCTTTGGTCGTGATCGAGCTGGGTTTTTTGCGCATCGCGTTCTTTTAATCGTTGAAGCCCGCGGAAGCGATTTTCGGTATAAAAATATTCGGGGTTTACGATTTCCATCCCACGTTCTTCGGCGAAAAGTTCGGCACCTTTCCCGGCCATCATCACGTGTTCTGAATTTTCCATCACTTCCCAGGCCAGGTTAATCGGGTTTTTTACGGTGGTTACCCCCGCCACTGCACCGGCGTTCAGCGTTTTTCCATCCATAATCGAAGCGTCCAGTTCATTGGTTTCAGCATTGGTGAAAACGGCGCCCTTACCCGCATTGAACAAAGGCGAATCTTCCATCACATTAATGGTTTTTTGAACGGCTTCCATCGCGCTGCCGCCATTGGCGAGAATTTCGTGCCCCACGCGAATGGCTTCTTCCAGTTTCTGGTTATAGGCCTGCTCGAGCGAATCGGTCATATTTTCTTTTAAAATCGTCCCGGCACCGCCGTGAATCACTATCCCGAAATTTTGAGTTTTGGGAGTGTCTTGTGGAGTATTTTCAGAAGTAGATGATTCTTTTTCTGCGGAAGAATTGCAGGCAAAAACCAGGGATAGACTTAGGAGTAATAGAATTTTTTTCATTTGAAGTCGATTATTTGAAGCCCAAGTTAATGATTTTTGAAATTCTGAAGCCGCGCCAGGGATAGGAGCGAAAATCCCGCAGCCGCGGCTTTAGCGCGAGCGAGGAATTGCAGCGCATAGCCCGTAAAGGCACCCAAAAAATCAAAAAAATCGGCCTCGTTGCGGCATACATTGCTTAATTTTAGCTAAAACTTAAATTATGCCTGTAAATAAGCCTTTTAATCTGAATAAATGGATTGAACAAAACCGGGATAGCCTGAAACCGCCAGTGGGCAACCGAAATCTTTATCGGGAGTCTGAAGATTATATCGTGATGGTGGTGGCCGGGCCCAATGCCCGCAAAGACTATCATTATAACGAAACCGAAGAGTTATTTTATCAGCTGGAAGGAGAGATTGAAGTGCATATTCAGGAAGACGGGCAAAAGAAAACGATGAAACTCGGCCCGGGCGATATGTACCTTCATCCGGCAAAAGTGCCGCATTCGCCGGTACGAAAGGAAAACAGCATAGGTTTGGTGGTGGAGCGTAAACGCCAGGATGTAGATGCTAAAGATGGCTTGTTATGGTTTTGTGATAATTGTAATCATAAGCTTTACGAGGTATATTTTCCATTAACCGACATAGAAACCGATTTTTTAAGGCATTTCAAGTATTTCTATGGAAGTAAGGAACTGCGTACCTGTGATAACTGCGGGGAGGTGATGCCTGTTGACGACCGCTTTGTGGCTAATGAGGATTAGCGTTTAAATTTTACTATTTTCGCAAAGAACACACAAAAGAATACAGAAATCTGGCGAAAGCCAGGTCTAAATTGTAGAATTTCAGAAAAACTTTAAAGTTTTTAGAACGCCTGCAATTTGGAGAAAACACTAACAGAAAAATTTAAATTAATGAGTGACGTAGCAGAAAAATTCGGGATTAAAGATGCCCTGAAAGAATTAGGCTTAAACGAAACAAATAACGGAACTTCCACCGGCGCCGATTGGTTTAGCAACGGGGAAGTGATCGAATCTTATTCTCCGGTAGACGGAGCTTTGATTGGGAAGGTGAGAGCCACCACCAAAGAAGATTACGAAAAAGTGATCACCACTGCGACTGAAGGTTTTAAAAAATGGAGAACCTGGCCGGCCCCACAGCGGGGAGAAGTGGTAAGGCAGTTCAACGAGGAACTTCGTAGACTTAAAGAACCGCTGGGAAAACTGGTGTCCTATGAAATGGGAAAATCTTACCAGGAAGGTCTTGGGGAAGTTCAGGAAATGATTGATATCTGCGATTTTGCAGTAGGATTGTCAAGACAGCTCCACGGGCTTACTATGCATTCAGAGCGGCCCGGGCATAGAATGTATGAGCAATATCACCCGCTTGGTGTGGTTGGAATTATTTCGGCCTTTAACTTCCCGGTGGCTGTTTGGTCGTGGAACACGGCTCTGGCCTGGGTTTGTGGCGATGCCTGTGTTTGGAAGGGATCAGAGAAAACTCCGCTTACTTCTGTGGCCTGCCAGAATATCGCAGCCCGTGTTTTCGAGAAAAATGGAGTGCCCGCCGGAATTTCTTCTTTGATCACCGGAGATTATAAAGTGGGAGAGATGATGACCCACGATAAACGGGTGCCTTTGGTTTCGGCTACGGGATCGATTAGAATGGGGAAAATAGTAGCCCAGGCGGTTGCGGCAAGACTTGGAAAATCCCTCCTGGAATTAGGAGGAAATAACGCCATTATCGTAACTCCTGATGCCGATATTAAAAATACAGTTATTGGAGCTGTTTTTGGCGCCGTAGGAACCTGCGGACAGCGTTGTACCTCTACCCGAAGACTTATCATCCACGAATCTATTTATGATAAAGTAAAAGATGCAATCGTGGCGGCTTATAACCAGCTGCGAATTGGGAATCCGCTGGACGAGAACAATCACGTTGGGCCGCTTATCGATAAGGATGCGGTAAAAAATTACCAAAATGCGCTTGAGAAAGTTGTGCAGGAAGGCGGAAAAATTCTTGTTGAAGGTGGCGTGCTCGAAGGGGAAGGCTACGAAAGCGGTTGCTATGTAAAACCCGCCATTGCCGAAGCTGAAAATCACTACGAAATCGTACAGCACGAAACTTTCGCGCCGGTACTTTATATTATGAAATATTCAGGCGATGTGATGAATGCCCTGGAGCTTCAAAACGGAGTGGTGCAGGGACTTTCTTCAGCCATTATGACCAACAACCTGCGAGAGGCCGAAAGATTCCTTTCGGTAGAAGGTTCAGATTGCGGAATTGCGAATGTGAATATCGGAACTTCAGGCGCTGAGATTGGTGGTGCCTTTGGTGGAGAAAAGGAAACCGGAGGTGGTAGAGAATCTGGTTCTGATGCCTGGAAGATCTATATGAGACGTCAAACTAATACGATCAATTATACTACCGAGCTGCCATTGGCGCAGGGTATTAAATTTGATTTGTAGGATTAAATTTTGACTTAAAAAAGGCTGTTTAAATCTAATGTTGTCACATTGAGCGCAGTCGAAATGTCTTAATTTTTTCAGACATTCTCGTCCCGATAATTATCGGGACCGCTCGAATTGACATTTAGGTATTAAACAGCCTTTTTATTTTTAATATTCTAATCTTTTACTGCAAAACTTCAGCTCTTTCGGTTTTTGCTTCATAGTCCAGGTAACCTTCTTTGCCGGGGGTATAAAAAGTATCTTCGTCATACTCGCTTAAGGGCACATTTTGCTCAAAACGTTCCACAAGGTCGGGGTTGGAAATGTATGGTTTTCCGAAGGCTACCAAATCGGCATTGCCTTCTTCTATCACCTTATTTCCGCTTTCCTGGTCAAAGCCTGCATTAATAATGATCGTACCATTATACATTGGGCGATAGCGTTTGGCGATCTCAGTTTCAGCATAAGGAATATCAGAAACATCGTTAAATGGCTCAGATAGGTGCAAATAGGCCAGATCGTAATCATTCAGTTTTTTGATGATATAATCGAAAGTTGGAATGGTCTCTTCATCCATCGTCATTCCAAAAATACCATTCAAGGACGGATTCAATCGAAGTCCGATCTTGTTTTCCGGCATCACTTCTTTTATCGCATCGATCACTTCAAACAGGATTTTAGTCCGGTTTTCAATACTGCCACCATATTCATCGCTGCGATGGTTTGAAGTTCCGTTAAAAAACTGGTGCAGCAAATAGCCGTTGGAAGAGTGAATTTCGATGCCGTCGAAACCGGCTTCCAAAGCATTTTTAGCCGCTTTTTTATAATCCTGTATGGTCTCTTTGATCTCCTCGATACTCATCTCTTTTGGAGTCACGGTATCTTTAAAACCTTCAGGAGTAAAAGATTTTGCATTGGGATTTATGGCGGAAGTCGCTAATGGCAATTCCCCATTATGAAAATCGGGGTGAGACATTCTTCCCACGTGCCACAGCTGAAGGAAAATTCTTCCATTAGCCTCGTGGACTTTTTGAGTTACTTCTTTCCAGCCTTCTACCTGTTCCTGAGAATAGATTCCCGGGGTGTTTACATAACCCACGGCGCGTTTGGAGATTTGAGAACCTTCGGCAATGATGAGTCCGGCGCTGGCGCGTTGTTTATAATATTCGCCCTGCAATTCACCGGTAGCCTTGTTTTCGGGATTATTTGCCCGGCTTCGGGTCATTGGAGCCATTGCTACCCGGTTTGGTAGTTTCAATCCGTTTAAATTATAAGGTTCTAATAAAGCCTGTTTCCTGCTCATTATTTAGATTTTTAAATTATGTTTTATTCGATGCTACTTTCTGAAAATGCAAGCATCAATTAAATTAAAGGTGAATACTCCTTTATCTTTTAGGAGGCCAAAATTAAGCCCAAAAACCTATAAAAAGGCTTGATGTATGTTAAGCAGGCAGGTTAAAATTTGTTAAGCTAAGCCAAATCTTTGCGAATTCGGCTCAGGCTTTCGGGTTTTAGGCCCAGGTAGTTTGCGATATGATAATTGGGTACTCGCTTTTCAATTTTCGGATAAGTTTCGCAAAATTCCAGGTAGCGATCTTTTCCGGTTTTTTGGAGGCTGGATAAAATTCTTGCACGCAAGGCCACAAATGCGTTGGTAGTTTTAATTCTGAAAAAGCGTTCGAATTTGGGTATGCGCAGGTAAAGCTCTTCCAGGGCATCTTTGTCTATGCCCAGTAAAACAGAGTCTTCGATAGCTTCCACATACAGTTTGGCTGGGCTTTGATTGAAAAATGCTTCAAAATCGCTTATCCACCAATCTTCAATAGCGAATTGAATGATATGATCTTCCCCATTTTCATCGCGATAGTAGGCTTTCAAACAACCTTTTACCACATAATATTCTGAATTTACCTGGTCGCCGGGCCTTATGAGAAGCTCTTTCTTTAAAATTGTCTTTTCTGAAAGTATCCCGGTGAATTCTTCTGCTTCCGAAGAGCTTAAAGAAATATCTTTGGAAATATGTTCGAGGATTTGGCTATACATTCAGTTGAAGTTTATGCGGTAATTTAAAACTTATTGGTTCAACTTTTTACCGAAACGCGGGGAAAACCTGGCAAAAATCATCAGGCTTTTTTTGGTGTTGATAAAATAAACCCCGGTGAGCAAAACCGTAGCTGCAACTACGGACTGATTCGTGATTTGTTCTTCCAGAAAATACCAACCCAGCAGTAATGCGATAATGGGATTTACATAGGTTGAGGTTGCCACTTTTTCGGGAGAGACGGTTTTTAGCAAATAATTGAATGCGGTGAAAGCTACAATGCTTCCGAAGATGATAAGCAAAAGCATCGAATATCGGGTTGGTTCACTCCAGGTATTGGGCCAGCTCCAGTTTTCGCCAAAGGCCAGGCTTCCAAGGAAAAGAAGAATTCCGCCGGTAAACATTTGATACCCGGTGTTTACAAAATGATTGGAAGGAAGATCGGCTTTACCTACAAACAAGCTCCCGTAAGCCCAGCTAAGTAGGCAGAGAAAAATCATTCCCATTCCCAAAACCGAATTTTCCTGATTGATGACCTGTTTTTGGCTTACCAGCAAATAAATGCCGATTATTCCCAAAACCACTCCAATCATCGACATTGCTTTGATCTTTTTACCCTGAAGTATGCGCATTAGAATCAGCACCACCAGGGGCTGGGCCGAGATCTCCAGGGCTGCAAAGCCGGTGTCTACATATTTAAGGGCCCAAACCACTACCCCGTTCCCGAAAGCCAGGAACAAAAAGCCGGCGATTATGGTATTGAAAAATTGCTTCCGGCTTATTCGCAGGTTGATCTTTAAAATCTTACAAATAAGAAAGATGAGCAAACCTGCGGTTATAAACCTGATGCCGGCTAACATAAAAGGAGGAAGCTCTGTAACAGCGATCTTGTTGAGCAGGTAGGTTGACCCCCAGATAAAATAAATGGAAAAGAAGGCCAGGATTACCAAAACCGGCTTGGGGGAGTTGCTCATAAGTCCCAGAAATTTTTTGCAAACTTAGGGATAAAGCCTGATATTAAATATGGTGATAATTTAAAAATCGGAGAAACAAGGCATTAGATTTTGTATTTTTGATACAAAGCCGGAAGAATGGATTTAGATACCAGAAAGATACTATTTGTGCAGGATTTTCTCAAGTTGCAAAATGAGGAGATTATTGTAGCACTGGAAAATTTTCTACTTAAAAGAAAATTAGAGCTTCTTGAAGAAAATTTAAAACCAATGTCTGTAGAAGAATATGAAAGAGAGTTGGATCAGGCTATGGAAGATTCCAGAAATGGAAGAATGATAAAGGCCTCCGGCCTTAAAGAGGAAATTAAAAAGTGGAGCTAGAGGTTTATTGGTTGCAAATTGCCCAGGATAAGCTCAAAGATATTTTTTTTCTATAAAGAAAGGGCAGGATCTCAAACTGCACAAAAACTGGTTACGGGAATAGTCGAAACCACATTGAAAATTCGAAAGCAACCGGAAATTGGTCCTGTCGAATCCGGGTTAATACATCGAAAGCAAGAATTTCGCTATATAATATATAAACATTATAAAATTCTTTATTGGATAAATAATAGTCAATCAAGAATTGAAATAGCCAATGTTTTTGACACACGTCAAAACCCTGAAAAAATAAGGCGTACTAAAACCTAATTAATAATTTTTAATACGCCTAAATTTTTAATGAAATTGAAATATTTAGGAAATCAATTCCATACTTTGTTTAGCGATTTCGATTTCCTCATTGGTTGGAATGACCAAAATTTTCACTTTTGAAGCTTCGGTGTTGATTTCCCTAAGCTCTTTCGCTCTAACAGCATTTTTCTCTTTGTCGAGTTCAATTCCGAAGAAATCCAGGTCACGGCATACCAGATTGCGAATCACATCGCTGTTTTCCCCAATTCCGGCGGTGAAAATCAACGCGTCTACCCCATTCATCGCAGCGATATAAGCGCCGATATATTTTTTAATGCGATAGGCATTCATCTCTAAAGCAAGCTGGCATTTTCGATCACCATTTCCGGCCTGTTCTTCGATGTCTCTAAGGTCGCTGTAGCCGGTAAGGCCTAGCATTCCGCTTTTATGGTGTAAAATGTCGCTTACTTCCTGGGCGGTGTAGCCTAATTGTTCGATCATATAAAAAATCACCGATTGGTCTATATCCCCGCTGCGGGTACCCATAATAAGCCCGTTCACCGGACCAAACCCAAGGGAATGGTCTATGCTTTTCCCATCTTTGATCGCCGTAATACTGCAACCATTCCCCAGGTGAATGCTGATTAATTTTGAATTTTTCTTGCCTAAATATTCGTTGGCTTTTTCGCTCACATATTTGTGGCTGGTACCGTGAAAGCCGTAAAGCTGAATATGGTGTTTTTCGTAAAATTCGGGTGGGATGGCGTAGCGGGTTGCGCTTTCGGGGATGCTGCGATGAAAGGCTGTATCGAAGACCGCTACCTGTTTTGAATTTGGAAAAAGTTTCTCGGCCACTTCGATACCTTTTAAATTTGGCGGGTTATGCAGGGGAGCCAGTGAAAAATTTTCTTTGATCTTTTCCTTTACCTTTTCATCGATTAAGATGGTTTGGGAAAAACTTTCACCCCCGTGAACCACGCGATGTCCAATTGCAGGGATTTCAGAAGCATCTTTTATCACTCCGTTTTCGGCGTCCATCAACAGTTCGGTAACCGATTTTAAGGCTACGGCGTGATCGGGCATAGGAATCTCCTTTGATACCGAGTGTTTTTCAGATTTATAATGCAGTTTTGCGCCTTCCAGGCCAATTCTTTCTACCAGGCCCGAGGCCAAGACCTTCCCGGCCGGCATCTGGATGAGTTGAAATTTTAAAGAAGAGCTTCCTGAGTTTATTACTAGTATATTTTTCATCTTTCTGAATTAAATTCCCTGTGCCTGAATGGCGGTTAAAATTACGGTATTATAAACGTCGTCTACGGTACAACCACGACTAAGGTCGTTTACCGGTTTGTTGAGTCCCTGTAGCATTGGGCCTATGGCCAGCGCACCGGTTTCTCGCTGCACAGCCTTATAGGTGTTGTTCCCGGTGTTGAGGTCGGGGAAGATAAGCACATTGGCCTGCCCGGCTACTTCAGAGTCTGGCAGCTTGCTTTTTCCCACGCTGATGTCTACCGCTGCATCGTATTGTATAGGTCCTTCGATTTTTAAATCGGGACGGCGTTCCTTGACGATTTCTGTTGCTTTTCGAACTCTATCCACATCAGCTCCTTTTCCTGAAGTTCCCGAGGAATAGGATAGCATTGCGATTTTTGGTTCAATTCCAAAGGCGGCCGCACTTTCGGCTGAAGATATGGTGATTTCGGCCAGTTCCTCGGCGGTAGGATTGGGGTTGATCGCGCAATCGCCAAAAACCGAAACCCGGTCTTCCAAACACATAAAGAAAACTGAGGAAACTACCGAAACTCCGGGTTTGGTTTTGATAAACTGAAGCGCAGGTAAAATGGTGTGCTGGGTGGTGTGCGCGGCCCCAGAAACCATCCCATCGGCGTGGCCTTTATGAATCATCATCGTACCAAAGTAAGAGACATCGCTCATTCGGTCTTTGGCCATATCCATATTTACACCCTTATGCTTTCTTAGTTCATAGAAAGTTTCTGCATAATCTCTAAAATTTGGAGATTTTATGGGTTCAATAATCTCAATTTTATCCAGATCCAGATGAATTCCCTGTTTTGCCGCAATATTGCTAATTTCTTCCCTGTTTCCTAAGAGGGTGATATCTACCAGATTCATATCTACGAGCCTGGCTGCGGCGCGTAAAATACGCTGATCATTACCTTCAGGAAGAACTATGCGTTTTTTTACCTTTCGCACCCTTTTTACGAGGCTATACTGAAACATTCTGGGCGTAATTCCCTGTGGTTTGTAATTGATGAATTTTTCAACCAGAGGGTCAATACTCACATAACGCTCAAAAATGCTGATGGTGGTTTGTATCTTCTGAAGGCTATCGGCATAGATATTCGATTTTATCGCCCCAACTTTATTGGTCACGGCAAAAGTGCCTTCTTCTACCGAAATAATTGGAACAATTTCTGAAAGTCCTTCGATAAGCTTTAAGATAGAAGGTTCAGGAATAAGGCCGCCGGTAAGAATAATTCCCGAAATTCTTGGGTAATTGCTCGAAATGTTGGCCTGCAAAGCACCAAGAATAATATCGGCACGGTCTCCCGGGGTAATCACCAGGCTTTCGCTTTTTAAAGTAGTAAGGTAATTTCGCAGTTGCATAGCGCCCACGCCAAAACTTCCGCTTTGATTATTGAGGAATTTTTCGCCGAAAAGCACCTTTCCGTTCAGGGCTTTTACGATTTCTTTGAGTGTAGGATTGTCGAGGGTTTGAATTAGCGGAATCGCGAAAACCTCGACTTCTTCAGGAAGAAAATCACGCATATTCTTTTTAGCGGGATCCAGGTTTTCTTCCATAATTTTATTGCTTACCATCGCCAGCACTTCTACCTCCTTATCCTTAAAAGCGCGGTAAGCCATTTGCTGATTGCCCAACAATTCTTCCCAGGTTTTGTGCTGCCCGCTAACGATAATAATTACCGGAATTCCCAGATTTTTGGCGATAAGCACATTTACGTCGAATTCGAAAACACTGCCTTCTCCCGAGAAATCGCTTCCCTCTACCAGAATAAAGTCGAATTCTTCTTCCAGCTTTTTATACTTCTGAATAATCGTATCGATAATTTCGCCACCTTTTCCTTCATTTCGCTTCTGGATTACCTGACTTCGGGTGAAAGCGAAGGTGTCTTCGTAAGGAAGATTCAGCTTAAAATATTTTAAAACGGTATCTATGTGATTATCCCGTTCTCCGGCGGGCACATCGTTTATAATTGGCCTGAAATAAGCCACCTTCACCATTTTTCCAAGCAGGGTTCTCATAAGTCCCAGCGACATCATGGATTTTCCGCTATGCGGCTCGAGGGTGGCGATATAGATTCCTTTGTTCATAGTAGATAAAATTTCGCAGCAAAATTAAGCCTTATGCAAAAGAGCATTTTTAGAATTCAGCTAAAAGATCCTAAAAACTGATTAGAATCAAGTTTATGCTGAAGTTAAATCTTTTTAAAAAATTGACCCTGGAACATAAAAAAACCGCTTCGATTGGAAGCGGCTTTTAAAGTATGCTTGTAAAATGGTTTTATAAAGTACCGTTGGCCTCTACCCATTTAAATTTATGTTGATCTTCAGGTATTGCCATTCTGGAAGCAATTCTGGTCATACGATCTGGTAACTTCATCAGGTAATCTCTGGCCTTTTCTGCCTCGTCGGTAAGATTATTCATCTTATCGATTTGCCAGTAATTGTTCAGAGTTTTTAAGATGTCTATATAATCTTCGGTAGTATAAACTCCAAGTCTCTGGGCGGCATTCGAAAAGTTCTCAAAAGCTTCAGCAATATTTTCACCGCTTTGGCGAATAAACTGGGCAGGCATTACGATCTTTTTCTTCATCATATCGTGGAATGCCAGCATCATCTCGCTGGGGTCTATTTCGAAAATGGTTTTCACAAATTCGCGATAGGCCATATAGTGTCTCATCTCATCGCCGGCGATAATATTACACATCTTGCCTAGCAATTTATTACCCTTCTTTTTGGCGATCTGGCCTACTCTTTTGTGAGAAATATTTGTTGCCAGTTCCTGAAAACTGGTATATACGAAGTTTCGGTAAGGATCGCGCCCGGTACCTATATCAAATCCGTCGTTGATGAGGTGATGCGTAGTCATTTCAACTTCGCGCATATTTACACGTCCAGAAAGGTAAAGGTATTTATTTAGGGTGTCGCCGTGGCGGTTTTCTTCCCCGGTCCAGTGGCGAATCCATTTACTCCAGGGGTTTTGTTCCCCGTTTTCAGCTCTTTCGCGCTGGTTGACCCCTTCCATATCCATTAGCCAGGATTCGTAAGTAGGCAGAGCTTCTTCGGTCACCATATCGGCTACCAGAACTACCCAAAAATCATAACCTAATTCTTTGGCTTCCTCACGAATTTGAGTTAATTCATCGTGATAGTCTTCTTTTTGAAGATTGGGGAGCAAATCTGTAGGTTGCCAGATTTTTTCAACCGGGATTAAATATTTATCGATAAAACCGTCTACTTTTTTCTCAACGGTTTTCATCACTTCCAAACGCATATTACTTAGGGCCATAACTTTGATTTCTTTAAAACCCGAAAATTCCCGGGCTTTAATAATTGTTTAATTTATGTTCAAGAACCGTGCAGTTTTTTACATCTATATGAACATCAGCAAATAAAAGGCAATTTGCTTAAATCACAAAGATAAGTTTCATATAACTAAATTCTATAAAAATCCTCTTAATTTCTGCCGTCTTCATTAGGATAGAGCCGGTGAACGGGGTCACTTTGCCAAATTTCTTTGGTCTTCACGTCTATTGCGCTTATAGGTCCTGTAAAAGCGGCACCGGTGTCGATGTTCCAAACGTTGGCTTTATTGACGGGATGGGTTTTACCAATCCTGGTAGTAGGGGTGTGCCCTATAAAAATTTCTTCAAAGAGGTGAAGTCTTTTGGGATAGTATTCGTCACCGGGGCTTAAATCTGGATCTAGGGAGAGAGCCATTTCCCATAAAGTACGATCCCAGTAAAAGCCTGTATCGTGATATTCGGCCTCAGGGCCGTGCAAATTGGTGAACCCCGCGTGTACAAATAGCCGGTTTTCTTTATCGATATAATAATTCAGCATTTGATTATAAAACTCAATATGCTGGCCTTTCTCTGCTGAAGTAAAATTGCGGTAGGCATCTATACTGCTCTGGCCGCCATGTTGCAGCCATTGTTCCCGCAATTTCCCGGTAGCAAGCCAGTTGTGGGTGAGATCGTCGTGATTTCCCCTAATAAAAATGCAGCTGTTCTGTTTGGCCAATTCTATGAGATAGGATACCACATTGGCCGAATCGCTCCAGCCATCTACGTAATCTCCAAGAAAAATAAGTTCATCTTCGGGGGTGATATTAATGCGTTTCAAAAGTTGCACCAGTCCTTTTAGTCCGCCGTGAATATCTCCAAATGCAATACTTCTGCTCATAGATTTAGTTGTATTTTACTTTCCTCAAAATTCGCATACTCTCTTTATAAGCCTGGTAGGCCTCCAAATTTGTTGCCTTTAAATACGGCCGGGCTTCTTCCAATTTCTCCAGGGCCATTTCAAAATCGTTAAAATAACAAAGTAAATAAGTTGAAGGTAAATTTTTAAGATCTCTTAACTGTATTTGACTAAGTGAATGGCCTTTTTTTAGTTTCTGAATAAGACTGTTGTTATGATTATAAATATGATACAGGATCTTGCGATCGAATTTTGGGGGTTCAAATAATAAGTGGCTTTCAATCTCATAGCTCATATTATTCTTAAACTTAATCACTACTTCCTCAAGCGGATAGTATTTAAAACTATCGTGAACCCCGAGATGAACGAATTCCTGGATTTTAAAGGCCTCTTCAGACAGACTAATGCTTATTTCATCCAGGTCTGAATAAAAAAGTTTTACCTGTTCATTGATGAGCTCGATATCTACACGGGAATAATAGGTTTTGCTGCCAAGGTTCTTTTTTTTGCCGGCCCAGCACACCACAAAATATTCTTTGAAGACTTTATAGGTAGGTTCATAATCCCGTCTTTTTTTCATAAAATCAAAAACCCCATCGAGGGTGAGTTCAATATTATTGTGGGAATGATTTTCTATGGAAGCTACTATTTCAGAATTTCGATCCTGAAGTTCAATTGCTTCAGTTTGCGGCATACTAATGCTTCCTTCCCTAACAAAAACAGTTCCTGCAAAATATTTCCAGATATTCTTTTTCAGGGAACACAGCTTCCCGCGATTGGGTCTAATGCTTACCAGGCCCACCACCAAATGATCGGGCAAATGTGGAAAAGGAATATTTTCATAGCTTACCAGCGGGGCATTCTTCAGGTATGCGTTTACCAGATTCTGGATTTTACTGTCGTCGAAGAAATCTATTCCTGTTATTGAATTATCGCTGTCTTTAACCCCAATTACGATATAGGAATTGTTTTCAGGGTTTGAATTGGCCAGGGCACAGACGTGCTTCAAAAATTTGGCTTTACCCTCTCTTTCCCCTATGCTCAGCTTCAGCTTTTTATCGTAAAAACTGTTTTCGCCATTATGGGCCAACAGGTTTTTGATTAAAAGTCGTTTGTTGATCATAGCAATTGGGCATTAATCTCTGAAAGATCAGATATCTGCCACCTAAAATAAGAAACTATTTTAAGCCTGCGGCTTTATTTCGGTGATGTTAAATTTTGTTAAGAATTCTTAAGTTTTAAAATTTCAGCGATTATATGGCGTTATTCAACCCAACCCAAATAAATCTATTTATGAATAAGAAAAAATCTTTAATGAATTTTAGTGTGAAGAGCCTGTTTTTATTGGCTTTGGTTACAGTAGGTTTCACAAGTTGTAACGATGATACCGAAAACGACAACCTAAATGAGCAGGACGCCCGAATAAGCGTTAGATTAACCGATGCTCCGGGTGATTATGAAGCTGTGTATGTAGATGTACAGGATGTAAGAATTAAGATGGATGCTGAGAGCGATCCAGACGAAGATGACTCCTGGATAAGTCTTGACGATGTAGACACCGGTGTTTATGATTTACTTCAACTAACCGGAGGAGTTTCCCAATTACTTGCCGAAGCCGATATCCCGGCGGGTTACCTTCATCAAATAAGACTGGTTTTGGGAACCGATAATTCTGTAGTGATTAATGGTGAATCTGAACCACTTTCTACTCCCAGCGCTCAACAATCGGGTCTTAAGATCAACGTAAATCAGGAACTTGAAGCCGGAGAGCACTATGAGTTCCTTTTAGATTTCGACGTAGAAAATTCTATCGTGACTACCGGAAACGGAGGTAAAATCCTTAAACCCGTAATTAGAGCCACTGCTATGGCCAATACCGGAATCATTGCCGGAGACATTCACCCTACCACTTACCGTGCTTTGGTAAAAGCTGCTAACGGCTCACATACTATCTCTGCCTATACCAGCGATAATGGTGAGTTTGTATTACACGGCGTGCCTGCAGGAGTTTATAAAGTGACCGTTACTCCCGATGCTGCCAGCGGCTATGGAGTGTACACTGTAAATGATGTAAGCGTTTCTGAAAATGAAACCACCGATCTGGAAACCCTGTATATCGATGGATCTGAAAATTAATCTTTTCTCCGAAAATCTAATTTATTAAGAAGAAGGGCGGTATTTTACTGCCCTTTTTTTGATTTTTAATCCAAATTTAATTGAGGAAATTCAAATAATTTTTCAATTTGTAGCCTTCGTATCTTGTGTGTATATTCACCACTCCTAAATTTTTGACGAAATGTTAGAAAATGATTCTTCGGTAGACATTGCCAGTATAAATGAAAAAATAGAAAGAGAAAGTGCTTTTGTAACGGCCTTAACAGGCGAGATCAATAAAGTTATTGTTGGTCAAAAGCATATGGTTGAACGCCTACTTATCGGGCTTTTAGGCCAGGGGCATATCCTTTTAGAGGGGGTTCCCGGGCTTGCCAAAACCCTTGCGATCAATACGCTTTCCCAGGCCGTGCACGGCAGCTTTAGTCGTATTCAGTTTACCCCCGATTTATTACCTGCCGATGTGGTGGGTACCCTGATCTATAATATGAAGCTTAACGACTTCAGCATTAAAAAGGGTCCTATTTTCGCCAATTTCGTACTTGCCGATGAGATTAACCGGGCTCCGGCCAAGGTGCAATCGGCCTTGCTGGAGGCAATGCAGGAGAAGCAGGTGACCATTGGAGAAGAAACTTTTAGGCTTGATAAACCCTTTTTGGTGATGGCCACGCAAAACCCGGTAGAACAGGAAGGAACCTACCCTTTACCTGAAGCCCAGGTAGACCGTTTTATGTTGAAAACCGTGATCGATTATCCGCAAATGGCCGATGAGCAGCTCATTATGAGAGCTAATCTAAAAGGAGCATTTCCAAAGGTAAATCCCGTGGTAAGCCTGGAGCAGATCTTAAGAGCCCAGGAAGCCGTTCGGGAAGTTTATATGGATGAAAAAATTGAAAAATATATCCTGGATATCATCTTCGCCACCAGGAATCCGCAGAAGTATAAGCTGGAAGAATTGAAACCGCTAATTAGTTTTGGGGCATCTCCCAGGGGTAGTATTAACCTGGCGACCGCTGCTAAATGTTATGCCTTTATTCGCCGCCGCGGATATGTGATTCCTGAAGATGTTCGTGCCGTGGTTCTTGACGTGTTGCGCCACCGAATTGGAATTACCTACGAGGCCGAGGCCGAAAATGTAACTTCTGAAGATATCGTAAACAAAATTGTGAACGAAATAGAAGTGCCCTAAAACCTGAAAAATCGCCTTAAAAATTTCAGTTTTCCAACGAGCAGCACCTGATTTCAGGAGACTATGGATACCAAAGAACTACTCAAAAAAGTACGAAAAATAGAGATCAAGACCCGCCGCCTGAGCGATCATGTGTTTGGGGGCGAGTATCATTCGGCTTTCAAAGGAAAAGGGATGACCTTTAGCGAGGTGAGGCAATACCAGTTTGGAGACGATGTGCGGAATATAGACTGGAATGTTACCGCCCGCTACAGCGAACCTTTTGTAAAGGTCTTTGAAGAAGAGCGTGAACTCACCCTAATGCTAATGGTAGACGTTTCAGGGTCGCAAATGTTTGGGACACAGAATCAGTTTAAAAAAGACGTGATCACCGAGATTGCAGCAACTCTGGCATTTTCAGCCACGCAAAACAACGATAAGATCGGGTTGATGTTGTTTTCAGATAAAATTGAATTATATATCCCTCCAAAAAAGGGAAGGTCTCACGTGCTTCGCATCATACGGGAATTGCTGGAATTTAAACCCGAGGGCAAAAAAACCGATATCAATGCCGCCTTGAAGTATTTATCTAATGTGATGAAGAAAAAGGCAATCGTGTTTATCCTATCCGATTTTTTTAATGCCGAATACCAGCATAGCCTGAAAATTGCAGCAAATAAACATGATGTCACGGGGATTCGGGTTTTCGACCGCCGGGAGGTAGAAATTCCCAATCTTGGCCTGGTACAAATGCTCGATGAAGAAACCGGCGAATTCATCACCGTAAATACCGGCTCAAAGGCTCTTAGAAACGAATACGCAAAAAATTACAGACAAAATCTCAATTATTTTAACGACAGTTTTAAACTAAGTGGCGCAGGAGTTATCAATACTCGTGTAGATGAGAGTTACGTAAAACAGCTATTGGGATATTTTAAAAGAAGGATATGAAGTCATTTATTCATAGAAAACCACAATTAAGACTCAGCCTGTTCGGCTGGTTTTCTGTGTTTATACTCCTGTGTTTCCCCTGGGAAGGCTTCTCGCAAGAGGCGAAAGTATCTTCGGAAGTAGATACCGCGTCAATTCAAATTGGCGAGCAAATACGCTATCGCATTCTGGTAGAATCGGCGGCAGATGAGGTGGTGATTTTTCCGGAAGCCGAAACCTTTAATCCGATGGAGGTGGTAGAATCTTTTGATCCCGATACCACTCGTGCACAGGATAGGCTACGACTTTTAAAAGAATACGCTTTAACCCAGTTCGATTCGGGCCGATATAGCATTCCGCAGCAGCGGGTTTTGGTAAACGACCGGGAATATCTTACCGATTCTATTTTAATCGAAGTTGCCGATGTTGAGGTAGACACCACCAAGCAAAAAATGTACGATATCAAACCTTATGTAGAGGTTCCCGGTGGGTTCAGCATTCCTAACTGGTTTTGGTGGTTATTGGCGATTTTAGGCATTTTATTAGCTGCTTTTTTCTTCTTCAGACGAAGGAAAAGAAAAAGAGAAGAAGCCAAAGAATTACCGCCTTATGAAGAGGCAATTTTTCAGCTGAAGAAACTCGATGAAGATCATCTTTTAGAACAGCGCGAGGTGAAGGAGTATTACTCAAGGCTCACCTTTGCCGCCCGAAAATTCATTGACAGAAAACTCTACGACCGCGCCCTTGAAAGTACCACCAGTGAACTGGTAGCATGGCTCGAATTAAAACGACAGGCCGGCGAGTTGCAGTTGGATGATAAAACCATCAATAATTTAAAACTAATCCTTCAGCGTGCCGATTTGGCCAAATTTGCCAATTCCCGTCCCGATGTGATCACTGCAAAAGACGACCGAAAGAAAGTAGAGTTTATAATAAATGATGTAAAAACCGCGGCGCCCGAAGTTTCAGAAGAAGAGAAATTAAGGGACGAGGCATACAGGCTGGAGCGGGAGCGCGAGAAAAAACGCAAACGAATCATATACGCTGTGGGAGCGGTGGCGATAGTTGTTTTAATTAGCCTGGGAAGTCTCATTTATATAAAAGGCCCGGGATATTTAAAAGAAAGCCTTATTGGGCATCCTACCAAAGAGTTATTGGAGGGAGACTGGATTCAAAGTGCTTATGGAAATCCGCCGGTTACGATTACCACTCCAAGAGTATTGAAACGCACCGAACTGGAATTAAGCCGGGAAGTGCGGCAGGCTTTGCTGGGAAGCGAGAGTTTCGCGTACGGCAGCCTTGCCAGCAATTTTTATTCTTTGGTCACTACCGTGAATTTAAGTGCAGAAAGCAAATTTGATCTCGAAAAAGCAGTTGAGGGAATCTATGAAAATTTAGAGCAGCAGGGCGCCCGGAATATTATCATGAAAGAGGAGGAGTTCACCACGCTAAACGGCGCGAAAGGCATTAGGGTATTCGGCACGCTGGAAATGGAAAACCCTGTGACGGGAAGACCACAACAAAATGAATATTCGATACTGAATTTTGGAGAAAGCGGTGGGTTTCAGCAAATTACTGTGGTTTATGAGCAGGGAGATGAATACGCCGAAAAAATAGCCCGAAGAATAATAGACTCGGTAGAACTTAGAAATACTGAAGATTGATGTTTGCTAATTATACTTTTGAAAATCCGGAGTTTTTTTGGCTGTTTTTATTACTGCCATTGGCTGGGTTCTGGTTTTTTAAGAAAAGACATCAGCAAACCGCCGAACTAAAGATCTCCAGTATCCAGGGATTTAAAAAAGGCTCAATTCTGGCAAAATTCAGACCGGTGCTTTTTGCTTTACGACTTATAGCCCTGGCATTAATTATTATCGCTTTGGCCCGGCCGCGTACCGTAGACGTTAGCACCCGCACCAGCAGCACCCAGGGAATCGATATTATTATGGCCATAGATGTTTCGGCCAGTATGTTGGCCAGAGATTTGGAGCCAAATCGATTGGAAGCCTTAAAAGAGGTGGCTTCCGATTTTGTTAGAAACCGCCCTGCCGATAGGATAGGCCTGGTGATTTATGCCGGCGAAAGTTATACCCGTATGCCCTTAACCAGCGATAAAGCCATTGTGATAAATTCCCTTGAAGAATTGGATTTTGATAATGTTCTGGAAGGTGGGACTGCAATTGGCTCTGGCCTGGCAACCTCGGTAAACAGATTAAAAGATTCTGATGCGCAAAGCAAAGTGATCATACTTTTAACCGATGGAGTAAATAATTCTGGTTTTATAGACCCCAAAATCGCAGGGGAGCTGGCGGTTGAATTTGGAATTAAAACCTATACCATAGGGGTTGGTACCAATGGAATGGCAATGTCGCCTGTAGGCATTTTGCCTAATGGTCGCTACCAATACGGCAGGGTACAGGTTGAAATTGATGAAGACCTGCTCAAACAAATCGCCAGTCAAACCGGCGGGAAATACTTCAGGGCGACCGATAATGAAAGCCTGGAGGAGATATATGACGAAATAGACAGCCTTGAAAAAAGCGAAATCGAGGAATTTACCTATAGAAATTACGAAGAGAAATTCAGGCCTTTTGTGCTTTTAGCTTTAGGCCTGGTGTTTTTTGAGAGTTTGCTGAGGTATACCATATTCAGAAGTTTTATTTAAATGTTTTTAGAAGAGAAAATATACTTTTGGTTATTGCTGGCGGTACCGCTGGTGGTTTTGCTGTATTTGGTATTGAGAATATGGCAGGCCAGAACGCGAAAGAAATTTGCCGATCCCGATCTTCTACGACAGCTTAGCCCAAACCGGTCTTCTTTTAAACAGTTTTTAAAACTGCTATTTGTTAGCCTGGCCCTGGCGAGTTTGGCTATCGCCCTGGTTAATCCCAAGATGGGATCAAAAATGGAGACCGTTAAAAGAGAAGGCGTTGATATAGTCTTTGCCATAGACGTTTCTAAAAGTATGGATGCTGAAGATGTGGCCCCCAATCGCCTTGAGAAATCCAAACAATTGGTGCGGCAAATTATGGGCGACCTTGCCGGAGATAGAATAGGGCTTATCGCCTATGCCGGAAGCGCTTATCCTCAACTGCCCATCACTACCGATTATTCGGCAGCGCGAATGTTCCTGCAGTCGCTGAATACCGATATGCTTTCTTCGCAGGGAACCGCAATTGCCGATGCAATCACGCTGGCTTCAGATTATTTTGAAGAAGAATCACAAACCAATAAGGTTTTAGTGATTATAAGCGACGGTGAAGATCACGAAGGCAATTATGAAGAAGTAACCCGGGAGGCCGCAGCTAAAGGAATAAGAATTTTTACCATAGGGGTAGGGACTGAGGAAGGAAATCCTATTCCGATTAAAAGAAATGGAGTTATCCTGAACTACAAGAAAGATCGCGAAGGTGAAACGGTTATAACCCGCAGGGATAATGAGATTTTAACAGAAATTGCCTCCCTGGCGAGGGGAAGTTATATAGATGGAAATATCACTGCACAGGTAACCAAAAGTATTAGAGAGGAACTGCAAAATATCGAAAGATCTGAGTTTGAAGCCCAGCAGTTTGCCGATTTTAAATCTCAGTTTCAGTGGTTTTTAGGTTTGGCATTATTATTTCTTCTGTTGGATGTGTTCATCTTAGAGCGCAAAACCGCCTGGTTAAAGAGACTTGATTTGTTTAATGAATATCGCAAAAAGGAAAAGTAATGCAATTTAAGGCTGCACATATTTGTATTTTTCTGCTGTTATTTTTGACGGCTTTTCCTTTGCTGGCTCAGGAAACTGACAAAAAGGCTGAGCGTGAGGCACGTGCTCTAATGCGTGAGGCGCGTGAAGCTATGTCTGAAAACGATTTTGCCTCGGCTGAAGCTGCCTATAGGTTGGCGATAGCCAAAGATCCCGATAATGCTGCCGCGCGATATAATATGGGGAATCTCTATTACGCCAAAGAAAAAACTCCTGAAGCCGAAAGCCGACTAAGACAGGCCGCTGAGAGGGCAGAAACCAGAGACGATAAACATAAGGCCTTCCATAATTTAGGGAATTCCTTTATGAAGCAAAAAAGATATAAAGAAGCTGTAGAGGCTTATAAAAATGCCTTGCGGAATAATCCTAAGGATGATGAAACCCGCTATAATTATGCCCTGGCTAAAAAGATGCTGGAGGAAGAAGAGCAGGAAGGCGGCGGCGGTGGCGGCGAAGATGATCAGCAGGAGGAGAATGAGGAACAGGATCAAAATCAGGGAGGCGATGGCGATAATGAGCAGGAGCAGCCCAGGGATGAAGGAGAACAGGAGCAGGAAGAACCTCAGGAAGGCGAAGGCGAAAAGGATCAACCCCAGGATGAAGGCGAAGGCGAGCCCGAGCAGGAACAGCAAGGAGATAACCAGCAGCAACAACCACAACCTGCCCAGGGCCAGTTATCGCCCGAACAGATAAAAAGCTTACTCGAGGCCATGGAAAATGAGGAGCGCAAGATACAGGATAAGATAAACGCCGAAAAAGCCAAAGGTGCCAGGTCTCGTTCTGAAAAAGATTGGTAAAATTTTTGCAGAGAATTAATCTGGAAAAATCAAAAAATATACGAGTAGCAATAATTCATGAAGCTTACAACTCTCATTACCGGATTTCTTTTACTATTGGGTGGCATATTGCAGGCCCAGGTGAAATTTGAAGCCAAAGTTAGCAAGGAGCGGCTGGGGGTGAACGAACGCCTTAGGGTAGATTTTGAAATGAACCAGGATGGCGACAACTTCAAGCCACCCTCTTTTGATGGTTTCAGCGTGGTGGGAGGCCCTAACCAATCGGTTAGCAATAGCTGGATTAACGGGCAAAGGAGCTATTCGAAAACCTACTCTTTCTATTTACAGCCCAACTCCCGTGGTAAAAAAACCATAGGACAGGCCGAGATCATTATCGATAATAAAACCTATAAAACCTCCCCGCTGGCGGTAGAGGTTACCGCGGCGGTAGATAAACCAACAGACGGTAATAATGCCGACCTCATAGCCAGTGATAACCTTCATTTAGTTGCCGAGGTTTCCAATACATCACCCTATCTCAATGAGGCGATTAATGTGGTTTATAAATTATATGTAAGCCCCCGGGTAAGCGTTAGCAACTGGCGGGAATTAGATAATCCCAAGTATGCCGATTTCTGGAGCCAGAATATGGATATTAAGCAGTTGCGGGTTGAGAATGGTGAATTTAGAGGGGAGCCTTATCGCTATGTGGTGTTGAGAAGAACAGTGCTATATCCTCAAAAAACCGGTGAACTTACTATAGAGCCACTTACGCTTTCTATTGCAGTAGATGTACCTACCGAACGCCGGGATTTGTTTGGCGGTAGAATTTACACCACGGTAGATAAGACCGTTGCCGCAGGTAGTAGAACCATTAATGTGAAACCTCTACCTTCTGAAGGCCGGCCGGCGAGTTTTACCGGGGCGGTGGGAAAATATGAATTCGACGTAAGCCTGAATAAAAATGAGCTAAATGCAACCGAATCTGTGCAGGCGAAAGTACAGGTGAAGGGAACAGGGAATCTCAAACTCTTTGATCTTCCGCGATTAAATGTGCCTTCCAGTATTGAAATGTATGAGCCCGAGCGCGCAGAAAATATAAGCACAAATCTTTCAGGAATGCAGGGAAGCCTTGCTGAAACCTATACGCTGGTGCCTTCCCAAAAGGGGAAATACCCCATTCAGCCTATGGAATTTTCCTGGTTTGATCCTGAAACCGGGACGTATAAGAAAAGAACTTCGGCAGAAATGCTGCTTGATGTAGGCGAAAGACCGGGAGGTGCTGCGCTAGCTTCAGGCAGAAGTGGAGGTAAGCAACCTATTGCCGCAAATCCAGATGCCTTTAGATTTATAAAACAAAACGCAAATTTAAAGGCCATAGGATCCCCGGCCTTTATAAATTCCTGGAAATACTGGACTGCCTTGATTAGCCCGTTGTTATTAATTCCTTTGGCGATTGTTTTAGGTAAAAAGCGGGAGGCCCTGGCGGCAGATGCTGAAGGCAACAGGCAAAAAAAAGCAAATCGTTTGGCTCGAAAATACCTGTCGGAAGCCAAAAAGAATAAGGCCGATCGCAAGATGTTTTATGTTGCTCTGGAAAAAGCATTGCATAATTACCTGAAGGCCAAATTAAAGATAACCACGGTAGAAATGAGCAAAGATCGTATTTCTGAAATCCTTCAGGAGAAAGGGGTAGAGCCAGGTACCCGTACTGAATTTCTGGATCTTCTAAAATCCTGTGAATTTGCCCGGTATACTCCGGCCTCGACCGTGGCTATCGAACAGGACTACGAGCGCTCGGTAAGTGTAATTTCTGAACTCGATAAAAGCCTTTAAAAATGAAAAATCTGATTGTATTTTTTTCGATGCTTTTTGTTGCAGGGTCCATCTTTGCACAAAATGAAGAGCTTTTTGAGCAGGGTAACGCAGCTTACGCAGGGGGAAACTATGAGCAGGCCGTATCTGCTTACGAGAAAATTCTTGAAAATGGAGAAGAATCGGCAGCTTTATATTTTAACCTGGCAAATGCACATTACAAGCAAAATCATATTGCGCCCAGCATTTATAATTACGAGAAGGCCTTACAGCTCGCTCCCGATGATGCCGATATAAAAACGAATCTGGAATTTGCACAACGAATGGCCCTGGATGAAATCCAGGCCAGGGAAGATACCGGCTTTAATCTCGACACAGGAATTAGCTTTAATACCTGGGGCTGGATTTCCATAATTTGTTCACTGCTTTTTGCGCTGTTGTTTTTATTATATTACTTCAGCAGAAAAACGATAATGAAGCGCAGCTTTTTCGCCGGGGCACTTCTTATATTGATTTTTGGTCTGATTGCGGTCTATTTTGCGTTTAGTCAATACAATCTTCAGCAAAATACTCAATATGCGATTGTGTATAGCGAGGAAGCCGAAATTCGTAATGAACCCAGCCTCAGGGAAGATGTTTCTTTTATATTGCACGAAGGAGCAAAAACCAGGGTGCTGGAAGATTACCAAAATTGGGTAAGAATAGAATTAGCGAACGGGGCGCAGGGATGGATAGATGGTAGCCATCTTAAAAAATTATAGCAAACTTAAAAGAGAATTAACCCGAAGTTTTATAATCCTTTTTTAATAATGCTAAAAAAATCATATTTTTGCCAACTGTGAAAAAGATAGCCGTAATATTATGCTTTCTCTTTGTGGCTTTTTTAGCTACCCCAAGTCTCATTGCCTGTTTTGATGATACGGCGAATGTAAGCCTTGTTTACAGTATGGGGGAAGAAGAAAGCTCTTCTAAAAACCAGCTAAGCCTGGAATATAATCTTGAAGAAATGTCTTCAAATTACGAAAGCATTCACTATTTGCAGGAGCTTAAAAATCCGGGGCATTTTTACGACCGGGATTATCCTGTGGTCTTTCTCGATGTAAACTCACCGCCTCCCAGGCTGGTAGCATAACATTTCCAATACTTTTCGAACTCTAATGGCCTATTAACAGGCCTAAAATAACAGGATTCCAAACGATTTGGAATTTCCTCTGAGTTCTAACATTATCTTCAACTTTCTAAATTTATCCGGGCAGCAGTGCCTGGAACTTAATATCCGATTTTTATGTTTAAGTACATCAACAAAGATTTTCCTGCCAGTATAGTGGTATTTTTTGTCGCTATTCCATTATGTCTTGGAATTGCACTGGCCAGTGGCGCCCCCTTGTTTTCAGGTTTAATTGCCGGAATGGTTGGGGGGATTGTAGTAGGTTCAATTTCCAACTCCCAATTAGGAGTTAGTGGTCCTGCTGCCGGCCTCGCCGTAATTGTTTTGGGGGCAATTCAATCCCTGGGCGCTTTTGATATTTTCCTTGTAGCCGTGGTTTTAGGTGGAGTCCTTCAAATTATTATGGGCGCCTTGAAAGCCGGGATTATAGGTTACTATTTCCCCTCATCGGTAATCAAAGGCATGTTAGCCGGGATTGGTATTACCATAGCCATATCTCAGTTGCCCAATGCCTTTGGAATCGCATCCGATGTGGAGATTTTCTCCTATAGCGACGGTATTTTGGGAATTCTAAACAATTTTACCAGCGCCATTTCTCCGGGAGCCATTATAGTAACGCTAATTGCAATGGCTATACTTTTGCTTTGGGAAAAAGTACTGGTGCATAAGCATAATATCTTTAAAATTGTACCGGGTCCACTGGTAGCCGTAGTGGTTGGGGTATTATATTATGTGCTAATGGGCGATTCTGCTCTTGGCATAAGAGAATATCAATTGGTAAGCGTACCGGTTCCAGATGGCATAGACTCATTTGTAGCCCAGTTTTCATTTCCCGATTTTAGTGCTATTGGAAGCAGCGAGGTGTGGATTGTAGCTATTACTTTGGCAATCGTTGCGAGTTTGGAAACTCTGCTTAGTGTAGAAGCCATAGATAAGCTCGACCCCTGGAAACGTACAACTAACACCAACCGCGAATTATATGCGCAGGGTGCGGGGAATATGATCTCAGGATTGATTGGCGGGCTTCCGGTTACCCAGGTAATTGTAAGAAGTTCAACCAACATGCAATCTGGAGGTAGAACTAAACTTTCTGCCATTATGCACGGATTTCTGATTCTTATTTCCATCATCGCCATTCCAACTCTTTTAAATATGATTCCGCTTTCGGTTTTGGCCGCTGTACTGCTTTTGGTGGGTTATAAACTGGCTAAACCGGCGCTGTTCGCCCAGTTATACAAGCTTGGAAAGGCCCAGTTTTTACCCTTTCTGGTAACGGTTTTAGGGGTGGTATTCCTGGATCTGCTAATGGGAATTGGCCTTGGACTGGTAGTTGGAATTAGTGTAATTCTTATTAACTCCTACAAAAACTCTCACTTCCTGCATAAAGAAGGCTATGACGTAAAAGACGGAAATTACAAGATCACACTTGCTGAAGAAGTAACTTTCTTAAATAAAGGAGCCATTCTTAGGGAACTAAACGATTTGCCAGAAAACGCTTTTGTTGAAATAGATGTTACCAAAACCAGGGTACTTGATTACGATATTCTTGAAATTCTGGATGAATTTGCCATTAAAGCCAAAAGAAAAAACATTAATATTAAATTGGTTTCTGAAAGAGGAGTTGTGGAAAATCCGGAGAGTTATCGAAAATTCTTTGGTTTGGATATACCAGTTTAAATCGAAAAACTTAACTTGAATACATTCTACTCTTTTGAGCCATTTATCGGCTTAACCCAGGAGCAGGATTGAACAAAAAAAATAATAAATTATGACTAAAGACGAAGTATTAAATAGATTAAAGGAAGGTAACAATCGCTTCACAAGCGATAAGAAAGAAGGCAAATTACAGGATAAAGCCCGAAGAGAGGAATTAACCAAAGGCCAGTCGCCTTACGCTATAATTTTAAGTTGTGCCGACAGCCGCGTGGTTCCTGAATTGGCATTTGATAGCGGATTAGGAGAATTATTCACCGTGCGTGTAGCCGGAAATGTTGCAAATAGCTCTTCTATTGCAAGTATTGAGTACGCCGTAGCTCATTTAGGTGCCGAGATTATTGTTGTATTGGGTCATGAAAGCTGTGGGGCTGTAAATGCTGCTATGGCTGGCGGGGATAACGGGTATAACCTGAATCATCTCCTGTCTCATATTGCCCCGGCGATTGCCGCTTCAGGTAAAGATGCCGCGATAGCAGATGTGGTTAAGAAAAACGCTGAGCTTACTGCACAGGAACTTAAAACCCGCTCTACCATCATTAGAGAAGCTGCTGAAAGTGGGAAGGTTAAAATTGTACCGGCCTATTATAATCTGGATTCCGGTAAGGTAGATTTTCTATAAATCGAATTATATAAATGGAAAGAGGTCCGGTTAATCCCGGGCCTTTTTTATTTCGGTAAAATCATCAAAATCATTGAGAATATCACGTTCCCGGGCCTCCCTAAGAATAGAAGGCAATACCATAGGCGCGATTTCTTCTATTTTGTCATAGAGAATTGATCGTTCCAGGCTTTCTTCAGAAACAATATCTATATCTTCATTAGTAGCCTTAAAGAACATAATTACCACACTCACTAAAAAGGCAATTTTTAAAACTCCAAAACCGGCGCCTAGAAATTTATTTACCAGTCCAAGCGCGGCAAAGCCGGCCATTTTAGTAAGCAGTCTTCCGGCGAGAGATACCAGGAAAACGATAAGAATAAAGGTAATGGCAAAGGCGATGAGATTAACATATTGCCCGTCCCACCCCATACTTTCAGAAAGAAAATTGCTTAAAATATAAGAAAAGTGAATCGCGCCATAAATTCCCAAAACTATCCCCACCAGCGATGCGATTTCGGCAAGCAGCCCACGAAAAAAACCCCTTACGAGTCCGTATAGAAGAATTAGGGCCAGCACGATATCTATCGTATTCATATTTCAAATATAGTAATTTCATTAGCTAAGATAGTATCTTTGCAGCATGGCAAGAGATGAAAACTTAAAAAGTCGCTGGGAGACACTGGAAAAGAAACTCTCGGCGCAGTTCGCCGATGGGGAAATTATGGAACTCGACGCGATAATTTATATAATTGGAGTTCAGGAATTGGGGCAGCTGCACCGGCGATTTAAAAAAGACGATAAACTCGATTTAATGCATATAGCGATTTGCAGGCTTTTGGAGCCGTATGGCTATTATGAATTCGATTATTTCGATGATGATGGCTGGCCGCATTATAAAATTCTCGAACAACTTCCCCCGCTTAAAGCCGGGGAACAAAGCGTGCTTATGAAAGAAGCCATCGTGCATTATTTTCTGAAAAACGGATATATAGAATAAGGCCGCGCGGGCAAGGCTTACAAGTTCATTTTTACTAAATTTGCCCTTTTTAAAAGAATTGCCGCAGATGATAGATACGATTAAGCAGCATATTGCTGAAGTTGAAGCTTTTAATGCTGAAAGCGCCGAACAGATTGAAGCCTTCAGAATTAAATATTTAGGAAAAAAAGGAATTCTGAATTCGTTTTTTGCTGAATTTAAATCGGTTCCCAACGAGCAGAAAAAAGACTTTGGCCAGGTGGTGAACAACCTGAAGCAAGCCGCTGAAGCTAAAGTAAACGAACTTAAGGAGCAACTGGAAAGCAAGCAGGAAGAAAAAGGGGTTTATGGCGATCTTTCCCGTCCGGCCGAGCCGGTTCAACTGGGAGCCCGGCACCCGATTTCTATCGTAAAAAATCAAATCATCGAAATTTTCTCCAATATCGGTTTCAATGTTTCTGAAGGTCCCGAGATTGAAGACGACTGGCATAACTTTACCGCTTTAAACCTGCCCGAATATCACCCAGCGCGCGATATGCAGGATACCTTCTTTATTCAAACCGATCCCGATATCCTGCTAAGAACTCATACCTCTTCGGTACAGGTGCGGTATATGGAAAATAATAAGCCGCCCATTCGCACCATTTCTCCGGGAAGGGTTTTTAGAAATGAGGCCATTTCTGCGCGATCTCATTGTATCTTTCACCAGGTGGAGGGCTTGTATATAGACAAGGATGTAAGTTTTGCCGACCTTAAGCAAACTTTACTTTATTTCACCAAACAACTCTTCGGAAAATCAAAAATACGCCTTAGACCTTCTTATTTCCCGTTTACCGAGCCCAGCGCCGAGGTAGATATTTACTGGGGTCTTGAAACCGAAACCGATTACCGAATCACCAAAGGTACCGGCTGGCTTGAAATTATGGGCTGCGGAATGGTAGATCCCAATGTGCTAAAAAATTGCGGCATTGACCCCACCGAATATTCAGGTTTCGCTTTTGGGATGGGGATAGAACGTATCGCTATGTTGCTCTATCAAATTGGCGATATTCGAATGTTCTATGAAAATGACGTTAGATTTTTGGAGCAATTCAGGTCTTCGATATAAACAAGCCTGTTTTTAGGTGGATTATTTGTACTTTAGGATTCAATTCATAAATTCCACTTCATGAAAACAGTAGGTTTAGTCATTCTGGGAATAATCGCCCTGGCCGTAATAGTAGTTTTGGTTGCAATAGAAATAATTGAATTGGCTATCGGGGCTGTTTTATTGGGAATTGCCGCTTTAATATTATGGGGTTTATTCAAATGGGCAAAAAATAAGGTAACAGATTAGTGAAAAAAGATATTGAAATTCCCGAAGTAGAGGGAGTATATTTAGCCGCTGTAAATCAATATAACGAAGCATTTAAAGCTCACGAGTGGAATGTTTATCTCATCAATGACCGCCGTGATCCAATAGAAATGGTACTTATCGTAAGTAAGGGCTATGCCGGGGAGACCAAAAGTTCGGTGATGCGGCATAAAATTGAAAAATTACCCCCGGGTTCCTTTGCCAAAGTAGAATATCTTCAGGATGAAATGCTGGCTTTAAATAACGAGTTTCAGGTTACTTTTTTTGCTGAAGGGAAGATGTTTGAGAAAAAATTTCTCTTCAGGAAAAACAGCATTAACCAAAAAGCTCTGCAGGAACTTCCCCTAATCCCTGAAAAGGGTGTCCTGCTTAAATAAAAAACTTAATTCGAATCTTCCCCATAGCTATCAGAACGGTAGAAGCAACAGGCAATTAATCCAATTTTTCAGCTAATTTTTTAAAGACCTTTTTAGGATTTTTTCCTTCGTATAAAATCCCGTAAACCGCATTGATAATAGGCGTTTTTGCACCTTTTTCCTTATTGATTTTATATGCGCTTTCGGTAGCGTAATAACCTTCGGCGATCATACTCATTTCCATTTGAGCGCTTTTTACGGTATAACCTTTTCCAATCATATTTCCGAACATTCGGTTACGGCTAAAAACAGAGTAACCGGTAACCAACAGATCTCCCAGATAAGCTGAATCATTTATATTTCGCTTCATCTTATGTACCTTCTTGATGAATTTTTTCATCTCCCGAATCGCATTGCTCATTAGTACAGACTGGAAGTTATCCCCATATCCCAGCCCGTGGGCGATTCCTGCGGCGATAGAATAAATGTTCTTGAGCATCGCGGCATATTCGGTGCCGGTTACATCATCGCTAAGTTTGCATTGAATATACTCACTGCTTAGGTGATCGGCCATGATGCGCGCTTTTTTTTCATCGGTGCAGGCGATGGTGAGATAAGATAGACGCTCAAGGGCCACCTCCTCTGCGTGACAGGGCCCGGTGATTACCCCAATATTATCAGACGGGACATTGAAAAACTGTTCAAAATGCTCCCCAACAATAAGACTGCTTTCGGGAACTATACCTTTTATTGCAGAGAAAATCACCTTGTCTTCAAGGGAAACCTCAAGCTGGTCTAACTCTCGTTTTAAAAATGCCGAAGGGATGGCAAAAATCAGGTAATCGGCCGCTTTTACTGTTTTATTGATATCGTTGCTAAGCTCAAGCTGATTCACATCAAATTCTACCGAACTTAAATAATTGGGATTATGTTCCTGTTTTCTAATATGCTCTATCGCATAAACACTGCGCATATACCAATGTATTTTTGGAAGGTTTTCACTGAGCATTTTTACGATTGCAGTAGCCCAGCTACCGCCGCCTATAACAGCAAAAGTAGGAGATTGGTTCATAGTTTGGTTTTGTGCTCCAAAAATAAACAAAATATAATGCTTATAAAGAATGTGTGTGCCCGGCGGGGATATTCTGAAGGCCTAAAGTCTTAAAATTTTGGAATTTAACACTCAGCCCGGGCATTTTGGGCAATCTAAAGCAGAGGTGCTGCGTTATTTTATAAGTCCTTCATTAATGAGGAAGGATTTTCTTAGTTTTTTTGGTTGGTTATTTAGTTTGAAACGCCGGGGCTTGTAAAACCTCCGGCGTTTTTTATGAAATTCAGCTTCAGGAATCCTGAATATTTTCTCTTTTAATTCTAACAAAATTTTAGTACTCCTTGGCAGAATATTAAGTGAGCTGTTTCGTAAATTTCTGAAACTAACTAATATAAATTATAATGGGAATATTTTCATTCATAAAAGGAGCCGGAGAAAAGATCTTTGGAAGTGAAAAAAAACGGGCCAGAGAAGAAGCCGAGAGAACAGCCGATAGCAGAGCGCGGGAAGCCAAAGAAGATGCCAGAGCCTCGAGGATTTTAGAGGAGACAATTCAGGATTTAAAATTAAAGGTAGATAACCTGAGAGTTGAAATAAAAGAAGATATGGCCACAATAAGTGGGATGGCTGCCGACCAGGCAACCAGGGAAAAGGTAATCCTGGTGGTTGGAAATACCGAAGGTATCGAAAAAGTAGACGATCGTATGACGGTAGATAAGAGCGAACCAGAAGCTCAGTTTCATACTGTAGAAAGAGGAGATACTTTAAGTAAAATAGCCAAGGCGCATTATGGCGATGCGAATAAATATCAGATGATTTTTGAAGCCAATAAACCTATGCTTAAAGATCCCGATAGAATTTATCCCGGGCAGGTACTCAGAATCCCCCGGGCCGAGAAAAAATAAATTAAAGTTCAGACTGTTTAAAAGTCTTGAGGCGGTTACATTGAGGGCAGTCGACGTCCTACAGCTTGTAGTTCCACAATGAAAAAAGTAGGTTCAATCAGCTAAATCCAACGGCTAAGAGAGAGTTTTAAACAGTCTTTACTTTTTGCAATTTTCTATTTGTAAAAATTCATTAGCTGAATATAACCCCATACCTCATCTGGTAACATAGGTTTTATATTTTTCCCTTCCCTTACTGCATTTCTTATAAAAGTTGAAGAAATTTCCATTATAGGAGCCTCCACCAAATTGATTTTTGGATGATCTTTAAAGCTATCGGGTATTTCGCCCGATGCTATTCTGGGATAGACGTAAATTTGATGATTTTCGAGAATGATCTCGTAATTTTTCCATTTATGGAAAGACTTTAAATTATCCTCACCCATTATGGGGCAAAATTCATTGGTAGGGTATTTTTCCTGTAAATGTGCCAGGGTAGTAGCCGTGTAGTTGGGCTGTGGTAATTTAAACTCAATATCGCTGGGCTTCAAATTTTCATAACCTTCACAGGCCTTAAACACCATTTCCAGGCGATGATGATTCTCCAGCAGGCTGCCTTTTTTCTTGAAAGGATTGTGAGGTGTCACCACCAGCCATACTTCATCTAAGTCTGAAAATTCGGCCATATGATTGGCGATGATAAGATGCCCGATATGCACCGGATTAAAAGTGCCAAAAAACAAACCTACCTTGCGGTTCATTGCTTTTGAGTTTTTTTCGCACCCACATAATTGGCAACCAAATCGTAAGCTTCCTTTAAAGCGGTGTCTAAATGATGATTTTCGATAATAAAATCGAATTGCGGTGCGGTGGCAAGTTCAATAGAAGCCTTGGCAACCCGCATATTGATTTTATCATCGCTTTCGGTTTTTCGCTTCTTCAGGCGAATTTTCAGCTCCTCTATGCTGGGAGGTTTTACGAAAACCGCCAGGGTTTTTTCTGGATAGATATTTTTGATATCCAGGCCGCCAACCACATCTATATCAAAGATCACATTCTTGCCTTCGGCCCAAATGCGCTCTACCTCTGCTTTCAGGGTTCCATAGAAATTGTCGCGATAGACTTCTTCCCATTCCAGGAATTCGTCATTTTTGATCTTTTTCTTGAAATCTTCGGTAGAAAGAAAGTAATAATTTTTGCCATCTACCTCATCTCCCCTTGGCGCACGCGAAGTCGCCGAAATCGAAAATTCCAGGTTGAGTTCCTTATGCTTTAACAAATGTTGGACTATCGTGGTTTTTCCCGAACCCGAAGGGGCCGAAAACACGATAAGTTTACCATTGCTCATTTAGAGTACGTTTAAAAGTTGTTCCTTTATTTTTTCAAGCTCATCTTTCATTTGTACCACCAATTGCTGCATTGGGGCAAAATTAGATTTGCTGCCTATAGTATTGATCTCACGACCCATCTCCTGTGAAATGAACCCAAGTTTTCTTCCGTTGGAGTCTTCAGAATTAAGGCTTTCTTTAAAATATTTCAAATGATTTTTGAGCCTAACCTTCTCTTCGGTAATGTCGAATTTTTCGATATAATATACCAGCTCCTGCTCAAAGCGGTTTTCATCTACATTCTCCTTGATTTCAGCAATTCCCCTTCGAAGACGTTCCCGAACCGACTCTACCCTTTCAGGGTCCATCTCGATAATTTGTTCCAGTAAATTCGCGATATTTTCAACCCGTAATTTCAGATCCTTTTCAAGGGCTTTGCCTTCGTCGCTTCTAAAGTTATTGATCTCTTCCAGGGCTTCTTTAACGGCTTCTTCAATGGCCAAAAATTCACTCTCGTCTATCTCTTCCCTGGCCGTATTTAGTGCATCGGGCATTCTTACTGCCATTTTTAGCAATTCGGTCTCATCGCCGTCTACGATCTCTTTGAGTTGGGCAATATATTTTTTAACCACTCCGCCATTTACTGCGGCGGTGGTTTCTTCTCCGGTAATTTCAACAAAAACCGAAAAATCTACCTTTCCGCGGGTTAAGGCTTTTGAAATTGTATTTCTTAGCTGAAGTTCTTTTTCGCGGTACTGCGAAGGGATTCGTGCATTCACGTCGAGATTTTTGCTGTTTAGCGATTTGATCTCTACCGTGATCTTTTTGGAAGGGAGTTGCGTGATGCTCTTCCCGAAACCTGTCATAGACTGAATCATAGGCGTTTTTTAAGCTTGCGCAAAGATAATCAATTCTTTGTGATAGCCTATTTTCCTGCTTTCTTACTGCCCGGCGCCGGTATGCGTTTCTATAAACTGCAAAGCGCGCTCTTCGTGATAATAGTTTCTTTTCTTCTGAATAAATCCCACGTGTCCCCCGTGTGACGGAATTTCCAGATGAAGCTGCTTCGAGGCTGCGGCGATCTCTTCAGGATAGGAAGAAGCCGATAAAAAGCTGTCATTTCGCGCATTGATAAGAAGGGTAGGAATACCGATTTCAGGCAAAAACTGCAGCGAGCTGTTTTTGTCGTAATAATCGCGCGCATTTTTAAAGCCGTGGGCCCGGCTGGTGTATAATTCGTCGATGGCTAAAAGCGAAGTACAGGCTTTGATCTCTTCTGCTGAAATTTCCTGCGGAAAATCTTTCTGTTTTTGAAATAAATCCTTCCGAAGATTGCCAAGAAACCGCTTCGAATAGATAAAATTGTGGCTTCGGTTTAATTCTTCGAGCGACGCGCCGAGATCACAGGGCACAGAAATGGCAACCGCAGCCTTTATTTGAGGAATCGATTTCGATTCACCCAAATACTTCAGCATTAAATTCCCGCCAAGACTGAAGCCGGCAAGGGCGATTTCGGTGTAATTTTCTTTTAACATCTCCTGTATCACCAATTCAAGATCACCGGTAGCCCCCGCGTGATAGCTGCGATAAAGCCTATTCGACTCCCCACTGCAATTTCTAAAATTCATCCTGCTGGTATCCCAGCCGTTTTCGTGAAAAATTCTCGACATTGCCAGCATATAAGGTCGGGAAGCATTGCCGGCCAGGCCGTGGAGCAAAATTACCAGCCGGGAATTCTTTGTTTTGGCAAAACTGCGATCCAGGTCTATAAAATCTCCATCTTCTAATTCTAATCGCTGCCTGAAAGATCCCTTAAAATCTACCTTTCGCAATTTACTGGCGTAAATAGTAGAAAGATGCGCATTTCTAAAAATTACAGGAGCTCTATATTGGCTGGAAATAAGTGGCATCTTGCGAATTTCTGAAATAAATTTTAATTCAAATAATTATGCACGCATAATATTATTGATTAGTTTTATAGTTTCCGGCCGCGTTTTTTCGGGGCTTTAAGTAAATTCTATTGCTATGTATACTAAAAAATTTGAGATTCGCTGGAGCGATATAGACGCGAACCGGCACCTGGCCAATACGGCTTATATCAATTTTATGAGCCATACGCGTATGGCGTTTTTAATGGAAAACGGGTTTGGACAAAGAGAACTGGCAAAGCATAATTTAGGCCCTGTTGTTTTTTATGAACACGTATATTATTTCAAAGAGGTCTTTGCCGGGCATCCGGTGAAGGTAAGTCTTGAATTAAGCGGAATTTCAGACGACGGAATGTATTTTGAATTTCTGCATAATTTCTATGATCACAAAGGCCGCAATTTTGCGCGTTGTGAGATGATGGGCGCGTGGATTGATCTCAAAACCCGTAAACTCACCGGGCTTCCGCAGGAACTTTTCGAAAATTTAAGCAGTCTCTCCCGTACCGAAGATTTCAGGAAACTCACTAAAGAAGACACCCGCAGGTTTGGCCATAAGCCCGAAGATATCGAACCGCACCAACTATAAGAGCATTAAGCTCTCACCTGGGTTTTTCTTACGCTTACCATATATACCCCAACAAAAACCAAGAGCCCGGCTATGATCTTTGTAAGATTAAGCTGGTCTGCTCCGCTTAGCAGCGCGTAAATAATGGCGATGAGAGGTTGCAGATAAATAAATACGCTAATAGTAGATGCCGAAAGTTGTTTTAAGGCATATACATTGAGCAAATAGGTAGAAAAGGTAGTGCCCACCACTACAAAAGCCATTTTCCATATCGCTTCAAAAGGCAGGGAGGTCCAGTTCACGGCCGTAAATTCTCCTATAGTGATGGGTAAGTTTATAAACACAGCCAGCAGGAATAACCATTTCATAAGCGTAAAGGGATGGTATTTGGCGGTGAGTGGTTTTACGAGAATAAGGTAAAGCCCATAAGAAAGCGCATTGATGATAAAGAATAAATTCCCCAATGGAATATTGGGGGCGTTATAATCGGTTTCGGCGCTAAAGAGAACCAGGATAAGGGCTCCTGCAAGCCCGATTATTATGCCAATAGATTTTAACCAGGTAATTCTTTCTCCAATGAGGATCGAGGCCAGGATCAAAACCATAACCGGCGATAAGGTTACGATAACCGAACTATTTATTGGAGTAGAAAGGCTTAAGCCTTTAAAAAAGAAAAGCATATTAATGCACATTCCAAAAATGGCACAGATAAAAATTCTGGGCCAGTCGCTGGTTGCGATTTTCTCTTTAGGCCCAAGTGCGCTAATGGCCCAAAATAAAATGGCAGCTCCAAATACACGAAGAAAAATGAAGCCAAAAGGTTCTATATAAACCGGCATCACGCCTTTGGCGATGGTATGATTTAGCCCGTAAATTGTGCTGGCGATAGTAGCCGCAATGATTGCGAGTAAACGGCTACTCATGGATAGCCTTTTTTGCTTCGGCTACCTGTTTTTTGGAATTTCCAATGAAAATCTGGTCATTGTTGATTATTACCGGTCGTTTTAAGAAAGTGTAATGTTCGAGGATTAGGTTTTTGTACTGCTCTTCGGTTAAATCTTCGAGATGTAAATTTTGTTTTCTGTAAAGTTGAGCCCTGCGGTTGAATAGAGCCTCATAACTGCCGGCCAGTTCTCTCATCTCTTCCAGCTGCTTTTTGGTAATTTCTTCAGTTTTTATATCCTGAAGTTCAAATGCTGCCGGGGCATCGATCTCTTTCAAAATTCTTTTACAGGTGTCGCAGGTAGAGAGGTGGTAAATCTTTTTCATTTTAAAGCTCAATTTTGAGATACTGGGCGATTTTATTTTTTGAAAAACTCATTGCAAAGGGGCCATCGGCATACGAGGCAATCTCGTAAACATTATAATAAAGCACGATCCCATTGCCGTTAAAGCCTATATTCTGCGGAAGGTGAAACTTGTCTTCCTCAAAAAACAAGCCTGTACTGTTTATGCTGGCATCTTGGGCGATGTTGAATTCCTTGCGGAATTGAACTTCTACAAATTCAGAAAAATCTTCGGTAAAGATATCCTCCATTTTATAAATTTCTCCGGTTTCCGGATTAAAATTAAGCCAGGTCATACTGGTATAGCCGTGAGCTCCCCCGGTAAAAACTTCCGAATTAAAACTAATCGAGATCACTTCTTCAGAAGTATAGGTCGCCTCGCCATAAATAGAAGCTTCCCAGGCGGTTTCGTACTCGGGAAAATCTTCTTTTGTCTTTTCGAAATTTCTAATAAAACTCTCTGCAATAGCCTCGGCCGATTTGGCATTTTGTTCATCTTCATAATCCAGGATATACCTTAGGTGATTTTCGATCTCCCGGTTAATATTGCGTGCTGTGGCGTTGTTGCTCGAAGCCACGGGATATTCCATTCTTATGTAGCTGCAATTCGCATTTTCAGGATTGCATTGCTCATAACTGCGTTCTACAGAATAATTGATGAAATCGAGCTCCTCAGATTCCTGCTGGCAGGCCGCGAAAAGCAGGGAAAAAAGAAGCAGAGGGATAAGTTTTTTCAAGGTTTTCCAGCTGTTAAATTCAAAGATAAAGGTACGAGCAATTTTGTTATTGCCCAACTGGTATGCTACATTTGCTATAAACACTAAAATGATGAAATTCAATACTAAAACCATACACGGGGGACAGGAAAACGTCGATCCGGCATACGGCTCGGTAATGCCTCCAATTTATCAAACCAGTACATACTCCCAAAGCACTCCCGGAGGGCATAAGGGTTTTGAATATTCCCGAAGCGGAAACCCCACCCGTACCGCCCTTGAAAATGCTTTGGCCAGCATTGAAAACGGTAATTTTGGTCTTGCCTTCGGAAGCGGACTTGCCGCCATAGATGCGGTGATGAAGTTGTTCAAACCCGGTGATGAGATTATCTCTACCAACGATCTATATGGAGGTTCCTATCGTCTTTTCACCACGATTTTTGAAAACTTCGGAATCAAATTTCACTTCATCAGTATGCAAGATGCAGCTGATATCGAAAACTACATCAACGACAAAACTAAGTTGATCTGGGTTGAAACTCCCACCAATCCTATGATGAACATTATCGATATTGAAGCGGTATCGAAAATTGCCAAAAAACACGATCTTTTGCTTGGGGTAGATAACACCTTTGCCACTCCCTATCTGCAGTTGCCCATAGATCTTGGTGCCGATATCGTAATGCATAGCGCCACGAAATACCTTGGCGGGCATAGCGATGTGGTGATGGGCGCTCTTGTGGTAAAAGACGAAAAACTGGCCGAGAAGCTTTATTTCATCCAAAATGCCAGTGGTGCCGTATGCGGGCCTATGGATAGCTTCCTGGTTTTACGCGGAATAAAAACCCTGCACCTTAGAATTCAAAGACATTGTGAGAATGGAGCTGCAGTAGCCAAATACCTGAAATCTCACCCTAAAGTAGATAAGGTTTACTGGCCCGGCTTCGAGGATCACCCGAATCACGATATCGCTAAAAAGCAAATGAAAGATTTCGGCGGAATGATCTCTTTTACCACTAAAGAAAACTCTTTGGCCAGTGCTACTAAAATTGTGGAAAATCTTAAAGTTTTCACCCTGGCAGAATCATTAGGAGGAGTAGAATCGCTGGCCGGGCATCCCGCCAGTATGACCCACGCCTCAATCCCGCAGGAAGAGAGAGCCAAAACCGGGGTTGTAGATTCTTTAATTCGCCTTAGCGTGGGAGTGGAAGATGAAGAAGACCTGATTAATGACCTGAAGCAGGCTATAGGTTAAGAATTTTTCAGCTAAAAAATAAGCCCCGGATTTCTAAAATTCCGGGGCTTATTTTTTAAAGAATTCTGTTGAGGATTCGCATAAGTTTTTTCACCTCCTCGGCTGAGTTGTAATGCACCAGGCTAACTCTAACCACCCCGTTATTGGCCGTTAATCCGGCATCGGCGATGAGCTTTTTGGCATAAAAATCGCCAAATCTAATCCCGATTCGATGCTCATCGACCTGTTCTACGATTTCATCGCTTTTAATTGCTGAATGCACAAACGAAATGGTAGGCACCCGTTTTGAAGCATCGGCAGTATCCAGGCCAATAATTCTTACTTCAGGTTTTGATTGAAGAAAACTTATTAAAGGAGCGCTTATCTTTTCTTCGTGCTTTGCGATAAGATGGAAACACTTCTCCAGTTTTTCCTGCAGCTTCAAATTTCTTTTCTTCGGAAAATGTTTTTTAAAGAATTCCTCGTAATATTCTATGATTCCCAGCAGACCATAGGTGAGTTCAAAATTGAAATTTCCGGGTTGAAATTTATAGGGCACATCTTCTTTTTTGAAAAAATAGTGATTGATGCCCGGCATTTCGTATAACAGCTCGTATTTTCCATACATCACGGCCAGGTGCGGCCCAAAGGTCTTGTACCAGCTAAACACATAAAAATCAACATCCCATTCTTTTACATCGATTTGCCGGTGGGGAGCATAGGCTACCCCATCTACGCAAACAAGAGCATTATTGGCGTGCACAAAATCGGTGATTTCTTTAACCGGGTTGATAGTGCCCAGAATATTAGAGCAATGCGTAAAGGCCACCAGTTTGGTGCGCTCGTTCATCAGCTTTTTTAGATCCTCCAATTCGAGCTGCAAACTTTCGGGATTGGTTTTCCAGATTTTTACTTCAAAGCCTTTTTCTTCCAAATCGGTCCAGGGAGAGACATTGGCCTCGTGATCGGTGTTGGTGACGATAATGCGATCGCCCGGTTCCCATTGCCTGCTAATACAAAGGCTTAAAATGCGCAAAAGCATACTGCTGGAAGGACCAATTATAGCCTCTTCGGGTCTCTCACAATTGATATATTGAGCAAGTTTCTTTTTTGCGAAATTCAGCTTTTCCCCGGCTTCCCGCGACACCTTGTAACTGGCACCCAGTTGCACATTATGATGCAACAGATAGCCGCTAATACGTTCTGCAACGGTTTCCAGGCACTGAGAACCGCCGGCATTATCCATATAGATAAAATCCTGTTCCAGGGCCGGGAATTGTTTTCTTACAAAATCGAGATCCATTAGTCGAGTAGGCTTTCGTTAAACAATTTCAGAATTCTTCGGTATTCATCGGTCCAGCTGCTGGGTTCCACGAATCCGTGATCTTCTACGGGGTAGACTGCCATTTCCCAGTCTTCCTTGCCAAGTTCGATAAGCCTTTGTGCCAGGCGCACCACATCCTGAAAATGCACGTTTACATCTACCATTCCGTGGGCGATTAGCAGGTTGCCTTCGAGACCTTCAGCAAAATAGATAGGCGAAGACCTGCGGTAGGCGATGGGATCCTGAGAGGGTTCATTAAGAATATTAGAGGTATAGCCGTGGTTATAGTGAGCCCAATCGGTCACCGAGCGTAAAGCAGCTCCCGCCTTAAAGGTTTCGGCTTCGGTGAAAAGAGCCATAAGGGTTATAAAGCCACCATAGCTTCCGCCGTAAATTCCCACTTTTTCAGGATCGATATTGTGATTTTCAATAAGATATTTTACCCCGTCTACCTGGTCGCTAAGGTCTTTTCCGCCCATATGGCGGTAAATTCCCGTACGCCAATCCCTTCCGTAGCCGGCGCTTCCGCGGTAATCGATGTCGATCACGGTATAGCCCAGGTCGGTTAATAAATTGTGGAACATATATTCCCTGAAATAACTACTCCACCATTTGTGCACATTTTGAAGATAGCCTGCCCCGTGTACAAAAACCACGGCGGCATTGTTTTTTGCATTTTCTTCAGGCACATATAATCGGGCCGGTACCATCGCCCCATCCTGGGCTTCAAACTGAATCATCTCTGGCTCGCGCCAGTCGTAGGCAGCAAATTCTTCTGAAATTCCTTCGGTAATTTGTTTAGCTTCAGCATTGGCTCGATTTGGTTTTACGTAGAGTTCCCAGGGTTTATTGCTGTAAGAATGGCGAATGGCCAGATGTTTTTCATCGGGAGAAAGCACTACCTGATTGTTGCCGGGCATCTGGGTGAGCTGCTGCATTTTGCCGCCCATAACCGGCATTTTATAAAAATGGCGCTCGCCGGGACCAACTTCTGAAGTGGTGAGATACCAGTGTTTTTCATCATTAGAAAGTTGGGGGTCGAATACCTCAAATTCACCTGCTGTAAGCGCTTTCTTGTTGCCTGAAGTTACGTCCAGGAGATACAAATGAGAATAGCCGGTTTCCTCGCTCTGAAAGTAAATATGTTTATTGTCGGGCAGCCAGCCAAAAGTTTCGCCGCCGTAATAGGTGTAGCCCACTCCGGGCCCTGCGATCCAGGCTTCGTCGCGCTGGCGGTCCAGGCTTTTTAGCTCTCCATTTTCAGGATTTATTTGTGCGATCCAGCGATCTTTATTGTCTTTGGAGCGAATATTCACCACTGCCAAATTGCCATTTGGGGAAAAATGTACTGCCGATGCGATTACTTCTCTTTCGGTCTCTTCCCACTCACGATCGGGATAATCGGCAGTATAGTCGGGCAGATCTTTTATTCCCGGTAAAGTGTTGGGATCAATAAGAAATACGCTGTCTTTTTCAAAATTATAAAAAGCCAGTTCGATACTGGTTTGATCGTCTCCTACCTTGCTTCTGGCAGGCAGATTTACCGTATAACCCGACTCATCCACATAATTTGGCACATCGGTGCTCTTCCCGCGTTTGCGCGTCACCAGGTTAAAGCTGGCATATTTCCCGTTAGGCGACACCCGAAGATTCCCGAGGCTGCGGTCTTCCAGGTAAAACTTAAAGGCTTCCTTTTCAGCAGTCGATTTTTTATAAATTTCGCTGCTTTCTTTTTTCTCCCTGCGCTCGTTGACCACGCTTAGAAGTTCGAGGTTCTCGCCTTCTACCCAGGCGTCTTTATCGTTTAATTGGGGAGAAGTTTCTTCTTTTTTGCTTCCGGTTTCAATGTTGGTGAGTTTCTGAAGCTTTCCATCTTTTCGATTCAGGCTATAAGCGTTGTTTCCTGCTATAAAGGAAATTTTATTCTCATCGGCCATAAATTCAGGATTCTGAATATCTTCAGAAAGATCTACCAACAGTTCCAAATTTCCTGATCTAAGATTGGCCAGATGCAAATTCCCATCTTTAATCACCAGTTTTCTATCCCGTTTTTTATTGAAATCTCCTGAAGGCGGGATGAGCCTGCGCTGCTCTTCCAGACTTACTTTTTGGATATTCCCGGTGGCATTTAGATTCACCTTGTAAAGGGAATCGGCGGGATTTTTCTCAGGATTGTATTGAAAATATATGGTTTTACTGTCGTGGCTCCATTTTATATTGTCGGGGAAAGTACCCATCCAGGCCGGGTCCTGCATGATTTTTTCGACCGAAAGTTCGCTGTCCTGGGCAATTGAAGTTTGAATAAATAGAGCACTAAGAAATAAAAAAAGTAAAGTTTTTTTCATAATATAAGCTTTGCAGATATAAATGCTGTGGTGGATAATTTTTTTGCAGAGGCAAGTTAAATAAATTCCTTCAAAAGCCCATGTATGGGGTTTTTCTTGTAAAATTCTCATTTTTAAAGACTTATTTTTTAAGAAAGTGGCAGGCACTTTATTTTTGCCCTTCACCAATAAACACCAGCGATGAAGAATTTTGAATTGCCCATTGCATCGCCCCGAATCTTTAGTTACCTGTTCCCCCTGATTGTTTTTGTTTTATTTAGCTGTGAGCCTGATGCCGATGTGCCGGGTCTCGAAACGGCCGATTTTAAAGGGAAAGTTGCTGAAAAGGCCAATACCTTTTATGGACCTGCCGAGCCGTATGGCAGAGGTGTTGTTCGCAGTTTTGTTACTATCCAACGCGATGGCAGCCCTTTGGAAGTTGGCCTTAAGGTAAGCGATAAAGTATTTGAGCATCTGCCAGACGAAATGCACGAATTCAGCTTAAAATTGCCCAATAAGGCTGAAAATATTCCTTTTGATCATATAGACTTTGGCTGGATGCCCGGAGGTCACCCGCCAGAATTTTATTTGCTACCGCATTTTGACATTCATTTTTATATGATTTCTGAAGAAGAGAAAATGCAAATTACCGATGAGAATAAGGCCGAAATTCTGCCGCACAACGATTACTGGCCGGCCACTTACTTTCCCACACCGGGCTATGAACCCTATATGGGCAAGCACTGGCTTAGCGCTAACGCTCCAGAATTAGGAGGAGAGACCTTTACTCATACCTTTATTTATGGCTCTTATGATGGAGATTTTATTTTCTATGAACCTATGATTACGTTAGATTATTTTAATCTGAAGCAATCCAATACTTTTGAAATTCCCCAACCGGCTATGTTTGAAGAAGCGGGTTATTATCCCACCACTTACAGTGTTAATTACGACCGAATCAAAAAAGAAACCAGTATAATATTGGGAGATTTTGTTTACCGGCAGGCTACAGATTAAATCGATTTCTTTAAAAATCTAAAGCTCATCTTTTGATGGGCTTTTTTTATGCGGAATAAACTGTGCCGGGCTTTAAGCCAAATATGATATATTTGGAATTCTTAAAAATCAATTCAAATTTATAATGAAAAACAAACTACGTTTATTGATTTGTTTTTTCCTGGTTTCGGTACTGGTTAGTGCACAGGAAAAGGAACAAATAGTTGAAGACATCGTAAAAGAAGCCAATGAGAATTCTGCCTTAGAAGAACTTGCTCATGAGCTTATGGATGTGGTAGGGCCACGACTTGTGGGAACGCCGCAAATGAAAAATGCACACGACTGGGCGGTGAATAAATATGATAGCTGGGGAATTTCAGCTGAAAATCAGCAGTACGGCACCTGGCGAGGCTGGGAAAGAGGCATCACCCACGTAGACCTTATCTCGCCCAGAATTCAATCTCTGCAAGCCCGGCAATTGGCCTGGAGTCCTTCTACCAAAAAGAAAGGCATCACCGCTGAAGTAGTTCTACTTCCGGAAGCTTCAGATTCTACTGAATTCGCTTCAAAGTTATCTTCAGTAAAAGGAAAAATCGTTTTAGCTTCTCAATACCAGAATACGGGAAGACCCGATGAGAACTGGGAAGAGTGGGCCACCGAAGAATCTTTTCAGAAGATGAAAGACGAGCGCGAAGAGCAAAATAATGCCTGGCGCGAGAGAATGCAGGCTACCGGTCACAATTCGAGAAGCCTTTATAAGGCCCTTGAAGATGCCGGCGCTGCAGCGATCATCACTTCTTACTGGTCCCGTGGTTTTGGAGCCAACAAAATTTTTGGAGCTTACACAAAAAATATCCCTACTATAGATATGAGCCTGGAAGATTACGGCCTTGTTTATAGATTAGCTGAAAATGGGAGCAAACCCGAACTTAAAATAGTTTCTGAATCTAAAGAACACGGCGAAGTGCCAACTTTTAACACTATCGCGCGAATTGAAGGAAGCGAAAAACCTGAAGAATACGTGGTGCTTTCGGCGCATTTTGATTCCTGGGATGGCGGAACCGGTGCTACCGATAATGGTACCGGAACTATGGTGATGATGGAGACAATGCGAATCCTGAAAAAACTATATCCAAATCCTAAAAGAACAATCATTGCAGGACATTGGGGCAGTGAAGAGCAGGGGCTTAATGGCTCCCGTGCATTCGTAAAAGATAATCCCGAAATTGTAGAAAATGTTCAGGCTGTTTTCAATCAGGACAACGGTACCGGGAGAGTGGTAAGCATAAACGGACAGGGCTTTCTGCACGCCTATGATTATTTAGGTCGCTGGTTAGAAGCGGTACCCGATGAAAACAAGAATGAAATCGAAACCACCTTTCCGGGAACACCTTCGGGTGGAGGATCAGATCATTCTTCATTTGTAGCTGCAGGGGCTCCGGCTTTTATGCTGAGTTCTCTTAGTTGGAATTACTGGAATTACACCTGGCATACCAATTTGGATACTTACGACAAGATCGTGTTTGACGATGTGCGAAACAATGTAATTCTAACCGCTGTTTTGGCTTATATGGCCAGCGAAGATGAAGATACCACTTCAAGGGAACGCAGCGTATTGCCTGTAAGTCGCAGAACCGGTGAGCAAATGACCTGGCCAGAGCCCAGAGACGCAACCCGCAAAGGTGGGATGGACGAGTAATTTTGAAACGAAGAATACCGCATAAAAAAAATCCGTAGTTCTATTGAGCTACGGATTTTTTTTGGGGGTAAAATCCAGAATATATGTAACTTTTAAGTTACATTTGTGTTGATGGAAAAAGTGAGAGAAATAATTCAGTATAAAAATTATTTTGAGGAATTCCTTCTCTCTCAACCTGTAAAGGTTCAGGATAAAATTTTTAAGGTTCTGGAAATTATTGAGACCTATGAAAGGATTCCTTCAACCTATTTGAAATCTATTGGTGGAGTCAAAGGACTTTATGAGGCGCGGATTAAGTTGGGAACAAATATTTGGATAGTATTCTGTTTCTTTGATAAGGGCAAGTTGGTGATTTTGCTTAATGGTTTTACTAAAAAATCACAAAAAACGCCTCAAAAAGAAATTGATAAAGCCATCTATTTAATGAAATCCTATTACAAAGATAAAAATGAGAAAAATGGAAACTAAAAGCTGGAAAGAAATTAAGGATAGCGTTTATGGTAAGAAGGGAACTGAGCGTAGAGATGAGTTAGATAGGGATTTCGAATCATTTAAAATTGGCCTGTTATTGAGACAGGCCCGGGAGAACAAAAATCTTACTCAGGAAGAACTGGGGGAACTGGTAGATAAAAAACGTTCCTACATTTCAAGAATTGAAAACAATGGCAGTAACCTTACTCTCAAAACTTTATACGATATAGTAGAAAAGGGGCTTGGTGGAAAGGTTAAAATTTCAATTGAAGTATAGTTAGTTTCTACGATTTAAAAATAAAAAAAGCAGGCATCATACCTGCTTTTTCATTTTATAGAAAAACTTGTTTAAAATTTAAATTCTTATCCCGTTGGCAAATCGGCACCTACAGGTAGATCACAGCGGTGACCCGGTTCCCCGTGCGGCGGATTCTTTTGAGCCGTTCCTGAATTTGTGGAGTTTTGGTTCACTCTAATTGGAGAAGTGCTCATTGAGGGAGTTTGTTGGTTTTGTTGCATCATACTTTCTGAACCGCTCTCGGGAAGAGGAGCGCCTACCGGTAAATCGCAGCGATGCCCGGGTTGCCCGTGCGCCGGGTTCATCTTTTGAGCCTGGGTATTGGTAGTGTTGCTTTCTTCTACCTGGATGGTTTCAGGAGTTTTTTCCTCGTCTTTGCAGGATGCGAAAAGCCCCATAGAAATAGCCGCGGCACCCAGCATTAATTTTGATAGTGTGATTTTCATAATTCTGAATTTTTTAGATTGTGAAGGGGCTGGGTAAATATACGAAAAATCAGTCTTCCTGATTTATTAGCATTTCCAGCTGTTCTTTTTCCAGCTGAAGCAATCCCGCTTTAGGCAAACGCTGCAGCATTTCGCGCCAATTTTCATCTTCATAAAAAATTCTGTCGAAAATGGGTTTTGCCTCCTCCAGTCGGCCGGCGTTGGCCAGGGCTACAGCTTTCCAGAAACGCATTTCAAGGTTGTCGGGGAATAATTTTTCGGCCGCGCCATATTCTTTTAGAGCTTCCTCAACATCGCCTGCTTCCATCGCCAGGTCGCCCCTGTTCATATATTCATAGGCCCTGGCCGTTTTAAGCAATCGTTCGAGTTCCTTAATAGGTTCAGGGTGATCGTCTACCCGCAGGTCTATTTTCTTATCGTTCCAGCTTTGTTCAACCTTCTCGGGCCCCACCACGATCAATGCCGCCGATTGCTTTCCGCGGATATCCCCGCCGCTTTGCTGGGCCGCCTTTAAAACCTCGAGCACACGTTCGGCCAGCGGGAGTTGTTCATTTTGCTGAAAAGCTTCAGCCATAGCAGGAACGGTGTTTTCATTGAGCATCATATTGGCCTGTACCGAGAAATTATTTCCGGAGATATGCGCGGCAGCTTCCACGCAATTGTCGCCCGTAAATGCTGAAGTATTTCCGGTTTTGTCTAAAAAAGCCACCTGCCGGTAATGCCGGCCTTCATCTTCAGAAATTAACTTTTCCAGCGCGATTTCAGCATTTTCTCCATTCTCCATTAGCTCCAGGCCCCTGGGCCCGTAGGCCGGATTCACAAAAGACTGGGTGGCGACCACGCCAACTCCAGATTTTCCCCAGGCTACCAGCGGGCCCACCGAAAACCAGTGGCTTTGTACGCCAACGGCCATCTCTCCTGTCACCGAATCGCGGGCCACGATAGAATAGGTGTGCGCAAAGGCTTCAGCCGGTTTCTGTGCAATCACTGAAAATGGAATGACCAGTATTCCGGATAAAATAAGTAATAGTGTTTTCATCTTTAAAAGTTTGGTTCTTAAAGATAGGAAAACCTAAAACCTCTGCTTAAAAATTGTGATGCAAACTTAATTGAAGTTGGCCCTTGCTCCAGATATCGGTAGTTTGTTGCATATAGCCCGCCTGCACTTTTAAATTATCCTTTATGGCATATCCAAGGGCGCTGTAAAAGCGATTGCGGTCAAAAAGTGCCACTCTCTGGGGGCCGCCAAATTCACGTTCCCCATTAATAAACAGCTCATTGTAAAGTGCTATGTAAATCGCATTTTTATTGAGATTGGCCTGGTTAAGCGGAACATTTAGAAAGAGGTTATATCTAAACCTGGTGCGCATATCCTGGGTGCCCATAAAACGTTGTTCGTACCGAAAGCGATGGGCCAGGTAGAATCTGTCGCTTAATTTATGCGGAAGCAAAGCCTCCTGGTAGATCCTGCTTTCTACGGTAAATTCGGAAGAAGGTCCAAAATCCCCGGTAATGATATGGGCGTAGCCCAGGGTGAATTTGATATTGGCATTTTTTGGAGTGTAGGTAAAGCCGCCGCGTAATAGCATTTGCTCCAGGTCGCCACCCAGGTCCCAGTTTCGGTATTGCAGGTCTCCCTGCATCCCAAACCGGCTTTCGCCAAATTGAGTATTCCAGAAATACATGTACCAGGCCCCGGTTTGGGATTCATCGATTTGAGCCTGAATTTTAGAAGTAAATAAAACTGCCGGAAAAAGCAGCAAAAGGGCAAATTTTTTCATCTTTTCGGAGATTTTGCCCAAATATAGAGCTTGCCCTTTAATTTTCCCAGCCGCTGGTGCGCAGCTTATTGTTTCTCTTTGATCTCTTTCACCTCAATATACTCGGGCCCGCCATCTACAGGATACCCTTCCACTTTTTCGCCTTTAATCTTTACTTTTTTACCTTCAAAAGCAGTAAGATCCTGGCTGCCGCTTTTAAGAGCGTAGAAAGTATCATTGGTGGTAAGCGTGTGACTGCCGTACTGGTAGCTGGTGATTCCGGTAGCTTCAAGATTGCCGGTGAGTTCTATAAGATCATCCTGGGGATTATTGCAGGTAGCCGCGAAAAACAGCAGGAATCCGCTTAAAGTTGAAAATAATTTCATGTTAGATGAATTTTTGTTCAGATTGAAGGTACAAAGATTATAGAAAGCGGCCCCGGGATTTTAGGCTGAATTTGTGAAATTGAAGTCAACATTCTTATTTTTGTGTTGCCAGATTTTTAAAGACTGGCCTCATAGTTCAATGGATAGAATAGCCCCGACGGCTCGGGGTCCTAAACTTTGAATTTTGAGTAAATAAGAATGATTTAATTTTTAAAAAAGGCCTCATAGTTCAATGGATAGAATAGAAGTTTCCTAAACTTTAGATCCAGGTTCGATTCCTGGTGAGGCTACAACCCACTCCCAAAACCACAAAAACCTCCAAATAAGGAGGTTTTTGCTTTTTAGAAAATGCTTCTCCCCCAGGCAATAAATTGCTTTTTTCGATTAATTTTAGTAATTATGTAAGACTCTCCGCACACCCTACTGCCCGGGGAAATATTCTGAAGAAGATTTAATAAAAAGAAAAAGCGACCCGTTAAGGCCGCTTTGAATGTTTTGATGAAAAAAACCCCACGGAGTACGCAGGGTTTAAGATTTTTCTTCGGCTTATAGCCTTATTGTGAAAAGCTTTCAGTATTTCAAATATATAAAAATAAAATTTATGAGCAACCTAACTTTAGGATTAGATCTGGGAACAAACTCTATCGGCTGGGCAATTCGTGATATCTCAGAATCCGAAAATCAAATCATAAAAGCAGGAGTTTTAATCTTTGACAAAGGTGTTGGAGAGGAAAAGGGAGTTGAATTTCCTAAAGTTAAAAGGAGAACTGAGAGTCGGGGGAAGCGAAGAAACTATCAAGCCGAAAAATATCGAAAATGGGAATTATTGGAATTTCTTATTAATAAGAAAATGTGTCCATTAACCATAGAAGAGTTAGATGAATGGAGAAGATATAAAAAGGATAAACCCAGGAAATACCCACAGACCGAAGCTTTTATCAATTGGCTTCGTTACGATTTTAATAGCGATGGGAAACCCGATTTTCATCTTTTTGGTAAGGACAAGCACGAGAATCATTATTTGTTTCGAGCTAAAGCGGTAAGTGAGAATGAAACAGATAAGAAAGTTTTTCAGGAAAATCCCCAAATACTAGGTCGAATATTCTATCATTTGGTTCAAAGACGAGGTTTCAAAGGTCGTGATGAAGAAGAGGCCAAAACAATGATGGAGGGGAGTAAGAAAAATGATACCCCTGGTAGAAATGTGATTGCTGATTACATCAAAGAAAATAGGAGTTTGGGTGCCGCACTTTATCAATATCAAAAAGATAAATCGACAGACAGTGCGAAAATACGGATACGCCAACGTTATAATCTTAGAAAAGATTATGAGAATGAGTTAAAGGAAATTTGCCGGGTTCATGATTTAGATAATCAGTTCTACGAAAAACTATGGAAAGCTATCATTTGGCAACGTCCATTACGTACGCAAAAAGGTTCTGTTGGTTTGTGTACTTATGAGAAAAATAAAAGACGGGCACCTATTAGTCACCCACTCTATGAGGAGTATCGAACCTGGGTTTTTATCAATAATTTGAAAATTGAAGCTCCAGAAGGTTGGAAACAGGAAAAATATCTTAAAGAGAAAATATATCCTATTTTCTATAAAACAGGTAGTGATTTTAGCCTTAAATCTATTCTTAACCAATTGCATAGGGACCGAGCCACTATAACCTCCGCTTATGCAGTTAGAGAAAAGACGAAAGTCCTTTCAGCAAAATTATTGAAACAATTTGAGGATATTCTAGGTGAAAACTGGAAAGAAGATTTTGGTTGGCAAGAAGCATTCAAACGTAAGGCTCAACCATCAAAAAAAGATTCGGCTAGTTATACCTTTGAAGATATTTGGCACGTTTTATTCACCTTTGACAGCGAGGAAAAATTGAAAGAATTTGCCACAGAAAAATTGAAACTGCCGGAAGAAAAAGCTGATAAATTTTCTAAAATAAGACTTCAGCAAGGTTATGCGACTTTAAGCCTTTCTGCCATTAAAAAGATTCTTCCCTACCTTCAAAAAGGTTTTATTTATTCTAAGGCAGTGTATATGGCAAACCTTCAGAAAGTCCTTGGATCCCATCAGATTTCAGAAGCTATGATTAATGATTTTGCTGAAAAAGTTGATGAAATTTATGAAATCATTTCTACTCAGCGTAAATTAAACAATATATTAAATGGTTTATTTAGAACCGAACTGGTAGCTGATGGTGATTATTATTTGAGTCAAGATGAGGATTTAGATTCATCAGACATAAAACTGATTCAGGAAAAAATTAAGGATGAATTAGGGGAGAAAACCTGGAAAGACATAGCAGAAGAAAAGAAAAATGAGTATTTAGCTTACGTTAAAAGTAATTATAAAGAGTTCCTTCAAAAACCATTTCAAGCTAAAAAAGGAGGTTTTATGGAACAACCCCGTCTTCATCAAAACATTTTTAATTATTTACAACAGCACTATGCTATTCCGGATGAAAACATAAAATATTTATGGCATCCATCCGAACAGGATAAGTACCCAAATTCGGATACCTATAAGGAAATAAATCAAAGAGGTGAAGTATTTTATATAAAGGAATCTGAACTCGATTCATTTTTGCATCGAAACCCTGATGCTGAGGCAGACGGGATATCCCTAAAACTGTTGGGTAATCCGGAACCCATCAGCAAGGGGTTTAAAAACCCGATGGCATTAAAAACCCTGCACAAATTAAAGCAATTACTCAATTTTCTATTACAAACGGAACAAATTGATACCCACACAAGAATTGTAGTAGAGATTGCCCGTGAACTTAATAACACTAACTATCGTAAAGCCCTGGAAAAATGGCAAAATGACCGAGAAAGGGAAAACCAGAAATTCAAAAAAACGATTGAGGAAATTAATAAGGAATGCAAGACGAGTTTTGATCCTGAAAATAAAAGTTTAATCAGGAAAATTCGACTTTGGGAAGAACAAGATAGAAAATGTATGTATACAGGTGCAACAATTAATATGTGTGATGTATTAAATGGAGAATATTACGATATTGAACATACTATTCCAGCAAGCATCAGTTTTGACAACGAATTAAAAAATTTAACGCTTGCAGATAAAAATTTCAACTCAAATATAAAGGGGAAAAAGTTTCCTATTCAACTTGATAATTATGACGAGGACTTGAATTTTAATGGGAAATCTATTCAGCCTATCATAAAAAATATCGAAGCGATTTTCGGCAAACGAAGTGTCGAGAAAAAAACCATTAAGAAAAGAGGAAAAGTTGAAGAAATTATTTTCATCAAATGGAGTAAAATCACTGATTTAGAAAATCAACTGGATGAATATTTGAAGAGAACCAGTTATGCGAGTACTAAAGAAATTAAGGATTACTATATACAAAAACGTCATCAGATAAAATTTGATTTAGATTATCTAAAGCAGAAACTACAAACTTTTACCATAGAGGAATATAAAGCTAGTTGGCGTAATAGCCAGTTGCGCGATACGCAGATAATGACAAAATATGCAATACCTTATCTCAAAACAGTTTTTAGTCGTGTAGAAGTACAAAAAGGGAATGTGGTAAATAGTTTCAAGGAAATTTACAAGGTAAAATTACGCAGTGAAAAGAAAGACCGTTCTGTTCATAGCCACCATGCAGTAGATGCAGCTATTCTTACCCTAATTCCAAAACCAGCATATAGAGATGAAATTCTCAAAAAATACCAGTTAGAAATAGACAACAGGACAGGAAAAACCTACCATGAAGAGCCTCTAGACTGGGACAACTTCAAAGTTTCATATATAAAAAATATTGAGGAAGAAACACTCATTAATAATCTTAAAGAACATCGAACCTTAACCCCTACTTTCAAAAAAGTTAGAAAACGAGGCAAAATTGATAAAAAGGAGAATGGCAAACCAAAATGGGCCAAAGGCGATACTATACGAGGTCAATTGCACGGCGAATCATTCTACGGTGCCATTAAACAACCAAAAAGGGATGAAAATCATAAAATTTTATTTGATGAAAATCAAAAAATGCTATTAGGTGAGGACATAAAATTAGTTATAAGAAAACCTCTTACTTATGCTAAAGACACGGCTTCCCCGGGTTTTAAAAATTTAACTGAAGTTAAAAAAGTTATAGTCGATAAAGATTTATTCAACATTATCGAAAAACAGGTAAATAAAGCCGGAAATTTTAAGACCGCTTTAGAAAATGGCATTTATATGCTTAATAAAAATGGAGAGAAGGTTAATAAAATTAGACATATCAGATGCTTTGACCGCTTAAGTCATTCGGCAGCTGTGCAGCCCCATGAACACGATTTTAAATCTGAAAAAATTTATAAGCAAACTACTTATGCTCAAAATGGAGAGAACGTTTTTTGTCTATATTACAAAGGAGAAATAAACGGTAAAGAAGAACGTGCTATTGATATTGTTGGCATATTTGATTTAGCAAAGTTAAATATTGAAAGTGAAAAAGATTTTTATGAAATCCCAATGTTTAATTCCCTCCAAAAGAAAAAAGCTAAAATCCCATTATATGCTGTTTTAAAATCAAGGCAAAAAGCTATTTTCTATAAAGAAAATATGGAAGAGCTTAGGGAAATTTCAAAAGAAGAACTTTCTGATAGAATGTATAAAATGTATCAATTTGAAAGCGATGGAAGAATTAAATTAAAACATCATTTAATTTCAGGAAGTAATACTGACATTAAAAAGGAATTTAAAGAGAAATCTACTTTTGATTTTAATGAATACTCACCTCTTTTAAGATTAAGAAGTAATAATTGGAATTTTGCTATTGAAGGGAAAGATTTTGAAATGAATTTAGATGGCACATTAAACTGGAAGTTTTAATCTGTGATCAATGGTATTCGATTCGTTAGTCACCATATGACAATGAATTTCTGAACGGACCGAGATAAAGAAGAAAATATTGAATGATTACAAATCCATATTAAGCCCAGAATACACCTATCATATTTACAATAGGGTAATTGGTAGTGGGCAATTATTTCTTTCAAAAGACAATTATCGGTATTTCCTGCGAAAATATGATGATTACATCACCCAGGTGGCAGATACATTTTGCTATTGTTTAATGCCTAATCATTTTCATTTTTTAATTCGAGTTAAAGAGGAGAAGGTCTTAAAAGAATTTTTCAAAGATAAGATCGGGGAAGTCGATTCCAGTATAGACCTGACAGGTTTCCAAAACCTGTCAGGTCTGGTCTCCCGTCAATTCAGTAATTTTTTTAATGCCTATTCAAAAGCATTCAATAAACAACAAGATAGAAACGGAAATCTGTTTTCAAGACCATATAAGCGAAAGCTCATTAGTGATGAAACTTACCTAAGAAAAGTGATTCATTACATACATTATAACCCGGTTATGGCCGGTATTGTGGATAGGCCTGAAAATTGGGAGTATTGCTCATATAAAAGTATAATTTCCAGGAAGAAAACGAAGTTGCAAAGACAGGAGGTTATTAGCTATTTCGATGATCTTGAAAATTTTAAATTCTGTCATCTCTATCCCCCGGAATTAACAGGAATAGAATAGGACCTTATAGGTTAAGCAGCTCAGGAAGGCTTAAAAAAGTGAAATTATGATCAAACGAACCCTCTTTTTCGGCAATCCCGCCTATCTAAGCACAAAAAACGAGCAATTGGTAATCAACTTTCCTGAGGGAGAAAAAGAAGAGAAGCGGGTGCCCATTGAAGATATAGGGATGTTGGTGCTGGAAAATCCGCAGATCACTCTAACCAACGGACTAATTACTAAACTGATTCAGAACAAAGCAGCTGTGGTAAATTGTGATAAACAACACCTGCCCTGTTCAATTCTTCAACCCCTGGTAGGACATTCTGAGCAAACCGAACGCTTTACGGCCCAATTAAATGCCAGTCTTCCTTTGAAAAAAAATTTATGGCAACAAACCATTAGCGCGAAAATTGGCAACCAGGCACAACACCTTTTCCGCCGAAATAAAAATCATAAAAAATTAAAACGCTGGGCGGGGGAGGTAAAAAGCGGAGATTCCGAAAATCACGAGGCTGTGGCTGCAGCACATTATTGGCAAAATCTGTTTGATATTGAGGGCTTCACTCGCTATCGGCACGGGGAACCTCCTAATAATTTGCTCAATTACGGCTATGCAATCTTAAGGGCAGTAACTGCCAGGGCGCTTATTAGCTCCGGTTTACTACCTGGGGTTGGTATTTTCCATCACAACAAATACAACGCCTTTGCCCTGGCCGATGATATTATGGAACCATATCGCATTTATGTAGATGATTTAGTTTACGAAATAGTAGCTTCAGGTGAGAAAGTTCAGGAACTTGATACCAATCTCAAATCTATGTTGTTAAAGGTGCCGGCTTTGGACGTTTATATTGACGGGAAGTGGAGCCCATTGATGGTGGCCCTAAGCCGAACCACCAACTCGCTCTATGAATGTTTCGCAAATTTAAGCAGGAAGATTCTATATCCTGAATATCAATAAAGATGGAAGACAAATTTTCACGGCTTAACCAATATCGCTCTATGTGGGTACTTGTATTTTTTGATTTACCAACCGAAACCCGGGCCGAACGCAAGGCTGCTGCCAGGTTTAGAAAAGATCTTTTAGATGATGGTTTTGGAATGTTTCAGTTTTCGATCTATACCAGGTTTTGTGCCAGTCGGGAAAATGCCGAAGTGCATACCAAGCGCACCAAAAAATCACTGCCGAAAAAAGGAAAGGTTTGCATTATGCAAATTACCGATAAACAATTTGGAATGATCGAACTCTTTCACGGCCGCAAGGAAACTGCAACTGAGGCTCCTACCCAACAATTGGAGTTGTTTTAGGATTTTAATTCTTAGGTCGGGTACAATAGAAACTTCCTCAAATACGCTGAATTTTCAATTCTAAGAACCCCTCTAAAAAACAGGATACCAGCTTTTTACAGCGGGTATCCTGTGAATCCTGATTAAAAGTACAATTCTGAAAGCAATTCACAACTAATCTACTTTTTTGAAAGTTCTTTTTCCTCCTGTGAATCCTGATTAAAAGTACAATTCTGAAAGCAATTCACAACATTCTGCCCGATATGTATTCAGAGCCTTACCCTGTGAATCCTGATTAAAAGTACAATTCTGAAAGCAATTCACAACTAGAGTTTCCTGAAACTTTATCTAAAGAGACCTGTGAATCCTGATTAAAAGTACAATTCTGAAAGCAATTCACAACTAAGAGTCTTACCTTCTTTGTCTTTTGTGACCTGTGAATCCTGATTAAAAGTACAATTCTGAAAGCAATTCACAACATGTCGTGTAGCACTAATACACCTCCTGAACCTGTGAATCCTGATTAAAAGTACAATTCTGAAAGCAATTCACAACGTATACACCAAACTAGCTCCGTCATAAGCCCCTGTGAATCCTGATTAAAAGTACAATTCTGAAAGCAATTCACAACTATTCAACTGTAAATGCTTTGTGACGTTTTCCTGTGAATCCTGATTAAAAGTACAATTCTGAAAGCAATTCACAACAACCTAACCATTCTTTGTTGATGACGTGACCCTGTGAATCCTGATTAAAAGTACAATTCTGAAAGCAATTCACAACCCGGAACAAATGGAATGTCCAACAATGTGGCCTGTGAATCCTGATTAAAAGTACAATTCTGAAAGCAATTCACAACCCGCAAAGCCTCAATTACCGATGCTGTTATCCTGTGAATCCTGATTAAAAGTACAATTCTGAAAGCAATTCACAACTGAACCCAGTGTAACAATGGAAGTATAAAACCTGTGAATCCTGATTAAAAGTACAATTCTGAAAGCAATTCACAACTGGGCTTGCTGTTCTCTATAGCGAGCATACCTGTGAATCCTGATTAAAAGTACAATTACTCCTGGATTCTATTTTTTATTTTGGAAGTCGTGAATAAACTGGCATTTCTGAAAGCAATTCACAACCTCGCTTTTCCAACTAGATAGTGTTGATGGAATCCCAAAATAGGTATAAG